>JARLIJ010000289.1 GCA_031291795.1 Acetobacteraceae bacterium | reverse complement strand
CCGGCGCCAATCCCCTCGGTGCCGATCCCGCGGGCCGCAATCCCGCGGGCAGCGGCCGCGCCGCCACCCGCGCGAAGGCGGCGATGAGGCGGGCGAGGTTCTTCTCCTGCCGAAGCGCTGCCACGGTGCCGATCACGATCTCCCCGCCGTCGCGCACCGGCGCCACCCCGAACCGCGTGAGGTCGATGCCGTTCGGCACGTAGCGCACATGCTTCAGATGCCAGATGTCCGTCGCGATCCGCTCCAGCGTGCGCGACGGCAGCACCACGGTGCTCCGCCACAGTGCGAGCCGGCGCATCAGTACACGACGGCGGATCTGCACCGACCGCTCCTCCGGTCCGAACCCATCCTCGACGTGGATGTGGCGCACCAGCGGCAGCAGGTTGGCCAGCGCGAACTCGATCGCGCCCCAGTTGCAGGTCACCAGCACGTCCGGCTGCCACGCCCGCAGCAGCCCGCGGAACTGCCGCGCATTGGCGAACATCGCGCCTTTCGGGGCCGCCACCGCCGGGAACTGGACGTCGAGGTCGGGGATCAGCCGCTCGCGCGCCGCCGTTTCCCCGTCCAGCGCCACCACGACATGGCGGTAATCCCTGCCGAACCGGTTCGCCAGGGCGGTGAAGCGCGCCTGGGCGCCGCCGACCGCGAAGGTCGGGAAAACATGCATGACAAGCGGGGGCCGGACGTTCCGCTGCGCCATGGCGTCTGCCTTGACTCCCGGCGCGCGGACCGCGACTGCTGGCGCATGACACGGCTTGCTGGTTTCCGACATCGCGGCACTCGCCATAGCGCACTCCCTTTCGCAGCCGCAATCCTCGGCAGCCTCGCCGTCGTGCCCGCAGCCACCGCCCGCACCCTGTCGGTCGGCCCCGCTCATGCCCTGCAGGTCCCGAGTCAGGCCGCCCTGGTGGCGCGGGCCGGCGATCGGATCGAGATCGCGGCAGGCACCTATGCCGATTGCGCGGTCTGGCTGGCCCCGCGCGTGACCATTGTCGGGCTCGACGGCGGGGCGACGATTACCGGGCCGTCCTGCCTCGACAAGGGGTTGTTCGTGGTGGTCGGCAGCGGGATCAGCGGCCTGACCTTCCGCGGCGCCCGCGACAGCGAGCACAACGGCGCCGGCATCCGTGTGTTCGGCGACGACCTCAGCGTCACGCGCAGCCGTTTCCTCGACAATGAGAACGGCATCCTGGCCGGTGGCCACGCGGACAGCGCCCTGGTGGTGACCGACAGCGAATTCCGCGGCAACGGCAGCTGCGAGGGGGCCTGCGCCCACGGCATCTATGCCGGTCAGGCGATCGCGCTGCTGCGCGTCGAGCGCTGCGTGTTCGCCGACACCCGGGTCGGGCATCACATAAAATCCCGTGCCCGCGCCACGGTCGTGGTCGGGAACCGCATCGAGGATGGCGCGGAGGGCACCGCCAGCTACCTGATCGACGTGCCGGACGGCGGCAATGTGCTGATCCAGGACAACGTGCTGCAAAAGGGCCAGCTCACCCAGAACACCGAGACCGCCATTTCCCTGGGGGAGGAGGGCGCCGGCAACCCCACCGGGGTGGTGATTGTCCGCGACAACGTCTTCACCAATGCCCTCGATGCGCCGACGGTGTTCGTCCGCAACCGGACCGGCACCCCGGCCGCGCTGTCCGCCAACCGCCTGAACGGGCTGGTCACGCCGCTGGAGGGGGCAGGGGCCGTGGCGCCCTGAGCGGCTACTGCGCCTGGGATGTGGCCTGGGATGCGACCTGGGCCTGGGCGCCGATCGTGCCGTCCGCCTGCAGGAATTCGGTCAGGCGCGAAACGGCCGCGCGCTGAGCCGGCACGTCGAGGGCGGCCCAGTCCACCACCGGCGTGACGGCGACGACCACCGGCGACAGGAGGCCGCCGGCCAAGCTGTGCCAGGCCATGCGCAGCCGCATCGCCAGGCCGGCGCCGGCCGGTTGGCCATCGACCCACAAGGCCGATGCGATGGCGAAGGCCGGCTCCGACACCTGGACCACACGCCATTGCGGCGGCGCGTCGCCGGCGCCGCGCGTGGTCGCGATCATGGCCTCGTCGGCGGATTCCGTGCGTGTCAGCCGCCGGCGCGCGGCCAGCAGCGGGGCGGCCGTGCTGCGGGGCGAGAAGCGCGCGACCCGCAGTTCCAGCGTCATGTCGCCGCAGGCTATGCGCTGCACCAGCAATTGCCCGCCTTCAATCGGCGATGGTTCGGCGTGTGACGACACCGTCCGGCAAGCCGGCCCGAGGTCGAACGGACGCAGTGCCGTCTGCCCTGCCGCCGCGCCGCGGTCGATCGCCTGCGCCGTCCCCGGTCCGGCGGCAGCCAGCAGCGCCAGCGCCAGCGCCGCGATGAGTGCGCCACGCAGCGGCGCGGCCACCGGCGCTCGGTCGTGCAGCGGTGGCGCCTCGGGGTGATCGTCCTGGCGGAATGGCAGCCCGACTAGGATCAGCAGCAGGATGACGATCGAGAAGAAGATCCAGCCATAGATGATGTGATCCGCCGCGGCTGCCTGCGCGCTGCCGATCACATGCCCCAGCCAGACGATCCCGAGCGCGCGGAGACCATTGGCGATGACCGGGATGACGATCGAGACTGCGATGAAGGCGGCGCGCCGGCCGGGGCTGCGATACATCATCAGCGCGTACAGGCAGCCGAAGGCGATCGAGGCGATCAGAAAGCGCAGGCCGGCACACGCCTCGGCGATGAAGAACGTCCCTTCCGGGATTTCAATGACATAGCCGTCGATATAGGCGGGGATCTGCAGCAGATCGAGGCCGTGCCGGACGAACACCGTCGTGACGTCCTGCAGTTTCGGCACCATGAACTCGCCGAACGGGACCAGGAAGTAGAGGTACAGCAGCGGCCCGGACAGGACCCACCAGGCACGCCAGCCCAGCACGGCCAGCACCAGCACCTGGACCAGGGTGATCAGGACAAGCTGCCGTCCTTCCATGATCCCGAGCCGTTCGGCGATCAGCCAGACGGCGGCGAGGGGGAGGGCGAGCAGCGCCGCCCAGGGCAGCGGATGCGCCGTCAGTCCACGCAACGCCTCGCGCCGGTCCCAGACCAGGTAGCCGGCGATCGGGATCACCAGGAAGCAATGGTTGTAGGCGGTCGACGTGTTCCAGATCCGCACGGCCGCCTCGATCTCGGCCTGAAACAGCCCGCCCAGCAGCAGCAGCCCGAAGCCCAGCGCCGCCGCCGGGCCCCGCAGGTCGTGCCAGGTCTCGGCCAGCGCGGGCTGGGCGATCGTATTGCTGCTCACTGGTGCACCTTCGGGCTCATGCCCTGGCTCCCGGCCGCAGGATGTCGTCGTAGCGCGCCAGGCGGACCGGCCAGTCGTAGCGTTCCACGACGAGGCGCCGGGCGGCGGTGCCGATTGCGGCGGCCTCCCCCGGTTGCTCGATCATCCGGCAGGCGGCAGCCGCAATTCCGGTGGCATCCTGTGCCAGGATCAGGTCGCGGCCGGGTTCGGCCTCGATCCCCTCCAGCGCGCCCGGTGTGGCGATGACCGCCTTGCCCATCGCCATGGCCTCAAGCACCTTGTTCTGGATGCCGCGCGCGATGCGCATCGGCGCCACGCCCGCCGTTGCGTGGGCGAGATAGGGCCGCACGTCCGGCACGCGCCCCGTTACGTGCACGCCGGGGAGGCGCGCCAAGGCCTGCACCGCCGGCACGGGGTTGGCGCCGACCACGTAGAACCGGGCTTCGGCGTGACGCTGGCGGATCAGCGGCAACAGATCGGTGGCGAACCAGGTCACCGCGTCGACATTGGGTGGGTAATCCATCGTTCCGGTGAATACGAATGTCGGCAGGGCTGCATTATACACGGCAGGATAACCCGGCGCGGGATCGAAATAACGAAAATCGACTCCACTGCTCACGCCACGGATCTTGTGGGCGCGGGCCGGCGCCAGCGCGGTGAACAGCGCCGCCTCGGCGTCGGAGACGAAACTTGCCAGGTCGCACTCCTCGGCGATCCGTCGTTCAAGCGCCGCGACGCAGCGCCATTCGCGGCGATAGACCCAGCGCATCGGTCCCCGGGCGGCGTCGGCATAGGCCCGCCATTTCTCGGAATCGACGTCTGCCAGGTCGACGACGCGCATGCCGGTCCGTGGCAGATCAAGGACATACGGCGCCATGTTGGAGGAATTGACGAACACCACCTCCGGGCGCACCCGCTCGACGACCTGGCGCACCCAGGCTTGCAGGCCGCGATCGCGGAAGAACACGACGCTGAGCGATTCGCCCGTCAGCAGCCCACGCAGGCACAGCAGCCGCGCCAGCTTCGGGTTCATGCCGGCGATATGCGTGTCGCGGCACAGCGCGCGGATCGTGTCGGCATGCTGCCAGTCGGCCGGATCGTCGATCAGGCAGCCGAGATGGACGTCGTACCACTGCCGCAGATAGTGCAGGATCTGGAGCGGACGGATCTTCTCGCCCTTGATCGGCGGATACGGCAGCCGCTGGGTCAGGAACAACAGGTTCGGCCGGCTCATCCGAGGCCGCGGACGATCGGGGGCCCCAGGATGTTGGCAACCGGCAACGGCAGCTTCTTCCAGCCGGCGATGAACAGCCGGTATTTCGGGTTCATCGGGTTGTGGTCGGGGATCGCGGCACCGGGCGCCAGCCGGAAGCGGTATTGCAGCGGCGCCGGCTCGAAGCCCCAGTTGTGCTTGAACGAGAAGGCACCGGTGCCGCGCTTGCTGCGGCCGAAATCGAACAGCCGATAGCCGCGTTCGGCCGCGCGCCGCATCACCTCCCAGTACATGAAATCGTTGCCGGCGCGCTGGCGGGCCGCGAACGTGCCGCCGCCGTAATACGGCAGCACCTCGTCGCGATCGTAGAAGTTCATTACCGACGCGATCGGCTGCTCGCCGTCCAGGATCGTGACGACGTCGGCGCAGTCGTGGAATACCTCCAGCAGGATGGCGAAGTAGCGCCGGGCGAAGACGGGGGTGCCAAGGTTGCGCACGCTCTCGGCGTAGATCCGGTGCAACGTGCCGACGTCCTGGTTTGCCACCGAGGTCAGCCCGTTCTGGATGCCCTTGCGCACCATGGCCCGCTGCTTGCGCGGGATGGCCTTCATGTTGCGGTCGGAATCGCCCTCGATCGGCTTGCGGAAGGTCACATACAGGTCCGATCGGACGGCCCAGTCGCTGTCGACCGCCTCGCGCTCGCGGAACTCCACCGCGCCGGCGCCGGTCCTGGCCAGCAGGTCGGCGGCATGCGCCTCCAGCGCGGCGCGCGTTTCGGTGTCGGCGGCGAGCGGACCGCCATAGACGCAGAACGGCACCGAGACGAGGGTATTGCCGAACAGCAGCGTCTTGACCTGCGCCAGCGGCAGGACGCCCGTGATGGCACCGTCGCGTTCGGCGTAGGTGTAGAAGGTGCGATGGCGGAAGGCGGCCTCGATCACCCGCGCCCAGGCGGCACGGTGGAAGAACGTCCCGTTCGGCATGGCGGCGACGAAGGCATCCCAGGCGGGCGCGCTAGCGGCATCGAGCGGGCGAAGTGTCAGGGACATGGGCGGATGCTCAGGCGGCGGCGGCGGCAGGAGGCGCGTCGATGACCGCCGCAAACGCCCGGTCCATGCGGTCCCATCGGAAATCGCGCAGCAGCCGGTCGAGCGAAGGCGCCATGCGCGCGAGGTTGGTGTAGTGGCGGATGCGCGACTTCCAGCCGCAGCCGGCGATGCGTGGCTGGCCGGGATCGACCTCCCACGGATGGAAATAGAAGATGCCGGGCCGCTGCTCCCGGCGGTTCACGTGGTTCAGGCCGGCGCGGTACAGCCCGTCGGGCAGCAGGCGGAAATAGCCGCCGCCGGAACAGGGCCAGTTGCGGCCGAACGCGCGCACGGTGGTCATCGGGATTTCCCACAGCGTGCCGCCATCCGGCCGGAACGGGGTCCGCGGGGCGTCCGGCATGCCGTAGAGGTCGTGGGCGATCGGGTTGACCGAGGACGAGTAGCGATACCCTGCCTCCTGCAGCACCCGAAACGCCCATAAATTGCGTGCCCCGATCGAGAAGGTGGCGGCGCGGTAGCCCGCCACCGGCACGCCGCCGAGGTCTTCCAGCAAGGCGCGCGTGCGCGTGACGTCGGTGCGGAACGCCTCGGGGTCCTGGCTGTCGGCGCGCGTGTGGTCCCAGCCATGGCTCGCCAGCTCATGGCCGGCGGCGACGATGCGGCGTACCAAGGCGGGATGGCGCTGGGCGATACAACCGAGGGTGAAGAAGGTCGCGTGCACGCCGGCCGCATCGAACTGGGCCAGGATGCGATCGGTGTTGGCCTCGACGCGCGATGCGAACCCGTTCCAGGCGCTGCGTGGGATGACATGCGCGAAGGCCTGGACCTGGAAATAGTCCTCCACGTCGACTGTCATGGCGTTCACCGGCAGGGCGGTCATCCGCGCTCCGTCGTGGCGTTCAGCAGGTCCAGCAGGCGGCGCACCACACGTTCGTGTCGTGCGGCCCCTTGCTCCAGCGCCTCCACCCGGCGCAGGAGCGCCAGATGTTCGCTCCCACCCGACAGGCCCTGGTCCGCCGCAGACGGGGGAACCGGCGCCGAAGCCGACCCGGCTCCAAGGTCCTGGTTCAGCTCGCCCGCCGTCATGTCCACCATCTGGGTGGTGATCTCGTGCGCCTCCTCCAGTGCGCCATACAGCAGCACGCGCGAGCAAAGCGTGTTGATCCGTCGCGGTATGCCGCCGGTGTGCTGATAGACGGCGGCAAATGCCTCGTCCTGCCAATGCGGGGCGCCGGCCCAGCCAACCGTCTTGAGGCGATGCTCGATATAGCCGCGCGTTTCCGCCTCGGTCAGCGGGCCGAGATGGTAGGACGCCAGCACCCGCTGGCGGAGCTGCTCGACGTCGCGACTGGCCAGGACCGGGCGGAATTGCGGCTGGCCCAGCAGGATGGTCTGCACGGAGGCGCGCCCGTCGATCGTGATGTTGGACAGCATCCGCAGCTCCTCGAGCGCCGCGAGCGAGAGGTTCTGCACCTCATCCACCACCAGCACGCAGCGCCGCCCGGCCAGGAGCTGGTCGCGCACGAAATGCTCGAACCGGCGCAAAAGCGTCGCCTTGTCGGTGCCGGGCGTGTCGCCGACGCCGAAATTGGCCATGACCAGGCGCAGCAGGTCGTCGCCCGACACCTGCGTGGTGACGATGCGCGCCATGACGTAGGTGTTGCGGTCGAGCTGCGACCAGGCCTGCTCGACCAGCGTGGTCTTGACCGCGCCCACCTCCCCGGTGATGACGATGAAGCCTTCCTGCTGTGCCAGGCCGTAGACCAGATGCGCGATCGCGCGGCTGTGGCCCGCAGAGCCGAAGAAGAAGCGGCTGTCGGGGGTCAGCAGGAACGGTATGCCCGTAAAACGGTAAAATTTCTCGTACACGGTGCCCGGTCAGAACTGTTTGGTGAAGCCGGCGATAAGGAGGTCCTGGTACAGGCTCTGGCTCGGAACCGACGACATCTGGTTGGAAAATACGTAGCGGAGCGATGTGGAAAGCGTCTCGCTCAGGATATACTGCAGGACGGCGCTTGCCGAAACAGATTGCACCAGGCCGCCGCCGCCGGCGTAGTCCTGCCGGGAATAGGACAGCGCCCCGCTCAGTGTCATGACCGGGGTGAGCGAGTGGATCCATTGCGCGGTGGCGGTTCCACCGGTGGTCGAGGTCCCCGAGAACTGGCCCGAACCGACGCCGCTCTGCTGGGTGTAGCTGACGCCGAGCGAAATGTTGTCGCGGTCGAGCGTGGTCGAGGTGTTGAGCGACAGGGTGTTGAACCGGTAGACGCCTGGCTGGACGTTCAGCAGGTTGTTGCTGTTGAACAGCGGGCCCCCGGTCTGGCGGTTGACCAGCCCGCCATTGCCGTTGGCGGTCGCGAGGTCGAGCTGGCGCTGCAGGTTCTGCAACTGCGTGCCGACCGTGCTGCCATAGTTCGCCGAGATCACCGTGCGTGCCGTCGCGAGGTAATGCGCATTCACGGTCAATGAGTCGGCGCCTTGCTGGTGGCCGTAGCTCACGGTGAGGTAACTGTCCGGGTTCGGGGTCAGGGTCGCCCCGACGCTCCAGGTCGCGTCATTCACATTGAGCCCGTTTGAGCCCGAGTAGCGGATATTTTCCCAGCCCAGGGAGGCGAACAGCGCGATCGCCTGATCGTAGTGCCAGGTCAGTTGGTCGCTGGCGGTTTCGCTCTGCGAGGCGTTGGTGCCGGTCAGCAGCGCTGCGCCGATCGCGCCGTTGGTCCCTTGCTCGTAGGTGGTGTTGGACTGGCTGAAGTTGACGTCCACCGCGTCCTGGAAGGCAGTTAGATAGTCGCCGCTGCTGAAATGGGCGACCTGCTGCGTGGTCACCAGGGTCTGCGGGGACGTGCCTCCGCCGGCGAGCGGCAGCACCGCGAAGCCGTTCGCGTTGTCCAGATGCGAGACATCGAGCGAGGCGCCGATCCGATAGTCGCCGTAGCTGCCGAGCCGGCCGACGACATAGGGGGAGATGCCGGCGCTCATGGTCTGGGTCCGGTTGCTCTTGGTCAGGCCGAGGCCGTTGCCGGAAACGCCGTTGAGCCCGCCCAGCGACACGGCCGCGGTGCCGGCACTGCCCAGGGTGCCGTAGCCGCCCAGCAGGCCGCTGGTCGCCTGCACCCCGGCGATCGCGCGCAGGTCCACGTACAACCGGTCCGGGATCAGCGTCAGCAGGCCGGTCGCATTGAGCTGCTGGGTCAGCGCGTTCTGCGAACCGTTCACCATGAACATTTCCAGGGTGGGCGAATAGTTCACCGTGAGCTGCAGATGCGACGTCTCGCCGGCGATCGCGATTCCGGGGGATATATACGTCGTCAGGTCGGCGCGCCGCGGGCTGTGCACCTGGAAGACGTTGTCGTTCAGGGCCTCCTGCACGTCGAGGCGCGGCACGATCGTCCAGCCGCCGCCGGGTGGGGCTGCCAGGCCGTTGGCCAGTTGGAGCTGATGGCGCAGGTCCTGGGCGTCGGGGGCCGCCAGTTCGCCGCCGCCGCCCGTGGCAGTGGCACCCGTGTCGGCGTTGGTCGGCTCGAGCAGCGGAAAGGCGGCCGCCCCGCCGGCGTGGACCAGCCAGCCGGCGACCGCCAGGCCGACCATGCGCCCGGTTCGGCAGGCCGGCACGCGCACACCTGTCATCGGTTCGGCCCGATGCCGTGTCAGGACGAGTAGTAGGAGGAGTAGGCGCCGAACGTGTAGCGGGAAGAGATTTGCTGCTTGTTCAGGACCAGGGTGATGGTCGGACAGGCCTGGATCAGGTCGAGCGAGGCCTCGACCTCGTCGCGCTGGGTGCGATCTGCCTCCACGACGAACATGATCTGGCCGACGACCGGCGCGAGCACCGCCGGGTCGGAGGTGGACAGGCAGGGCGGGGCGTCCAGGATCAGCAGCCGGTCGGCGTAGCGCCGCCCGAGGCTCTGGATCAGTCGCGTCATTTCCTTGGTGGAGAACAGTTCGGCGCTGCGTTCGCGTTCGCGCCCGACCGGGAGGATCGACAGGCGCTCGATCGGCGTCTTGACGATCAGGGGGGCGGGATCAAGCTTCGGGTTGGCGACCAGGTCGAGCAGCCCGCGCGATTCCGCCAGGCCGAGGGAATAGCAGAACGAATCGCGCTTGGAGTCGGTGTCGATCAGCAGGACGGAATGGTCGCCCTGGCGCGCGATGCTGCCGGCGAGATTGATCGAGGTGAAGCTCTTGCCCTCGCCGGGGCGGGCGCTGGTCACCATCAGCAGGTTGGAGAACCCTGGTTCCGCGCCCGCGCCGAAGGCGGTGCGCAGGATCTGGCGCTGCACCAGGCGGAATTCCTCCGAGATGCGGCTGCGGGTGCGCGACCAGTCGACCATGCCGCTGCGCTCCAGCGCCACCGCGTCGATCGAGTGCGGCGCCTGCACCAGGTCTGGCGGCATGCGCTCGAACGCGCCGGTGGCGATGGCGGGCCGGGCGAGCGGTTCGGCGGTGACTGGCCGGCCAGAAGCAGCGGCCGCAGCGGAGACCGCCATGCTGTCCACGGCCGCGGGCGGCACCGGAGCGGTTGCAGCGGTTGCCGCGTCATCGTTGGGTTGCGACGGCGTCGGCGGCTTGGGAGCGCCATCGAGCAGATGCGCTGCGGACTCCTCCAGCGCCCCCGAACGGAGCAGCCGTTCGGTGACGCGCTCCACCAGGTGGGAGCTCTTCTGGGTCTGGTCGGCCATTCAGATTAGCGCCGCGGAACGAAGAACATGCACCATCAGCCCACCGTAAACCCCCACAAGCACAGCCACCGCCGCCCCGAAACGCGCCACTGTCATCAGCCGTTGGCGCAGCGGCAGCAGGCCCAGCACCGAAATGCCACCCAGCACGGGCAGCCCGAGGCTGCGCAGTTCGTCCACTGTCGAGAACGAACGGTCGAGCTGGCCGAACAGCACTGTCGTGCCGGCCCCGGCGACGAGGCCGCCCAGCAGCACGCCGGTGATCAGCAGCAATCGATTGGGCGCTGCCGGCAGGCGCGGCACTTCCGGCGGATCGATGATCTGCAGCTTCACCTTGTCCGCCTGGGTATCGGCGGCCTGGGCGATATTCGCGGACTGCAGGCGGCTCAGCAGTTCTTCGTAGTTACGCCGCAGCACGGAGTAGTCGCGGTCCATGTTCTGGTACTCGGCCAGCAGCCCCGGCTGCTCACGCTGGATCTTCTCAAGCTTGTCACGGTAGCGCACGGCCTCGTCGCGCTGGCGCTGCAATGATATCAACTGGGTGTCGGCATCGATCAGCTTGACCTTGAGCTGGTCATAGATCTGGTTCGGCACCGATCGCTTCATGGTATTATTGGACGCATCCCTGCCCGCGGCGGTCGAGGCGGCGGCGACGGCGGATGCGGCAGACGTGGCCCTCGCCGGCCCGGCGTTCTCGGGCGGGGCAGCCTTCAGCGATTCGATCAGCTTGCGCTGGGCGATCACGTCCGGATGATTCTCGGTGTCGCGCAGCAGCAGCATGCGGAGCTGGTCCTCTGCCTCCTGCAGCCGGGTCTTCGGCACCGCGACAGGCAGGCCGTTCGCGCCGATACCCTGTCCCGGTCCGGTCTCGACCACCACCATCGGCGGCGTTGCCTCGACTTCCTGCTTCAGGGCATCGCGGGCGATCAGCGCGTCCTGCAACCTGCCTTCCAGGGCCTGGGCCTGGTTGCGGGCGCCTTCCAGGGCCGGGACGTTCGGGTTGGTGTCGTTCGGCAGCACCTCGATATAGCGCGCCCGGAAGTCGGCCCGTCGCTTCTCCGCGCCGCGCAACTGCTGCTCGTAGGACGAGATCTGGTGTTCCAGGAAGCGGCGCGCGTTCTCCATGTCGGTGCGGTTGGAGCCGGTCGCGCTCTCGACGAAGATGGTCAGCAGCGTCTGCACGACGTCGTGCGCGAGTTTCGGGCTCTTGTCGCGGTAGGTGATGGTGAACAGGTTCTTGGTCTGCGGCGTGACCTTGACGTCGCCGGCCAGGCGGGAGAGCAGCCGCTCGCGGTCGGATGGCCCGTTCAGTGTCAGGTCGAGGTCGGTCTTGGAGACGAGCTTTTCGAGGTTCGGCCGGCTCAGCAGGGTGCGTTGCAGGATTTCGAGTTGGGTCGTCGGTGCGGAATCGGCCGCCAGGCCGCGCAGCAGCGGCGTCAGGATCGCATCGGCATCGACGAACAGCCGCGCGGTGGATTCATATTGGTTGGGAATCAGGTAGACCCCCACCCAGCCGGCACCGCACACCAGCCAGGCGACGACGACCCCGAGCCAGCGGCGGCGCCATGCGGCGCGCAGGTACTGGGAGAGCAAGGCGCGCATGGAGTCCATGATCGTTCCGCCCTTTCAGAACCAGGATTGTGGGATGATGAGGGTATCGCCAGGCTGCATCTCGACGTTCTGGCTGATATCGCCATCCTTGATGAGATCGTTGAGATGGACGGGGATGGAGTGCTGCTTGCCGGCGGCATCCAGGCGCACGATCATTGCGCGGTTGCCGGCGGCATATTTTGTCAGGCCCTTGGTCGCGATCATCACGTCGAGCAGGGTCATGCGCTCGCGGTAGGGGATCGCCTGCGGATCGGACGCTTCGCCGATCACCCGCACCTGGCGGTCGGGCGGCCCGACGAACCCGCGCACGATGACGGTGACGTTCGGGTCCTGGATATATTTTTTGAGGCGCTCTTCGATCTCGCGGGCCAACTGGGTCGGTGTCTTGCCTGCTGCGACGATGTCCTCGATCAGCGGCACGGAAATCCGCCCGTCCGGCCGCACTGCGACGCCGGGCTCGCTGAGGTCGGGATTGCGGTAGACGAACACGCTGAGGCTATCGCCGGCGCCGATGACGTAATCTTCCGACACTTTCTCCTGGGACGGCTTGGCTGTCGCGGCCAGCGCGGGCTTGTCGGCGGCGGAGCCGGAGCATGCACCGATCGCCATGAGGGTTCCCAATAATAAGCAGCACGGAATAGCTCGCCGGATGAGATTCACATCGACCCCAAATACATGATCCAGCGCGGTTTGCCGCCTGGTAGGCGCGGAAGGAATCGAACCCCCTCCTCTGCCATGTAAAGGCAGCGCTCTGCCACTGAGCTACACGCCTCACGTCACTAACGGCAACCGGCAATTCGGTAGTGGCAGCCGCTCTCCGCTTCGTGATACGGGCTATAGCACCACGTGCGGGGCCGGGCAAACAAATCCAGGCTGGAGAGCTGCCATTTACGGGTATTGGTAGAAACTCCTCCCGTCCAGGTTGAGTATTCGCGGACCTCCTGGCGACACATCGTGGCGCATGATGCCAGTGGCGGATTCCGATCCCATCATGCTAACTCTCTCTCAGGCAGTCCAATGTATATATTTTGTTACGGTTCATATGGAAGATTGACCGGGGGCGAGGGCGTATATAAATTTATGCACAACGTGATGTCTCATTTCACGCTACTGGAGCTCCGGGTTCCGGCGAGCCTCGTAACAATGTTGCGAGCCCGCTGCACGAGCCGCGGCAGATTTTTTGGAATCCAGTCTTTCTGATCGTCGGGAGGACAGTTTTATGGCGCGTATCCTCGCGCACTACGTCACCACCGAAATGGCCCTGCTGGGCCTGTTCGAGTTGGTGCTGTCCTTTCTGCTGATCGACGCCATGCTGATGGTGCCCGGCCTGACGACTGTCCTTTCTGCCGCGCCTGCGGGATTATTCGCTAATGGCAGCAATCTTGCCGCCATCCTCGCACTCACCATTGGCGCCATCGCGGCCACCATCGGCCTCTACCGGCCGGAAGCGTTGGTGGACCGCAACAGCCTGCTGCTCAATGCAACGGTCGCGGGTCTCGCGGCCTTCCCAGCCGAGTTGCTGATCATCGGGAGCACCCATCTCGGGCTGAGCGGTGCCGACGTGCTGTGGCTCGCCGCCGTGCTGACCGCCTGGCTGGCCTGCATCCTCGTGACCCGCCTCGCCGTCAGTCGGGTCCTGGACCGCACGCGGTTCGCCCGCCGTGTGCTCGTCGTCGGTACCAGTTCGCGCGCCCTGCGGCTCTGCGAAACCCTGCGCAACCGGCGCTTCTGGCGCTTCCAGCCGATCCTGGCCGGAGGCGAGCGCATGTCGCTCACCCCGCAGGCCCTGCGCGAACAACGCATCTGGGGAGTCGTGCTCGCCGACCAGGCCGAGTCCGGTCCGGTCGCGGAGGCCCTGCGCAGCAGCAAACTCAGCGGCGTCCGCGTCTACGACGACACCCGATTCTACGAACACCACCTTGGCCGCATCGATCTCGACACCATCGATGCGAACTGGTTCATCACCACCGACGGCTTTGACCAGACCCGTCTTGGGCAGACTGCGAAACGCGCCACCGACATCGCGGTAAGCTTGCTGCTCCTGCTGCTGGCCTGCCCTCTGATGGCGATCACCGCCCTGTTGATCAAGCTGGAAGGCCCCGGACCGGTGTTCTACCGCCAGAAGCGTACCGGTCTGCGTGGCGTGCCGTTCACAGTGTTCAAGTTCCGCAGCATGACCGTCGATGCCGAGGCCGGCGGCGACCCGCGCTGGGCGCAGCGCCAGGACCCGCGCGTGACCCGCATCGGCAGCATCATCCGCCCGATGCGGATCGACGAGCTGCCACAACTCATTAATGTGTTGCGTGGCGAAATGAGCATGATCGGCCCGCGCCCCGAGCGGCCGCATTTCGTCGAACAGCTGTGCCGGATCATCCCGTTCTACCATGAGCGAAGCTGCGTGAAGCCTGGCCTGACGGGCTGGGCCCAGGTCAATTTTCCCTACGGCGCCTCAGTGGAAGATGCCCGCGAGAAGCTGGCCTATGACCTGTACTACGTGAAGAACCGCAACCTGTTGCTCGATCTGCTGATCCTGCTTTCGACCGTTCGGGTCGTCCTGTTTCGCGAAGGCGCCCGCTGACCGCCGGCATCCCACAACGCGGGCGGCAACCCGGCGCCGTCAAATTCGTGGTTTCGCAAAGCGAGCCAGCAGCAGCGCCATGATCTTCGACCTGCCCTCGATCGCCGTCCTGCATGCCGCCGTGAGCGCGATCTATGCCGTGCTGGCCGGCATCATCCTGCTGCGTCAGCGCCAGAGCGCGTCGGGGCGGTGGCTCGGCGCTGCCTGCGGCGTGACCGCCGTCTGGGCTGCCGCGGTCGTCTGGGACTGGCCCACCCCACTGACAGGTGTGCCCGGCTGGCTCGAACTCGCCCGAGCCGTCGCGTGGTGTGGGTTCATCCTGCATCTGTACCGACGATCGGTTCAGGTCCATCGCCAGTTGACGCAGGCCTTCGTCACGATGGGTCTGCTCGCGCTCCTGCTGGTCGGCGGGCTGCCGTTGTACGACCTGCTCAGCCACCAGTCGGGGCTGTCGCTTTGGTCGGCCGGCACGGCCGTGCGCCTCGGCTTCGCGGTTTGCAACGTCCTGCTGCTCGAAAACCTCTACTTCAACACGCCGCCGGAAGGCCGCTGGCACATCAACCTGCTCTGCGTCGCGCTCGGCGGCCTGTTCTGTTACGACATGCTGCTCTACGCCGACGGCTTGCTGTATCGCCAGTTCTCCCGCGGACTGGTCGAGGGGCGGGCCGCCGCCACGGCCCTGGTGGCGCCACTGCTGGCGCTGACCGCAGCCCGCAACCGGCGCTGGAAAATCGACATCCATGTGTCCCGCGACGTGGTGTTCCACAGCGCCACCCTGATTGTCGGCGGCATCTTCCTGCTCAGCCTCGCCGTCACCGGCGAGCTATTCCGCCGCACCGGCTCCGACTGGGGGCATGTCGCAGAGATCGCCCTCGTGTTCGCCGGGATCCTGACGATGGCCGTCCTGGTCACATCGGCCAGCGCCCGCTCTCGTCTGCGCGTCGTCGTCGTCGATAACTTCTTCAGCCATCGCTACGACTACCGTCGCGAGTGGATGCGCTGCATCGACACGCTGACCGCGCCCGAAGCCCATACCGGCCTGCACCGGCGGGCGATCCGCGCGGTGGCCGAGGTCGTGGACAGTCCCGCCGGTGCACTTTTCGTGCGGCCGCCGCAGGAGGTCGCCTTCCAATGGGCCGGGTCATGGAACATGCCGGCCGGCACCGTGCCGGTACCGCCCGGCCATGCCCTGGTCTCTGCGTTCCGCGACGGGGAGTGGATCGTCGTGCTCGAGGCCATGCCGGAGGCCGCATCCTGCCTCGCGGAATTGCCGCGCACCTGGCTCGTCGTGCCGCTCAATCACTTCGGCAGCCTGATCGGCTTCGTCGTCCTGGCGCGGGCGCGCGCGCAGTTCAAGCTGGACCGGGAGGTGTTCGACCTGCTACGAGTAATCGGCCGGGAAGTCGCGAGCCGCCTTGCGGAGCAACGAGCCGCACAAGTGCTGTCGCAGACCCTGCAATTGCGCGAATACAGTCAGCGCTTCGCTTTCGTCATCCATGACATAAAGAACGTGTCCGGCCAGTTGTCCATGCTGCTCACCAATGCGGAGGTCCATGCCGATAACCCGGAGTTCCAGCGCGACATGCTGGCGACCGTGCGGGCCTCGGTGGGCAAGATCACGCGCCTGCTGACCCGGTTGCAGGCGGATCGGCAGGAGCGCAGCCATGCACTGATCACACCCGGCGATCGCCTGGCCGATCTCGTGGAAGCGGCCCGACTCACCTGTAGTGTGGCGGTTCTGCTGAATGATGATGGCGCCGGTGCCGGCGTTGCCATCGATCCGGATGCGTTTGATGCCGTGGTGACCCATCTGCTGGACAACGCCATCGAGGCGGGCCGCGGCGAACCGGTCCAGGTACGCCTGCGGCATGAGGAACTGAATGTGCTGATCGACATCGTCGACCAGGGCCCCGGCATGGCGCCGGAATTCGTCCGCGACCAACTGTTCCGTCCGTTTGCCAGCACCAAGGCCAGCGGGCATGGCATCGGCGCCTACCAGGCCCGCGAGCTGCTGCGTGAGGCCGGCGGCGACCTGCTGGTGCTCAGCCGTTCGGGTTCCGGCACGACGATGCGCCTGCTGTTGCCGCGCGTGCGCAGCGTCGCCGACCTCCCCGCTGCCGTCTGAACGGGACCCACGCCATGGCCGTCAAGCCGAAGCTGCTGATCGTGGAGGACGACGAGGGCCTGTGCTCGCAATACCGCTGGGCTTTTCCGGCCTGCGACGTGCTGATCGCCAACACCCGCCAGCAGGCGATCGCCCTGGTGAAGAAGGAAAACCCGCCGGTCGCGATCCTGGACCTCGGCCTGCCGCCCGACCCGGATGGTGTCAGCGAGGGCTTCGCCACGCTGGAAGACGTGCAGCGCCTGGCACCGCAGACCAAGGTGATCGTCGTCACCGGCAACGGTGCCCGCAAGGTCGCGCTGAAGGCCGTCGCCATCGGCGCCTATGATTTCTGTGAAAAACCGGTCGAGATCGAGGTGTTGCGCACGATCATCGAGCGCAGCCTCAACCTGCATCGCCTGGAGGAGGAGAACCGCCGCCTCGCCGCCGCCCCGGCGCGGTCGCCGATCGAGCGCATCGTCACCGCCAGCGCCGGCATGCTGAAGGTCTGTCGCGACGTCGAGAAGCTCGCCACCACCAACGTGCCGGTCCTGCTGCTGGGCGAAAGCGGCACCGGCAAGGAAGCCCTGGCCGCCGCCCTGCATGAGTTGGGCCCGCGCGCCAAGCAGCCTTTCGTCGCCATCAACTGCGGTGCCATTCCCGAGAACCTGCTGGAAAGCGAGCTGTTCGGCCATGAGCGCGGCGCCTTCACCGGCGCGGTGAAGCAGACCATCGGCAAGATCGAAAGCGCCCATAAAGGCACCCTGTTCCTGGATGAAATCGGCGACCTGCCGCATCCGCTGCAGGTCAAGCTGCTGCGCTTCCTGCAGGACCAGATCGTCGAGCGCATCGGCGGCCGGCAGAAGATCCAGGTGGACGTGCGCATCGTCTCGGCGACCAATGCCAGCCTGGAAGACAAGATCGCCCAGGGCCTGTTCCGCGAGGATCTGTTCTACCGGATGAACGCCGTCACCGTGCGCATCCCGCCGCTGCGCGACCGCGGCGGGGACGTGACGCTGCTGGCGAACTTCTTCCTGACCCGGTTCAATCAGGAATTCGGCCGCAACATCCGCGGCTTCACCGAAGCGGCCAACGCGGCGCTCATGGCGCATCAATGGCCGGGCAACGTGCGGGAGCTGGAGAACCGCATGAAGCGCGCCGTGGTGATGGCGGAACGGCGGATGATCGACGCGGTCGACCTGGAACTCGCCGAGGCCGAGGTCGGGCCGCCCGACCTCGACCTGCGGGCCGCCCGCCTGCGCGCCGAACGGGAGGTGCTGCAGATCGCGCTGGCACGCAGCAACCACACGCTCTCCGTCGCCGCGCGGCTGCTGGGCATCTCGCGCCCGACCCTCTATGGCCTGCTGCAGGCCCATGGCCTGGAAACCGACCCGGGCAAACTCGCCGAACCGGCCGACACGGCGGCCGACACCGAAACAGCAAGCTGACAGCGATCGAGGTTCAGGGCATGCGATACAGGATACTCGGCGGCATTCTGATGGGGGCATGGCTTGGTGCATGGCCGCTCGCAGCCCATGCCGATTACTTGTCCAGCGCCCGGGATTCGCTCAAGAAGGGCGATCTGAAGTCGGCCCAGATCGACCTGCGCAATGCCGTGCGGTCCGATCCGCAGAATGCGGAGGCGCATTATTGGCTGGGCAAGGTCGCGATCGAACTCGGCGACCCGGTTGCGGCCGAACGCGAGGCGCTCGCCGCGCGTGACCGTGGCTTCGATCCGCATCAGTCCGTGCCGTTGCTCGCCCAGGCCATGCTCGCGCAATCGAAGTTCGACGATCTGCTGCAAACGCTCCGCCCGGACGGCAAGGACGCGACGCTCGACGCCGCCATCCTGGTTGCGCGCGGCTACGCCCAGATCGGCCTGCGCAAGCCCGATGAGGCCGCAAAATCGTTCGCTGACGCCGAACAGGTCGCGCCCAACGCGGTCGAGCCGCTGCTCGCCGATGCCCGCCTCGCGGTCGCCCGGGCGGACCTGAACAACGCGCAGCAGAAGATCGATCGTGCGATCCAGGCGCAGCCCAAGTCGCCGGAGGCGTTGCTCGCCAAGTCGCAACTTCTGCGCATGAAGAACGATGGCGTCGGGGCGATGACCGTGCTGGACCAGCTGATCCGCGATCAGCCCAGCATCACCCAGGCCCGCCTCGACCGCGCCAGCCTGGCCCTCGCGCTTGGCAAGAACGACCTGGCCAAGTCGGACATCGACACGGTGCTGAAGGCCACGCCCGGCAATGTCCAGGGGATCTACCTGCAGGCGGTGATGGAGGCCCAGGCGCGCGACTATCGTGCGGCCGACAAGGACCTGGAGCGGATCGCAGCCTATATCGGCCGCATCCAGCGCGCCTACTACCTGCAGGCCGTCGTCAAGGAGCAGCTCGGTCAGTTCGAGCAGGCCGAGGATGCGGCCAAGAAATACCTTGCCCGTGCGCCCAACGACCTTGCCGCCTATAAGATCCTAGCGCGCATCCAGTTCGCCCAGCGCCGCCCCGACCAGGTGGTCGATACGCTGTCGAAGGTTGCCGAATCAGGCAAGGCGGACGCCGAGACCTACGATCTGATCGGGCGTGCCTACGCCGCCACCAACCAGTCGGATCCCGCCGTAGCAGCCTTCCAGAAAGCCGAATCCCTGGCGCCGGACGATGTCGGGCTGCAGACCCGCCTCGCGTCGGTCCGCATGGGCATGGGCCAGGTGGATGCCGCCATGGGCGACCTGGAACATACCCTGGAGATGGCTCCGAAGCTTCCCGCCGTGGGGGAGGCGCTGTTCTTTGCCGCCCTCGCAACCGGCGACCTGAACAAGGCCGCCGACGCGTTGGCCAAGATCAAGGCCGCACAGGGCGACACCGAGGTCACCGGCAACCTGGTCGGGCTCTACAAGCTGGCCCAGATCGACCTGCAGGGTGCCCGCGACACCTTCACCGCGCTGACCCAGAAATATCCCGATTTCGCGCCGGCCCGCATCAACCTCGCACGCGTCATGGCAATGATGGGTGATCGGGAGTCGGCTGAGAAGATGCTGGCCGACCTGCTCGCCAAGCAGCCGGCGGTGGAGCCTGCCCTCAGCATGCTCGCCTCCAGCTACACCCAGAACGGCCGCGTCCCGGAAGCGATCACACTGGTCGAGGCGGCCCGCGCCGCGCAACCGGCCAATCTGCGTGTGCTGGCCAGCCTGGGCGACCTCTACATCCGCAACGGCAACGCACAGAAGGCGCTCGACCTAGTCGGCCAGCAGAAGGGCAGTATCGCCAGCAGCACCGAGATCCTCAGCCTGCAGGCCGCCGCCCAGCTCGCGCTCGGGCAGAAGAAGGAAGCCCGCGACACCTATACCGAGATCCTGAAGAGCGATCCGAGTGTGGTGGGGGCGCGGCGGCAACTGGAGGCGCTGCTGCTGGAGATCGGCGATTTCGAGACCGCCCGCAACGTGGTGAAGGCCGGCATCACGGTCGCCCCGCGCAATTACCAGCTTTACCAGGACCTCGCGATCATCGACCTGAAGTCGACCGGCGTCGATGCGGCGCTCGCCACCGCCGACCGGCTGTCGGGCCAGGATCGGGAATTCATTGCCATCCGCGGTCTGAAGGGCGACGTCTACATGGCGGCCAACCGGCCCGAGGATGCCGTCAACGCCTATACCGAGGCGTTGGCCGGCGCACCGGACGGGGGAATCGTCTCTCGTCTTGCCTCCGCCCAGTTGCGCAGCCGCAAGCCGGAGGATGCGATCAAGACGCTGAACGACTGGCTCAGCAAGCATTCCGACGACATGACCGCCACGGAACAGCTTTCCGAGATCGACATCTCGCTCAACCGGTATGATGACGCCGCCGCGGCGCTGGAGAAGGTTCTGCAGCAGAAGCCGCATGACGCGGTGGCGCTGAACAACCTCGCCTGGGTCTACCAGCAGAAGAACGACCCGCGTGCCCAGGGTCTGGCCCGCCAGGCCTATGTGCTCGCGCCAGGGCCGCAGACCGCCGACACGCTGGGCTGGATCATGACCACGGGCGGCAACGCGCAGACCGGCGTCGCGCTGCTGCGCCAGGCCAATGCCGAGGCCTCGACGGATCCGCGCGTGCAGTACCATTACGCCGTGGCCTTGAAGCAGACCGGCCAGAAGGATGAGGCCGTCAAGATGCTGAACGCGGTGGTCGCGGTGAAGGGTGACTTCCAGGAGAAGGCCGACGCGCAGAAGCTTCTGGACGAGCTGGCCAAGGGCACCTGACCCGTCCCTGATCCTTTCAAGGCAGCCGCTCAGGGAGCCGCAATGGCACCGTTGCGGCTGCTGACCTTCTCCTCGCTCTACCCCAATGCGGCACGCCCGAACCACGGCGTGTTCGTAGAGAATCGGCTGCGCCATTTGGTGGCGAGCGGGCAGGCGGTCAGCACCGTGGTCGCGCCTGTCCCGTGGTTCCCCAGCAGCGACCCTCGGTTCGGTGATTGGGCGCGCCATGCCGCGGCGCCGAGGGAGGAGACGCGGCACGGATTGCGGGTGATCCACCCACGGTTCCCGGTGATTCCGAAGATCGGCATGTCGGCCGCGCCCTGGCTGCTGTATCGGGCGATGCGCCCGGTCATCGCTCGCTTGCTTGCCCTGGGCGCGCGGTTCGACGCGATCGATGCCCATTATGTCTATCCCGACGGCGTCGCCGCGGTCTGGCTGGGGCGCCATTTCGGCCTGCCGGTTGTGGTGACGGCCCGCGGCACCGACGTGAGCTTGATCCCGCATTACGCCATCCCGCGACGGCTGATCCGCGGCGCGATCGCCGGATCGGCCGCGCTCGTCACCGTCAGCAGCGCGCTCCGCGATGCATTGCTGGACCTGGGCGCGCCGCCCGACAAAGTGACGGTGCTGCGCAACGGCGTCGACACGGCGCTGTTCCACCCGCCCGCCGACCGCGATGGCGCGCGTCACGCGCTTGGGCTGAACGGTTCGACGCTTGTCTCGGTCGGGCTGCTGATCGAGCGCAAGGGCCACCATCGCACCATCGAGGCCATGCGCGCCCTGCCGGGCTTCACGCTGCTGATCGCGGGCGAGGGGCCCGAACGCGCCCGCCTCACCGCGCTGATCGACCAGTTGGGGCTGCGTGGTCGCGTGCGTCTGCTGGGGGCAGTGCCGCATGCGGAGCTGGCGGCGATCTATGGCGCGGCGGACGCCTCCGTGCTGGCATCGAGCCGTGAGGGCTGGGCGAATGTGCTGCTCGAATCGATGGCCTGCGGGACGCCGGTGGTGGCCAGCAATATCTGGGGCAACCCGGAGGTGGTGCAGACCCGTGACGCCGGCCTGATCGCACCGGAGAACACACCGGACGGGATCGCGGCGACTGTGCGACGACTGTTCGATCCGCTGCCGGCACGTGCGGCCACGCGCGCCTATGCCGAGGCGTTCGGTTGGGAAGAGACCACCGCCGGGCAGCTGGCGCTGTTTCGGCGGGTGACCAGTCAGGTCATGGGCTGACCGACGCTTTCGACCCGTGCCTGTCCTTCACATGGGCGATTTCGTCGAGCATCCGGGTGAGGTCGCGGATCGCCTTGTCCTCGACCGGCGTCAGCGGACGCGCGGGCTTGAAATGCGCCAGCAGCACACCGAACGCATCCCCGATCCGGCCGAGTTGCTTGCCGTAGCTTGCGACGTCGGAAAGGACCTGGGCCTCGACCGGCGGATTGGACGATGTCCCGAGGTTGATGCTGATCAGGCTCGCCTGATTTCCCATCGGACTGAAGAAAGCGGTCCACGGGCTGATCGTCTGCGTGACGTTGCCCGACAGCGGCAATTGGAAATCCGGCATGTGGCCCTCCTGCGCGTGAGGCGCCACGCTACCAGACTATTCCCGGCCCCAACTGACAGAAGGCAACGGCTGCGTCATCTGCCGGGGCAGCGCACAGGGGTGAGCGGCACTCCTTCGGGGCACCGCTCACCCCTGGCCGTCAGACCTTTCTGATCAGCTCCGCCCAGCGATCGAGGATCGGCAGAACCACCTCGGCCTTGTCCGCCGGCACGCTGCAGGACACCCGGGCGATGCCGAGGTCCTGGTAGCGCTTCAGCGTGTCGAGGTCCTCGGAGGCATTGAACATCGTGATCGGGAAGGTTGCCGGGTCGCGGCCCTCGGCCTTCAGCATCTCGCGGAATTTGGGCACCGTATCGAATGCATCGCCGCCGCGGCCGGCCAGCGGGATCCAGCCGTCGCCATACCGGACGGCACGCCGCGCCGCCTGCGGAAAGGCGCCACCGACGATAATCGGCGGATGCGGCTTCTGCACCGGCTTCGGCCAGGTCATGATCGGGTCGAAGTTGACGAACTCGCCGTGATATTCCGCCTTCGGCTTGGTCCAGATTTCCTTCATGGCCTCGATCCGCTCCCGCACCAGCTTGGCGCGGGTGGCGAACGCGGTGCCGTGGTTCTCCATCTCCTCGGCGTTCCAGCCGACGCCGATGCCGAACAGGAAGCGTCCGCCGGAGACCTGGTCGATCGAAGCCACCAGCTTGGCCAACTGGATCGGGTCGCGCTGGTTCACCAGGCAGACGCCGGTGCCGATCTTCAGCGTCTTGGTTGCCATCGCCGCGGCGGTCAGCGTCACGAACGGGTCCATCACGTCGTAATACTGCTTCGGCAGGTCGCCGCCGCCCGGCCAGGGGGAGCGGCGCGAGGTCGGGATATGGGAATGTTCGGGCGCCCACACGGACTCGAACCCGCGGGCTTCGAGCGCCTGGGCCAGTTCGGCCGAGGTCATCGAATAATCGGTGAAGAACATCGAGGCGCCAAAGTGCATGGTGCATCCCCCCTGGTTACTTTGGCCGCATCGTAGGGCCGGTTCCAGCAAGCGGGAAGGGGCGGTCCGACAGGGCAATCGCTTGAAGCAGGGAAGGCCGGGGCTTCTGCCCCGGACCCCGACCAGGGAGCGCTGCTCCCTGGACCCTCGCCAAGGGCGACGGCCCTTGGTACCGATCCATTGGTGTTCATCCGGGGTGAGGGGGGGGGGGGGGGCCCCCCCGGGGCGCCCGGGCCCCCCCCCCCCCCCCGCAACCCAACAAAACACGGCCCCGGCGCGGTTTTGTTGTG
>JARLIJ010000288.1 GCA_031291795.1 Acetobacteraceae bacterium | reverse complement strand
GGCAGCTTTGCCGGCGGGCTTTACGGCCTGGCGCTGTTCGGCGTGATCGCGGCGCTGGTCTGCGTGCTGTCGCTGAACATCCGCAATCCGGCCGGGATGCGCGAACAGGTCGCCGGGTCGCACGCTGACTGAGCACGTCCGGGCGCCGCGCCGGCTGGTTCGGCGCCCGGTGAATCTTTGCCTGGCCGTGGGTTCACCGCCGCGGTGCAATGCGGCATGGTGGGCACGTTTCCAACGACGAGGCACGCCATGGCGCTCCGCTGCGACCTGATCATCCGCGATGCAACCGTGTTCGACGGCAGCGGGGGGCCACGCTTCAAGGCCGATATCGGCGTGACAGGAGACCGCATCGCCGCGGTCGGCGATCTCGCCGCCGCCTCGGCCGACCGCGAGGTGATCGCCACCGGCCGTGCCGTCGCGCCGGGCTTCATCGACGCCCACACCCACGACGACCGCGCCGTGCTGTGCGGGCCGGAGTGCATGCTGTGCAAGATGTCCCAGGGCGTCACCACGGTGGTGGTGGGGAATTGCGGCATCTCGCTCTCGCCGGTGCGGATGAAGACCCGGCCGGTGCCGCCGATCGACCTGCTGGGCGACGAATCCTGGTTCGCCTACGACAGTTTCGGGGAATACGCCGCACGGCTGGCGCGCGATCCGTCGCCGGTGAACACCTACGCGCTGATCGGGCACATGTCGCTGCGGGTCGAGGCGATGGCAGGCGACACCCAGCGCGCCGCCACCGACCGTGAGGCCGCCCACATGCAGAAGCGGCTGGCCGAGGCGCTGGCGCAAGGCGCGTCCGGCTTCTCCACCGGGTTGTATTACCCGCCGAACATGATGGCCCCGACCGAGGAGGTCATCGCGGTCGCCGAGGCGCTGCGGGCCGCCGGTGGCGTCTACGTGTCGCATATGCGCAATGAGGCCGACGACGTCCTGCTGTCGATCGAGGAGACCCTCAAAATAGGCCGCGCGGTGGACGCGCCGGTGGTGATCAGCCACCACAAATGCTCCATGCCGGAGAATTTCGGCCGTTCGGTGGAAACATTGCCGCTGATCGAGCGCGGAGCGGCCGGCCAGAAGGTGGATTTCGACATCTACCCGTATGCCGCCGGCTCGACCGTGCTGATCCCGTCGCGGCTGCGGCCCGACGTGCCTGTGCAGGTGACCTGGTCGATCCCGCATCCGGAGATGGCCGGGCGCATGCTGCCCGACATCGCCAAGGAATGGGGCCTGTCGGACAAGGAGGCGGCGGAGAAGCTGCTGCCGGCCGGCGCGATCTTCTTCCAGATGCATGAGGACGATGTGCGCCGCATCATGGCGCATCGTCTGGCGATGATCGGCAGCGACGGGCTGCCGCATGACAGCTACCCGCATCCCCGCCTGTGGGGCACCTTCCCGCGCGTGCTGGGGCATTACGCCCGCGACCTCGGCCTGTTCAGCATGGAGGACGCGGTGCGCAAGATGACCGGCCACACCGCCGCGGTGTTCGGCCTGGTCGACCGCGGCGTGGTGCGGGCGGGCGCCTATGCCGATCTGGTGCTGTTCGACCCGGCGACGGTGCGGGATGCCTCGACCTATAGCGCGCCGACCACCCCGGCCGAGGGGATCGTCGAGACCTGGATCAACGGCCAATCCGCTTATGTCTACGGCCAGGGCGCCACGGCGGCGCGGGCCGGACGGCTGGTGACGCGGAACCGGGCGTAGGCGCCGGTCGGCGTGACCGCGCGCCGGCTGCCTCTGCCACCGAGTTTGTATGCGGAGACGGCGCGTCCGGCGCCGGAAACGCCGCCGGTCGAGGGCGACCGCCGCGTCTCGGTCGCGGTGGTCGGCGGCGGCTTCACCGGCCTGTCCACCGCCTTGTCCCTCGCGCAGCTTGGCGTCGATGTCGCGGTGCTGGAGGCGCATGAGCCGGGCTGGGGCGCTTCGGGCCGCAATGGCGGGCAGGTCAATCCCGGCCTGAAGCACGACCCGGACCAGGTGGAAAGGGATTTCGGCCCCGATCTCGGCGCGCGGATGGTGGCGCTGTCCGGCAACGCACCGAACCTGGTGTTCTCGTTGGTCCAGCGCCATCAGATCGCATGCGGCGCCCTGCAGTCGGGCACGCTGCGGGCCGCCTGCCAGCCGCGCCAGGATGCCGACATCCGAACGATTGCCGACCAGTGGCTGCGGCGGGGCGCACCGTCCGAGTGGCTGGACCAGGCAGGGTGCGAGGCCATCACCGGCGCGCGCCGCTACACCGCCGCCTTCCTCGACCGCCGCGGCGGTCAGCTCAACCCGCTGGGGTATGCCCGCGGGCTGGCTCAGGCGGCGATCCAGGCCGGTGCGGCGGTGCATGGTGCGTCGCCGGCGCTGAGCGTGAAACGCGACGGCGGGGCATGGCATGTCGCGACACCCAGCGGGACAATGCGGGCCGAGAAGCTGGTGCTGGCGACCAACGGCTACACGACGGACCTCTGGCCGAAGCTGCGTCGCAGCATCGTGCCGGTGTTTTCGGCGATCGTCGCCAGCGAAAGGCTGCCGGAGGCGCTCGCCCAGGCCATCCTGCCGACGCGGTCTGTGGTGTATGAGGTCGGGTCGGTGACCGTGTACTACCGCCTGGACCGGGACAACCGGCTGCTGATGGGCGGGCGCAGCGTGCAGCGCGACCTCTCTCGGCCGGCAGAGCTGCGGTACCTGATCGCCTACGCGCTGCGGCTGTGGCCGGTCCTTCGTGGCATCAAGTGGACTCATGCCTGGAGTGGTCAACTGGCGATTACCCCAGACCACTACCCGCATATCCACGAGCCGGCCGAGGGCGTGCTGGTCTGCCTCGCCTATAATGGCCGGGGCGTCGCGATGGCCACCGCCATGGGTCCCGAACTGGCCAAGCGGATCGTGGGCGGCAAGGCGGCCGAGATCGACATGCCGATCACCGGCATCAAGGAGATTCCGTTCCACGGCCTGTGGAAGTCAGCCGTTGCCGCGCGGGTGACCTACGGCCGGATGCGGGACTGGCTGGGCGTGTGATCGGCCGGCCGGTCGTGCTATCCTTGGCGCATGAGCCAAGCGACGCGCCGCATGACCAGCGCCGAGTTCCTGGACTGGCAGCAGTACCAAGGGGACCTCTATGAGCTGGTCGACGGCGAACCGGTGGCGATGGCCGGCGCAAAGCAGCGCCACGATCGCATCACTGCAAATGCGCTTGGCGAGTTGCATGCCCAACTGCGCGGCTCCGCCTGCCGCACGTTTACCGCCGATCTCGCTGTCCTGACCGTACGTGGCAATGTCCGGCGGCCAGACCTTGGCGTGCATTGCGGCCCGTTCGACGACGAGGCGATGTGTGCGAGCCAGCCGCGGCTGGTGATCGAGGTCTTATCCCGCTCCACCCGGACGCTCGACCAGGTGGGAAAGCTGGAGGAATACAAGACCGTCGACAGCCTGGAGGCCATCGCGCTGATCGATCCCGAAGCACCTGAGGTGATCCTGTGGTTGCGCGACACGGCGCATGTTTGGCAGCACGAGAGCCTGCACGGGCTGGAGGCGGTGATTGCCGTGCCGTCCCTCGGCGTCTCGTTGCGGCTGGCCGAGTTGTATGATGGCCTGGCGTTTCGGTCTCGCCCGCGGCCGGTCTGATCCTCGGCGCTACGACCGCACTCCCATCGGCATTGCCCGGCGGCGGGCCCGCCACTCGGTCGCCAGCGCCATCGCTGCGGTCAGCGCCATGAACAGCACGGACGCATAGAACACCCAGCGCGGCAGGGCGTTGTCCATGATCCAGCCGCCGATCAGCGGCCCCACCGTGCCGCCGATATTGAGCCCGGTGGTGACGATGCCGAACACCCGGCCGGCGGCGCCAGGCGGTGCCGCGGCCCGCACCAGCATGTCGCGCGAGGGGGCGATCATACCGGACAGGAACCCCGCCGCGGCCATCGCCGTCACCAGCAGCACCGGCCCGAGGTCGACGGTGCCTACCAGCAGAACCAGCGCCGCGGCGCCCCCGAAGCCGGCTGCTGCCACGTCGCCGTGCCGCTTGGTGGCATCGGCGATGAACCCGCCGGCCAGCACCCCGATCGCGGTCGCGAACAGGAATGCCGACAGCGCCAGGTTCGCCGCCTGCAGCGTGATCCCGTAGAGCGACACCAGGGCGACCGCCGAGTAATTGGTCAGCGCGCCGCTCGACAGGCTAAGCAGCGCGAAGAACACCACCAGGCTGAGCACCGTGGGGGTCAGCAGCCGCCGTAGCGGGATGGCGGCCTCGGTGCCTGCTGGGGTGCGTGCCGCCATCGAACGGTCCAGCCAGCCGGCGCCCAGCAGCGGAACCGCCGCGATCAGCCCCAGCGCCCCGCCGGCGATGATGGCGGCATTCAGGCCCCAGCGGCGGGCCAGCAGCAGCATCAGGATCGGCGCGAGCGCGCTGCCAATGAAGCCGGCAAACGTATGGATGGAGAAGGCGCGGCCGAGCCGGGCGGGCTCGATGACCGAACCCAGGATGGCATAGTTGGCCGGGTGGTAGACCGCGTTCGCCACCCCCAGCAGCACCGAGGCGCACAATACCCACCCGTACTGCGGGAACAGCCCGATCGAGACATAGGCGCCGCCACCCAGCAGCAGCCCGCCAACCAGTACGCGCCGCGCCCCGTAGCGGTCCACCGCGTAGCCCATCGGGGTCTGCACCAGCCCGCTGACGACGTTGAACAGCGTGATGGCGAGGCCGAGCTGGACGAAATCGACGCCGAGGGCGGTCCGCAGCATGGGGAACAGCGGGACCAGCACGAGGTAGTGGAAGTGGCTCACCAGATGGGCCGTGCAGATCAGCCCGAGCGCGCGGCGTTCGTCGGGCTTGCCGGCCGTTTCGGCCACCATTGCCAGGGGGGGCGCCAGGGTGGGCATCAGCCGAACGCGCGCTTGATGCGGGCCCAGTCCTCGATCGCGCGCTCCTCACCGGGGGTGATCGGGATGACGAACTGGCTCCAGCCGGCGTCGCGCAACGCCTCGATCCGCTGGGTCAGTTCCTGTTCGGGCGCGGTGAAGGTGGTGCGGCGGATCAGCTCCGCGGTGACGAACGGGCGCTCCTCCGGCTTGACGAAGACGAAGTGGCCGCGGTGGTTCATCAGGTAGCGGGCGTCTTGCGGCTCGAAGCCGCGGGCCAGTTCGACGTAGCCCTCGATGCTTTCGGCAACCTCGGGCGGCACGGGCGAGGTGTTCTTCCAGCCCTCCATGTCCAGGTCGGCGGCGCGGTGCAGCAGCACCGCGGCGCGCGGACCGGCCTGGGCCATGGCGCGCGGGCTGTCGGCCGGCTCGTCCGGCTCCAGCACGCAGCCGCAGACCCAGGCGGTGGTGTAGAGGTCGGCCTCGGCGCGGCCGGCCGCCGCCCAGTCGCGGCGCATGCCGTCGATGGCCGTCATGGCGCCCGGCACGTCGCTGATGAACGTCTTCCAGGCAGCGCCGAGCTTGCCGACCAGGGCCTGGGATTTGGGACCGTAGGCAGAGACGTGCAGCCGGATCGGATCGCGTGTGTTGATCAGGTTGGCGTCGGGGTTGAGGAAGCGGATCTTCCGCTGCTTGCCCTCGATCGCGGTTTCCACGGTCTCGCCGGCCAGCAGGCCGTACACTACGCGGATGTATTCCTCCATGTCCCCCAGCTTCATGGCGCCGAGGCCCATGGCTCGGCGGGCGGAAAAGCCGGTGCCGACGCCGAAGTCGATCCGCCCCGGTGCCATGCCGTTCAGCGTGGCGAAGGCGTTGGCAGTGACGGCGGCGATGCGGTTGGATGGCACCAGGACGCCGGTGCCGAGCCGGATGCGGCTGGTCTTCATCGCCGCGGCGCCCATGGCGACGAAGCAGTCGGCGGTGATCATCTGGGTGTCGTAGAACCAGGCGTGGCTGAAGCCGAGTTCCTCCGCGCGCTGGGCGAGCTTCCAGGAATCACTGGACGTCGCGATGCCGATCCCGAAGTCCATGGCCGCGTTCTCCGCTTATTGGCGGCCAGCGTAGCCTGCGGCGGATCATTCGGGAACCGCGCCGGGCACGCACGACCTGGTGGTCACGGCACGCGCCGGTATGGTCGGGCAGGCTATCGACGGCCCGCCAGGGCCCAGGCGATCGAGGTGCGGGCCAGCGCGTCGATCGTGTCGACCACCGGGACGCGCAGCGCCGCTTGCGGACCGGCCTGGAGGCCCAGCGGGATCTCGGTGCAGCCCAGCACCACGGACACGGCGCCGCGGGCCGCCAGGTCGTTCACGACCTCGGCGAGCGGGGCGTAGGCATCGGCCATGCGGTTGGCCTTCACCGCGGCGATCGCCGGGCCCACCAGGCGCGCCATCTGCGAGTCGTTGGGGATGAGGCAGGTCCAGCCTTGCGCCGCGAGCCGGTCCTGGTAGAGCCGCATCTTCAGCGTGGCCGCGGTCGCCATCAGGCCGATCGTGCCGCCGGCAACGCCCTGGCGGCGCAGATCCGCGGTCGCCGCGTCGACGATATGCAGGATGGGCAGGTCGGAGGTGGCCTGCATCTCCTCGTACCAGCCATGGGCGGTGTTGCAGGGAATCGCGATGGCGCCGCACCCGGCCTGGCGCAGCCCGGCGATACCGTGCAGCAGCCAGGGCAGCGGATCGGCCTTCCCCACCTGCTTGCCGCGGGTCCGGTCGGGCACGCGCGGGTCCGACCACAGCACGGCCGGCACATGGTCCTGCTCGCGGGTGGCAGGCGTCAGCAGTGTCAGGCGCAGCATGAAATGCGCGCTCGCCAGCGGTCCCATGCCACCCAGCACGCCGAGGATCCTGGCGTCTTCCATTTTTCTGTCCTGCCCTCCGGTCGCGACAATCCTGGGCCGGCGCAGCTTGGGGCGTCCAGGGGAGGAACCTGAATAAGGCGGTCTCGGAACTGTGAGTATGCCAAACGGGCATCCTGACGGATACGTGACGATATTCTTCGAGGGTGCAACTCCGTCAATGCCTGCTGTCAGTCTCAGGTCCGAGCCGCAGGAGGTTCCGACCGTTCTCATGGTCGAGGACGAGCCGGTGCTGCTGGAGACGATATCCGAGTGCCTGCGGGATTGGGGATACCGTGTGCTGGAGGCGCCGAACGCGACCGAAGCGATCGCGCAACTGACTGCCACGCCGCACATCGACCTGATGTTCAGCGACATTCGCATGCCGGGCCGGATGGACGGGTTCGGCCTTGCGCGGTGGGTGCGGGAGCGCCATCCTACGGTGCGCATCCTGCTGACCACCGGCTACGAAGGGCAGGGCGTCGGCCCTATGGACTCGCTCCATGACGGGCCGATTCTGCGCAAGCCGTATGGTCTGGAGGTGCTGCGCCAGCGCCTGCGGTCGCTGTTGCCGGACTCGGACGGGGTATCGGGCTGACGCGGTATCGGGCTCAGGCAGAGACGCGGCGGGCCGCCTGGACCACGACGTCGAGCGCTGACAGGAACCGCGAACGGTCCTGCTTGCTGAGCGGTGGCGGGCCACCGGTGGGCAGTCCGACCTCTCGCATATGGCGCGCGACCTCCCGCCCGGCGAGCGCGTTGCCGATGTTGTCGGTTGTCCACACTTTGCCGTTCGAGGCGAGCGCGCGGGCGCTGCGGGCCAGGCAGCGTGCGGCCAGCGGGATGTCGGCGGTCACGCAGACGTCCGCCGCGGTGATCCGCTCCGCGATCCAGTCGTCCGCGGCATCCGCTTCGTCGCCCACCGTCACCATCCGGACGTTCGGGCGGTTGGGTGGGCGAATCGGGCGGGCGCCGTTGGCCACCAGGAAGACCTGCAAGCCGAGGCGGTCGGCCACGCGATAGACTTCCTCGCGCACCGGGCAGGCATCGCCGTCGATATAGATCTCGGTCAGTTTTCTGGTCCTGCGGTGATGGGGGAGCCGTGAAGCTCCCCCATTCGGTTCACGCGGCCCGGTTTACGCGGCCGGCCGCGTTGTTGCCTTGCGGACGGCGGCGGCGGGCTGCCTGGCCGGGCGAAGACGGGCGCTGAGGCTGCCGGCCCTGGCTGCCGGCCGGCGGCGGGCTGCCGCCGGCGACCGGGATGGCATTGCCGATCTGGCGCTCGATCGCCCGCAGCGTGGAGACTTCCGTGTTGTCGCAGAACGAGATCGCGATGCCGGCCGCGCCGGCACGCGCGGTGCGGCCGATGCGGTGCACGTAGCTTTCGGGTTCCGCCGGCAGGTCGTAGTTGATGACGTGCGAGATGCCGTTCACATCGATCCCGCGGGCCGCGATGTCGGTTGCCACCAGCACGCGCGCGCGGCCGGACTTGAACTGGTCCAGCGCCTTCTCGCGCTGCGCCTGGCTTTTGTTGCCGTGCAGCGCGTTGACCCGGTGGCCGGCGGCCTCCAGGTCCTCGGCGACACGGTTGGCGCCGCGTTTGGTGCGGGTGAACACGATGACGCGGGAGAAGTCCGGATCGCCGAGCATGTCGGCCAGCAAAGCGCGCTTGGCGGCCTGGGGGACGAAATGCACCGACTGGACGATCTTGGGCGTGGTCGCCTCGACCCGGGCGATTTCCACCCGCATCGGGTTCTGCAGCAGGCCGGCGGCGAGCTTGGCGACCTCGGGCGGCATGGTGGCGGAGAACAGCGAAGACTGCCGCTGGACGGGCAGGGCGCCGACGAACTTGCGGATGTCCTTGATGAAGCCGAGGTCGAGCATGCGGTCGGCCTCATCCAGCACGAAGCGATGGGCAGATTCGAGCCGCAGTTCGCGCGTGTTCATCAGGTCGCAGATGCGCCCGGGGGTGCCGATGACGATATCGGCGCCGCGGCGCATGGCCTCGACCTGCTTGAACCGGCTGGCGCCGCCGATGACGATGGCGGTGCGCAGGCGGGTCTGGGCGCCCAACTTGCGGAAGGTGTCCTCGATCTGCAGGGCCAGTTCGCGGGTGGGGGCCAGGACCAAAGCGCGGGGGGCGAACGGCGCGGGGCGGATGTTGCCGCCCATCAGGTGTTGCAGCAGCGGCAGGGCGAAGGCGGCGGTCTTGCCGGTCCCGGTCTGGGCGATGCCCAGCAGGTCGCGGCCCTCAAGCAGGCCGGGGATGGAGGCGGCCTGGATCGGGGTTGGCGTGGTGAAGGTTTGGGCGACGAGGGCATTCAACAGCGGTTCGGCGAGGCCGAGGGCCGCGAAGGTGGGGGATGTCACGAAGGATAAGGCTCCAACGCTGCCGGCCCATGGCGGTGCCAGGGCAAGGTCAAGCGCCTGATGTCCGCCATCCCGCGCGATAAGAGGGGGCGAACGCGTTTCGATTGAAATTTCCGGGAAGGCAAGCCAAAGCGGCCGCCAATCACGCAGTCTCGGAAAGACAAGGCGGTATATCGGCGCCTTCGTGCTGCACCGCAAGGTATTTCTGCACGTTGCGTATCGCTATGG
>JARLIJ010000287.1 GCA_031291795.1 Acetobacteraceae bacterium | reverse complement strand
CGCAAGATGGTGTCCGATCGTTCCGTCGTCGCCGCGCTCGGTCCGATGAGCAGCACGCCCGGCAAGGCAATGGCGCCGATCTTCAGCCAGGGTGGCCTCGCAACCATCACGCCGACCTCGACCAACCCCGATATCACGGATCCCAAATTCGCCGCGCAGTACCGCCCCGAGGGCAAGGCGATCTATTTCCGTACCGTGACGACCGATGCCTTCCAGGGGCCGAACATGGCGAACTACTTCGCCGACACACTGAAGGTGAAGACAATCTACGGCCTGGACGACAGCGGCGCCTACGGCATCGGCCTGTCTACTGCGTTCGAAGTCCAGGCGAAAAAGCGCGGGATCGAGGTGCTGGGTCACGATCGGCTCGACCCCAAGGCATCCGATTACATGCCGGTTCTGACCAAGATAAAATCGCTCGGGGCGCAGGCGCTGTATTACGGCGGCGATGCCCAGGCGGGCGTGAAGCTCGTCAAGCAGTCCTATGACATCATTCCGGATGTGATTAAGTCAGGCGGCGACGGCATGTATGGCCCCTCGATCCTGCAGGGCGCCGGCTTCCCGGCCTCAGAGGGATGGTACGCCACGGTCGCCTCCCCGCACATGATGGAGGATGCCGAGCTGCAGCCCTGGGTGAAGCGCTTCACCGCCAAGACCGGCCGGCAGCCGTCCGATTACTCGATCACTGCGTACGATGCCGTGCTGGTGGTGATCGATGCGATCGAGCGGGTGGCCAAATCGGGCAAGCCAGTCGACCGAACGAATGTGCGGGACGCGATCGCCGCGACAAAGCTCAAGACGCTGCAGGGCGAGGTCAGCTTCGATCCGAACGGCGACCTCAACCAGCGGGTGGTCGCGGTGTTCCAGGTCAAGCACGACACGGCGTTCCCGAACGACGACCTGGTGCACCAATACCGCTATGTCGGCGTGGCACCGGCCGTCTGACCGGGCGATGGCCTGAACAGGAAGGCCGGGGCGGAAGCGCCGCCCCGGCACGCGACTGTCGGCGCATTGACGGCCCCGGCATCGGTGCCTAATTTGCGCGCCGCCGGTGGAAGCCGGTCCTCGTGATTTGTCCGGCCGGATTGCGGCGAGGTGAAACAAGCGCGCTAAAGAGGCCAGCGGAAGGTCCGTTGCTTTGGGCCGAGGCTGCTCCATCGGTCGGGCCATCATCTTGGAAGGGCCCTGACATGCCACTCGATCCCAGCAAGCTGCGTCCCGCCACCCGCCTCGTGCAAGGTGGTGTCCAGCGCACTGCCCATGGCGAGACAGCCGAGGCACTGTTTCTGACCTCCGGCTATGTCTACGACAGCGCCGAACAGGCCGAGGCCACGTTCACCGGCGCCGTCACGCACTACCAGTATTCCCGCTTCGCCAACCCGACGGTGAAGATGCTGGAGGACCGGCTATGCCTGATCGAGGGCGCCGAGGCCTGCTGCACCACCGCCACCGGCATGGCCGCGGTGAACGCCGCCCTGCTGTCGCACCTGAAGGCCGGCGACCGCGTGGTGGCCTCGCGCGCGCTGTTCGGGTCGTGCCACTGGATCGTCTCCACCCTGTTGCCGAAGTTCGGCATCGCCACCGAATTCGTCGACGGTGCCGATCTCGACCAGTGGCGCAAAGCGCTGTCCCGCCCGGCCAACCTCGTGCTGCTGGAAACGCCGTCCAACCCGATGCTGGAGCTGGTCGACCTGCAGGCGGTCGCGGACTTCGCGCACCAGGCCGGTGCGGTCGTCGTGGTCGACAACGTGTTCGCCACGCCGCTGTTGCAGCAGCCGCTGACCCTGGGTGCCGATATCGTGGTCTATTCCTGCACCAAGCACATCGACGGCCAGGGCCGTGTGCTAGGCGGCGCAATCCTGTCGAACAAGAAGTGGATCGACGACACGCTGCTGCCGTTCGTGCGCAACACCGGCCCCACTCTGTCGCCGTTCAACGCCGGGGTGCTGCTGAAGGGCATCGAGACCCTGGCCCTGCGGGTCGATGCCAGCTGCCGCAGTGCCGCCGCCATCGCCGATTTCCTGGCAGCCCACCCGGCCATCGGCCGGGTGTGGTACCCGACCCGGCAGGACCACCCGCAGCGCGCCCTAGCGGCGAAACAGATGAGCGCAGGCGGCACCATCGTCACGTTCGAGGTGGTCGGCGGGAAGGCCGGCGCGTTCGCTGCCATGAACGCGTTCAACCTGATCGCCGTATCGAACAACCTGGGCGATTCCAAATCGTTGGCCACGCATCCCGCAACGACCACCCATATGCGCATCGGTGAGGTCGAGCGGGCTCGCCTGGGCATCACGGACGGCACGATCCGCCTCTCGATCGGGTTGGAGGACGTGGAAGACCTGAAGGACGACCTCGGCCAGGCGCTCGCCGCAGTTGCCCGCGTCCCTGCGACGCGCGCCGCCGAGTAGCATGCCGGCGCGGCGCGCGGGGCTGGATGGCCTCGCCGCACGGCATGCGCCGCCGTCCCGGGCGGCCGCCGCGCCGCCGAGCAGGACCGGACCATCCGCGCGTCGGCGTGCTGGGCACCGCCGCCGCGCTGGCGGTGCAGGACCTCGCCCGGACCCGGTGGCGCACGCTTCTGGTCACCGTCGCAACCACCTCGGAGCTGACAGGCGCCGCGTGCGCACGGATCGCCACCCATTGGGCGGAGGATACTGCCGCGCACACGCCGTGCTGCTCGGCAGCACCGGGGACGAACTGATCCGCCAGGTACACCAGGCACGCCGAAGCGGGCTGTTTGCAGCCGTCCCATCGCGTCGCGGCGTTGCAGACCTACTTGCCGGAGATCCATGACGCTGGCCTCGACGCAATGCAGGGGCTGCACCTCGTGACCTGGTTCTACTGGGACCAAAAACGATCCCGCTCGCGCGTTCACCGACCGTCTAGCAGCAAAACTGGGCACCAAGCCCAGTCGCGCCCATGCCGAGACCTACGCCACGGTCATCCACTACCTGCGAGCCGTGGCAGCTTCGGACACAAGGGACGCACTTGTGGTCAACGATACGATACGATGCGCCGATTGCCAGTGCATTTTTCGGTCAAAGCGGGCATTTGCGGGGCGATGGCCGAGTGCTGTTCGACGCAACACTCTACCAAGTGCGGCCGCCTTCCGCCGACCGACATCCATGGCAGGATCTGGAGCCGGTCGTCACCATCGCGCAGACCGGCGCGTTCCGTCCGTTCAACCGCGAGGCGTGCGCCATCGCCGGCTAAGCGGGCCAGCCAGCCGCAGCTCTGGTCTTCCCGCGTTCAGGCGATTGCCCTGCGGCCGGATTGACGCTGCTGGACAAGAACCCCTGTTGCGGCTTGAATCCCCATTGGGCCATGGGAAAGGCGGCCGTGTCATGCAGCACGACGACGACGACGGGGCCCGCAACGAGCGCCCCACCCCAGCGCGCGAGGCCCGTGGACGGCCACGCCGCGTTGAATCACGCGCCGCGCGAGAGGACTATTGCAAGACGACCCGGGGCGTCCGGGTATCTGTGCGGTCGTTCTTCCTCGCCGACCAGTCTCAACCGGATGAAAGCCGTTTCGTCTGGGCTTACCGCGTGAAGATCGAGAACCAAGGGCGCGAGGCTGTGCAACTGCTGCGTCGCACCTGGCAGATTACTGACGCGCGTGGGCGTACGCAGCACGTGCATGGCGCCGGCGTGCTGGGCGAGCAGCCGCTGCTCGAACCGGGAGAAAGCTTCGAATACACGTCCGGCACGCCGCTCGATACGCCGTCCGGCTTCATGGTCGGCGCCTATCACATGGTGGTGTCGTCCTCGGGCGAGAACTTCGACGTGGCGATCCCGGCGTTCAGTCTCGACAGCCCCCATCAGGGCGGGCGCGTCCACTAGGGCGCGGTTGTTCCCTTGGCCGCTCGCCGTCTTGTGGTCATGGCGCGTGGTCCCATATCGCCGCTGGCGGAGCCCCCCTCCCCCAAGCAAGCCAACGCGGAGGAACCTCTTCGGTGAACATCGTGACCCCTGCTTCCGGCCGCGCCGGCACCACGGCGTCGGACCTGCGCCCGTCACGGGAGGAAGCGGAAGCCGCCGTCCGAACGCTGCTGCGCTGGGCCGGCGACGACCCGGCCCGCGAGGGGTTGCTCGATACGCCGAAGCGCGTGACCCGCGCGTTCCAGGAATTCTTCGTGGGCTACGCCGTCGATCCGGTGGCCCTGCTTGAACGAACCTTCGCAGAGACCGACGGCTACGACGAGATCGTACTGCTGCGCGACATCCGGCTGGAAAGCACCTGCGAGCACCACATGGCGCCGATCATCGGCCGAGTGCATGTCGCCTACCTGCCGCATCGCCGCGTCGTCGGCATCAGCAAGCTGGCGCGCGTGGTGGACGCCTACGCCAAGCGGCTGCAGATCCAGGAGAAGCTGACGGCACAGATCGCCAACACGATCCAGGACGTGCTGGTGCCGCGCGGCGTTGCCGTGGTGATCGAGGCCGCACACCAATGCATGACGACCCGCGGTGTCCACAAGCCGGGTGTGACGATGGTGACCAGCCGCATGCTGGGTGCTTTCCGCGACGACCCGACCACGCGGCGGGAGTTGCTGGCGATGATCGGCAATCGCGGCTCGACGATTTTGACTGAGTAAGTTCTATCTGACCGGGCAGGGTTGCCTGTGTTTTTTGCCCTGGAGACCTGGGCAGCCCTACGCCGCCATCCGCGAACAGCCAAGGCCATTGTGTGACCGAGAGGATGTCAGAGGCCACAGTCGGCCCCAGCACCGAGGCGATCGAGCCAATGGTGGCGTTGATGCCCACACCGCGGCCCAGCCAGCGCGCGGATAGATGAAGCGGATCAAGGCGCTGTTGACACTCAAGTGATGCCGGCCGCGCCGACGCCTTGCACGGTGCGGGCAAGGGTCAGCATCGCCAGACTGTCCGGCAGCGCCCAGAATAAGGATATGGACGCGATGGTGAACACCACGACGCCGAAGCGATAGACGCATCGGTAGCCGTAGATCTCCTCCAGGGAGGGAAGCGGCAGGAGAGAGATGGTCACCGCCAGCTGGAAGGCGTTGACCACCCAGATCGAGTTCGACGGCGAGGTGTAGACGTTGGCCGCGATGGTCGGCAGAGCGACATTGGCGACCGAGCCGTCGAGCACAGCCAGGGTCAGGCCGAGGCTGATGGTTAGGATCGCCCAGTAGCGCTGCGGGATCGGGACGCGGTCGGGCGATGTGAGGCCGGGATTGCCGGCTCGCACCGTGCTTTGCGCCATCAGGCGGTCACCGGCGCAGCAGCGGGGAGTGCGTCGAGGACCGCGGCCACGTCCAGGCGCACGAGGTCGGGCCGGTGCAGCACCGTGACGCTGGGGCCTCGCGGTGCACAGAGGGCCGGGTCGGAGTGGTCGGAGAACAGCACGACCGAGGGACAGCCCGCCGCGGCGATGAGGTGCATTGGACCGGTGTCATTGCCAATCGCGACGCGAGCTGATCGCGCCAAATCGGCTATGTCCCCAGGCGTAGTCTGGCCCGTCAGATCGAAACCAGCCGGGATCTGGCGCGCCAACGCCTGCTCGCCGGCACTGCCAAGAACGACGGGGGTCATGCCGCGGGCGCGCAGGGTCTCGGCCAGGGCGTTGTAGTGGGCAGGCGGCCAGCGCTTGCCGGGACGATGGGCAGAACTGCCAGGTACTAACAGTACCAGGTCGCCCGGCAGGCTGAACCGGGTCGTATCGCCGTGGCACCAGGACAGGTCTAACGGCGGGATCTCGGTGATGCCGGCCTGGCGCAACTGGCTGATCTGGCGGTCTAGGTCGTGCAGCCGGTCGCGGTCGGGGGCGCGGTCCGGATGCGAGCAACCCGGCGCGATCCCCGACCACTCGGGCCGTTTGCCGCGCGGAAACATCCGCAAATAACGCGACGAACGGCCGGAAGTCTGCAGGTCGTAGATCCGCTCGAACCCGCCGGTCCGCAACATGCGCCACAGCCGCCAAAGGCCGGCGAGATCCCACCATTTTGGCCGATGGTCTACCAGGACCCGGTCGAAATACGGCATCGCGGCAAACCAATCCGCATAAGGCGGCGTCGTCAGGATACTGATCTCCGCCTCCGGATGGTGCGCTCGGATCGCCGCGAACGGCCGCACCGACAGCACGATATTGCCGAACGCGCTCAGTTTGATGACGAGTATCCGCGGCGGCTCAGGCATCCGGCTTCCGCGCCACATAGATCCACTCGTTGCGCAGCAGGGCGTAGCGTACCTCATCCTGGGGCCCCATGCGGAAGGTGTCGACCTCGAACCCGGTGGCCGCCAGCCTGTCGGCGAAATCCAGCCCATACATGCGGACATGGTCGTGCGCGCTGAAATGTGCCCAGCGTTCGGCCGGGGTGGCGACGGCCGGATTCTCGTAGGTCTCCTGCCGGGTTGGGTTCAGCGGCACCGTCAGCAGGGCCAAACCGCCGGGTTTCAGCAGCCGGAACAGCTCCCGCATCGCCGCCCAATCGTCGGGGATGTGCTCCAGCACGTGGTTCGCCATGACGACATCGTAGCGCGCATCCGGCAGCGGCACCCGCGTGATATCGACCTGATATGTCACGCCCTTTTGCAGCAGGTCGGCCGTCTCATACAGCGGGTTGTCGCGCATCATGCGCATAATCGCCTTTTCCGGCGCGAAATGCAGGATACGCTTGCCGGCGAAGCGGTCGCCGCCGCCCTCGGTCACCCAGAGCCGCAGCAGACGGTGGCGTTCGCGCGAGCCGCAGTTCAGGCAACGGGCATCCCACCGTCCCGGATGGCCGACGGAGATGAATACGCCATGGTATCCGCAGATCGAGCAGGTGCGCGGCAGGCGTGGGGCGCGGAACTGGTGGCGGTCGTTCAGCCAAGCACCCGCCAGCCGGCGCATGCGCGTCCAGCGGCTGATTCCCAGCGAATTCGTCTGCAGCATGCCGCCCCGTATCAGCCTGATTGCGTGGCTGCAACCGGGGTCGGATGCGTGGCAGCCCAGTGACACGCGATATCGAGCCGCCGGGTCACCCAAACCGAACCAAACCGCCCAACATGATCGAGCAACCGCTCCAGCCCCGTCGCCCGCGCCGGGTGACCAATCAGGCGCATGTGCAACCCGATCGACAGCATGCGCGGCTGAGTCGCCCCCTCCCGGTACAGGAAGTCGAACGCGTCCCGGCAGTAATGGAAGAAATCGTCCCCGGTCGCGAAGGTACCCCGGCCGAATTTCGAGTCATTGGTCGATAAGCTGTACGGCACGATCAGGTGAGAACGACCGCCGACATCAGTCCAATAGGGCAATTCGTCGTCATAAGCATCTGAATCGTAGAGGAATCCACCCTCCTCCACCAGCAGCCGGCGCGTGTTCACCCCCGGACCGCTGCGGCAATACCACCCCAGCGGACGCTCCCCCATGGTCTGTTGCAATGACGCCACGGCACGGCGGATATGCTCCCGCTCGACCTCCTCCGACAGCTCGAAATGCTTCTCCCAGCGCCAGCCGTGGCAGCAAACATCGTGGCCGGCCGCCTTGATGGCCTCGACGGCCGGCAGATTGCGCTCCAACGCCAGGGCGCAGCCGAAGATCGTCAGCGGCAGGCCGCGCTCCTTGAAAAGCCGCATGATCCGCCAGAAACCGACCCGGCTACCGTAGGCGAACATGCCCTCGGCGGCTAGGTCGCGCCCGACCACACCGGGGCTTGCCCCGCCATATTCGGTCAGGCCCCATTCGGAGGCCGGGTCCCCGTCACCGATCGACGGTTCGGCCCCCTCCTCGAAATTCAGCACGAAATTCACTGCCAGCCTGGCGCCGCCCGGCCAGCGCGGGTCCGGCGGATTGGCGCCATAGCCGATAAGGTTGCGGTCCATCTGTCATGCCTCCTCGAAATCGCCTATCTTGACAGGCTCCCCCAAGGGTACAGCGCGGCCACCCCCCAACGCATCATGCCGCCGCACGCCCCTGTCACTCGCTCCACCCACATTGACGTTTGATGACGGCGCAGACAAAACCCCGTTCATGCCAGAAACCGCTACTTCCTGGATCCTGAGCGAAGCCATGGCCGGGCTGCAGGCCCAGGCGATGGGACTGGCGGAGGCCGCGGGCCTCGCGCCAGACCTGCGCGTGCTCAAGCCGCGTGCCCCCTGGAAATACTTCGCCGCCAGCCTCTGGCCGAAACCACTGGCAGCCGTTCCGGACGCCGTCCGCGCTCCCCTGGCCAATATCACTATCGGCTGCGGCGGCATGGCAGCTGCTGTCCTCGCCGCATTGCGCAAACGAAGCGGTCCTGTCGTGCAGGTGCAACACCCGCGCATGGACCCCCGTCGGTTCGACCTGATCGTGGTCAACCGCCACGACGAATTGACCGGCCCGAACGTCATCGTCACCCGCAATGCCCTGCACCGGGTCACACCCGAACGGCTGGCAGCAGAAGGGACGAAATGGCGGGACAGGTTGGCACCCTATAGGCGCCCGATGGTCGCTGTGCTGGTCGGTGGCAGCAACGGACGCTACCGTCTGGGCCCGACAGAGGGCGCCCAACTCGCCCGAGATCTGGCTGACCTTGCACGACGCGACCATGTGGGGATTGTCGTAACCCCCTCCCGCCGCACTGATCCGGCCGTCACCCGGATGCTACACGACGCGCTCGCCCCGCTGGGCGGATGGGTCTGGGATTTCACGGGCGAGAACCCGTATTTTGGCATGCTCGCACTGGCCGACACAATCATCGTCACCATGGACAGCGTCTCCATGGTATCGGAAGCAGCCGCCACCGCAGCCCCGATCCTGCTCTACCCCTTGCCGGGACGGTCGCGGCGCATCGGCCTCTTCCACGAAGGCATGATCGCGGACGGGCGCGTCCGCATATTCGACGGACGCATCGAAACCTGGATGGTCGCCCCGCTCAACGACACCCAGGCCGCCGCCGCTGAAATGCGCCGCCGCCTGGGGTTTTAGGGTGTCGAAGAGCGCAGGGCCGAGGCCGGACAGTCCATGTAGGGGCCTTACCCCCTACCACCCAGCGGGATCGAACCCCACGGCTTCCTCTGCTGTCTGGGTTGCGCCGTCCCCCCGGCGCTACCCAGATAGCGAATGGGTCCGGGGGCCGTGTTCCTGTCGGGGATCCAAGAGGCAGCGCCCGTTGGTGGAGTGCAGGGGTAACGCCCCTGCACGGACTGCGTCTTTCCAATCCCACGCCCACCGACCTTAGGACCTTGGCGAATGCTGCAGATTCAAACGTTCGACGCGCGGGCTGGGGGGAATGTCATCTACAAGGCCCTGGCGCACCCGTTGGCAGCTGAGGCGATCGGACGCCTGCATGACTGCCTGGTTGGGCCGGTGGCTATCTACGACCCCGACGGCATCGCCGAGGCCTTGCTCGCGCTTTACCCTATGCCGATCGATGTGTTGTTCGTACATGACGTGGCGTTGGTGGGACAGCAGCGGGCAGGCCTGACCGCGCGTCCGCTGACGGATCTATCGGCGTCTGCTCCCGGGACCGTGCTGATCGCGGCATTCGATGCGGGGCGGATCGCGGCACGCATCGCACATTTGCTGCCGAAGGACGCCACGGTGCTCACACTGGACGAGGCACGGTTGCCCGAAGCGATGCTGTCCGTGCGAGGACGGTACCTCGACAAGCTGAACTTTGCGACGAACTTCGCCTTCTTCCGCGACGCAGATGGCCTGTCGACGCGCTTGGTCTCCGCTAATTACTGGTCGGCCTATGGCGCCGCCTCAGTGCGACTGTGGCTGCGGCTGTTCGGAGGCGACGGAGCGGTGCTGGCGACGTGGGAGCAGGTAGTGCCGACCGGGCCCGGCGGGTTCTCGATCGACAGTCGGCAGGTGCGGGATCGCTTCGGGCTCACGCCGTTCACCGGCCAGTTGTTCATCCACGCCCTCGGTGTCGCCGGACATGACGTCGTGAAGTACGCACTCGACACCTATGCCACGAACAACGGCGTGTCCTTGTCCTGCACGCACGACGCCAACGCGTGGCCGTCCGACCGCTTCGCCGGCTTGCCCGCGCCGTGTCCGGATGAACGTGTGGTGCTATGGCTGCAGAACAGCCACGCAGTGCCGATCCCCGCCGGAGCCGTCATGTTAGACCGCATGGGGGCCGAAGCACCGGTGGCATTGGACCGGCCGGTCGGACCGTTTGCCACCGTGGCGCTGGATGTGGGGGACTTCCTGCCGGCGGTGCACTGGCCTGCACAAATCGAAATCCGCACCGGCCGCCATGTCGTGCGCCCGCGCTACGAAGTGACACGCGGTGAGCGTATCCGCATTGCACATGTGAATGTAGAGCGGGACAATATCCGTCCCGACCCCGCCATAGCGACGCTGCCGGAGCAATTGGGCCGCGGCTACCTGCTGCCTTTTCCGGTCTTGCCGCGCGCGCGGTTCCGCAGCCTTGTGCAGCCGACACCGATGGCGGCGGAGCAGCGCAACCTGCCGCTGCGACTCGATGTGTTCGACACTGAGGGGCGGCGCGTCCATGAGCGCTTTCTCGGATGCCTGCCGCGCGACCATGGCCTGGCCCTGGACTTCGACGATATTGCGGTCGACGAAGGCCATGCTGAACTCGTCTATGATTTCCGTGACGGCGGCGAGGCGGACGGCTGGATGCACGCGCTGTTCCGTTACGAGGACCGGCGCTCAGGACACATCGCCGAATCGAGCTTCGGCGCGCATATTTTCAACACTGTGATGACCTTCAAGGACGAGCCGCAATCCTATTCCGGCGCACCGCCGGGCCTGTCGACTCGGCTGTTCCTGAAATTGGGCGATGCGCGACGACGCAGCTTCGCAGTGCTGATCTACCCAGCTTCGGCGAGCTGGCATCCGCGCTCCTCTACCGCGCTGCAGTTGCACGACGGTGCAGGACGCATGATAGCGGAGACCGCGCTATCGATCCCATGCTCTGGATCTACCACGGTCCGCCCGCATGAGGCGTTCGATGCAGACCTTCTCACCGCCGCGGGGGAGAACGGCTACGTGCTGGTGCGCGATCAGACCTGCCGGCTGTTCGGATATCACGGCCTGATGGATGATGTGGGTGGTTTCTCGCTGGACCATATGTTCGGGTTCTGAAGACGAGACAGGCATTGCGGGAAGGCTTTGGCGGCCGGCACTGCAACGTCAGGGAGAGCACGTCCCGGGCTTCTGGGTCGACATTGGGCACAAGGGCTGCAGCGGCTATCTCGCGGCGCCGTCCGCCGGCGAGTCACCGGGACTGCTGCTGCACAACATCCTGGGCGTCGACCACCACAGCGACGCTATCACTGACGTGCAACTGAGGAGGGCTACATCGCCCTCGCGTCCGACCTATCCTGGCGGCAGAGCGCGGATGCCCTCCCCCCATGACAGAACGCCTGGATCGGAAGTTCGACGAAGTTTGTGAGATTCAGGACACCCCGGTCGCCCTTGCTGCCTGCGCACCCCGTCCCGAATGCGACGGCAAGCCGGGGGGCTTCTTCGCCACCTTGGAATGCGAGTTGCTGGACAGCCGCCGCTTCCCGTCCCAGGCCGAAACGAGGAGGACGTGCTTCAGCTTCATGAGAGCTGGTTCAACCCGGTCCGGCTGGATTCCGCGTTGGGCTACCGCGCATCGAAGGTCTACGACGCTGCCAAGGCAGTTGTCGCCACGGACGCGCAATTTCCCAAGCCGCCCAAACTCCACGAAACCGGGGCTATTTCAGGGAGTTGTACCGGCTATTATCGGCACTGCAGGCCTCGGTGAAATAGCGCCCAGTACCGATCATGTCACTGCCAGGTCAGGCGGAATACCCTCAGCCAGTTTCCCATGGCGAGCTTGCGCACCACCCGATCATCGAAGCCATGGGCCAGCAATGCCCCGATCAGATGCGGCAGCTTGCTTGCATCCCCGATCGGCCGGGGCATCACCGCGCCATCGAAGTCGGACCCGAGCGCCACGCAATCCTCCCCCAGCCGCTCCACCAGGTACGCGACATGGCGCACGATCGTTTCAAGCGACGTATCTGCATCGAGGTACCCGTCGGGCCGCACATCGCACACGCTGAAATTGAACCGCACCACGCCATGCGACTCGCGGATCGCGTCGAGCTGCCGGTCCGTAAGGTTGCGGGTCGAGGGGCAGATCGCATGCGCGCAGGCATGCGTCGCCACAATCGGTGCATTGGTTACGCCTGCAACGTCCCGGAAACCGCGCTCATTAAGATGCGACACATCCACCATGATCCCCATCCGATTGCAGGCTCGGACCAGGTCCAGCCCGGCGGCGGTCAGGCCAGGGCCGATGTCGGGCGAGCGCGGATAAGCGAACGGCACGCCGGTCCCGAAAATGTTCGGCCGACTCCAGACCGGGCCCAACGAGCGCAGACCCGCGACATAGAGGCGTTCGAGGTTTTCCAGGCCGGGACCAATCGCCTCGGCGCCCTCCAGGTGCAGCACCATTGTGAAGACGCCGTCGCGCCGCCCGGCCTCGATGTCGGCGACCGTGGTTGCCTGGCGGATCTGGTCATCGGCGCGATCGATGACACGGAGGAGGGCGTCCAGCTGGGCGTCGATGCGGTGCCGGGCGAAGTCGGGGTCGAGAGGGTCCGCCAGGCGCACCTCGTAGCCGGTTGCCGTTCTGGTGAAATCGTCCTTCGGTGGCTGCGGCGGCCGCGCGAACAGGGCGAACAGGCCGCCGGCCAGCCCGCCTTCCCGCGCGCGCGGCAGGTCCAGGTGGCCGTTATCGGAACGCGCCAGGAAGTCGCGGCCGCCGGGGACGAATTCCGCCAGGGACTGAACGGCGTCGTTGTGGCCATCGAAGATCGCAATGCGGTCGGCCATGTGATGCCTCCATCGAGGCGACCGCACCGAACCGGACTATCCCCGGCGCAATCGCAGCGCGCCGCACCGTTCCACAGCCGTCAGGAGCGGTACGATCCGTTGATGTCGATGTAGCCATGCGTCAGGTCGCAGGTCCACACCGTGGCCTTGCCACGCCCCAGGCCGAGATCGATGGCGATCTCCACCTCACGGCCTTTCATGTGGGCCACGACCGGTGCCTCATCATAACTTGGCACGACCGCACCATCCTTCGCCATCCAGACGCCGCCGACGCCGATCGACAGCAGGTCGCGATCGGCCGGCTCGCCCGCCTTGCCCACCGCCATGACGATGCGGCCCCAGTTCGCGTCCTCGCCCGCGATCGCGGTCTTCACCAGCGGCGAGTTTGCCACCGCCATGCCGATCCGCTTGGCCGAGCGGGCGGTGACGGCACCGGTGACATCGATTTTCACGAGCTTCTGGGCGCCCTCGCCGTCCCGCACCACCTTCAGGGCGAGCTCCAGCAGCACCTCCTCCAGCTTGCGAGCGAAATCGGCCAGGAAACGATTGCGCGCGGCATTGCCGTCGGCCGGCGGCACGCGCGGGTGCTTCGCCTGGCCGGTCGCGAACAGCAGCACCGTGTCCGAGGTCGAGGTATCGCTGTCCACCGTTGTGGCGTTGAAGGTCCCGCCGACGCCCTTGCTCAGCAAGGTCTGCAGCGCATCGGCCGGGATCTTGGCGTCGGTGAACACGAAGCACAGCATCGTCGCCATGTCGGGCGCGATCATGCCGCTGCCCTTGGCGATGCCGGTGATGCGCACCGGCATGTCACCGATCTGCGCCACCCGTGTAGCCGCCTTGGGGAAGGTGTCGGTGGTCATGATGCCACGGGCAGCCGCTTCCCAGTTGGTCTCGCTCAGGCCCTCCTGCAGGCCGGGCAACGCGGCGACCAGCTTTTCATGCGGCAGGACCTCCCCGATCACGCCGGTCGAGGCCACGAACACCTGCTTTGCCGGGCAGCCCGCGAGCTTGGCAGCAGCCGCCGCGGTGGCGGCACAGGCGTCGCGGCCGGCCTTGCCGGTGAACACGTTGGCATTCCCCGCATTCACCACGACCATGCGAGCCTTGCCGCCTTTCAGCGCGGCGCGGCACCAGTCCACCGGCGCGCCAGGGCATTTGTTGGAGGTGAACACGCCAGCGGCAGTGCTGCCGGCGGCGACCTCCATCAGGACCGCGTCGGTGCGACCCTGGTAGCGGATACCGGCAGCCGCAGCACTCAGGCGAACGCCGGCCAGCGGGGGAAGTTCAGGCAGCGGAGCAGCAAGCGGGGAGACTGGGACTGGGATGGCCATCGGTGGTTTCCTTGCGCCCCTGGGTCGTTCACGCCCAGGGGGTCACGGCTTGGCAGGTGTTCAGGCTGGGCGTTGGCAGCCTGGCGGGCGGCCAGGGCTTGGCGGTCGTTCTGGGCTTGGCGGGCCGTTCAGGGCTTGGCAGGCGGGGGTTCGGCGCTGTCGGTGGCCTTCACGGGCGAGCCATCGAGGTTGAAGGTCTCGACCTTCACGTCCGCGCGGGCCTGCGCCACCGCCTGCTTCACAGCGTCCTGGATCATCTGCTGGCGCAGTTCATCCTTCGCCTGGTCGAAGTCCGGCGGGGGCGCTTGGCGATGCTCCAACGTCTGAATTACGTGCCAGCCGAACTGGGTGTGGATCGGGGTCGGCGAAATCTCGCCGTCCTTCAGCGCAAAGGCGGCATCGGCGAACTCCGGCACCATGTCACCCTTCTTGAAGAAGCCCAGATCGCCGCCCTGCGAGGCCGCGCCAGGGTCCTTGCTGTATTGCTTGGACAGCGCACCGAAATCACCGCCCTTCTTCAGCTCCGCGATGATCTGCTTGGCGGTCGCCTCGTCGGGAACCAGGATGTGGCGCGCATGCACCTCCCCGATGCCCGGCTTGCCGGCGATGTCCTTCTCATAGCGCGCACGCACGGCGTCCTCGGACACCAGAGGGCCGACCTGCTTGTGCAGCAAAGCGGTCTGCAGGGCTTGGTCCTCGGCGGCCTGCACCTGACGCTGGACCGCGGGGTCCTTGTCGAGGCCGGTCTTGCGTGCCTCGGCCACCAGGGCACGGCCATCGACCAGCTGCTCCAGCAGCAACGGCAACAGGGTCTGTTGCGGCATGCTGCGGGTGCTCGGCGGCAGGCTGGCCGCGGCCTCCTTCAATTCGCTCAGCAGGATCGGCTGGCCATCGACCTTGGCAACTACCGGATCGGCGGGGGTCTGGGCATGCAGGCCAGGGGCGAACGAGACGCCGGCGAGCAGCACCAGGGCGAGCAAACGGCGTGAGGAGGCGACCGTCAGGCGGCTGCCGACGGACGAATCCGCTATATCTTTCATAAGAACCCCTGAGTTTAGCGGCCGGATCATGGCCGAACGCTCCGCGCGCCACAAGCGCAGGTGCGGAAGAAAGGGCGGGGCTTGCCGCCCTGGACCAGCCCAAGGCGGCAGCCCCGGCCTTCCTACCGCGGCAGGGGGGCGACCTTGGGCGCCGAGGCGCTGGCGGGCTTTGCCTGGGGCTGTACCGTGCGCAGGGCGGCGTTCATCTCCGTCCCGTCCAGGTTGAACTTATGGATCGTCATCTGCGCGCGGGCCTGGTCGATCGCGTCCTGCACGGCTTGTTGCAGCAGTTCCTGGCGGATTGCCTCGTGCATGTCGGAGAAGCTGGGGGTCCCCACCAGGCGGCGCTCATCCACCTTGATGACGTGCCAGCCGAACTCGTTGTGGATCGGTGTCGGCCCCACCTGTCCCGGCTGCAGGGTGAAGGCCATGTCGGCGAAGGTCGGCCACACCTGCTCACGCCGGAAGAAGCCAAGGTCGCCACCACGCGCGCCGTCCGGGTCCTTGCTGTATTGCTTTGCCAGGGTTGCGAAGTCGGCGCCCCCCTTCAGCTGGGTCAGTACGGCCTTCGCCTCGTCCTCGGTGGCGACTAGGATGTGGCGGGCGTGGACTTCCTCGGCAGCCGGGCGGTTGGCGTACTGCTTGTTATAGCGGTCAAGGATCGCCTGTTCGGTGACTTTCGGCGTGGCGACGGCGCTGAGGTAGGCGCCTTCCAGGATGCGGTCGATCGCCGCCTGGATCTCGCGCTTCACTGCGGGGTTGTCGTCCATGCTGCGGCGGCGGGCCATCAACACCAGCGATTCGTGGTCGACCATGCGGTCGAGCAGCACGGGGAACAGCATGTCGAATGGCAGGTCGCGCAGGTTCTCGGGCAGCGCCTGGGTCGCGCGGCCGAGCTCGCTCAGGTAGATCAGGTGGCCGTCGACGCTGCCGACGACGGGGTCGGTGGCGCCCTTGATCGGCTGGTCCGGCGCGAGGTCGGATGCCTTGAGCGGCGGGGAGAGGACGACCGTCCCGCCCGGCGCAGCCTGGCCGGCCGCAGGTTGGGCAGACGCCGGTTGGGTCGCGTCCGGTGTGACAGACTGGCCGAGCGCCCCCTGCACCGCAACGCCCAACGCCAATACGGCGAGTGCGGCCAGCACAACGCGCGGCAGGCAACGCCAGGCAGCCCCGACACGATGCAACATGGTCACTCCCACCGGCTCATCCCGGCGCATGCGACACGCCCGTCGATGGTGAATCAGTTTGAATTCAAGCCTGTGTCAAGGATTTTTGACGATTGCCGTGAGTTCGGAGGGGCCCAGCAGCGTATCGCGCAACGCCTGCCAGGAGGTCAGGTCGGGCGCGCAGATCAGCCCGCCATCGATACGGGTGGGACCATAGAAGCTGCCATCCAGGCGTGCGGAATAGCCGCCGGCTTCGCGGTGCAGCAGCCATCCCGGGGCATGGTCCCAGGGATACAGCCGGTTGAAGAACAGGAAATGGCAGTGCCCGGCGGCGACCATGCGGTATTCATGGGCGGAACAGCGGTAGTCCCAGCAGCCGCCCAGCCGGATCAGGTTGCCGCAGACCGTGCTGCGGGCCGGCTCAGGCAGAAAGCGCCAGGAGACGTTGCCGGCCATTTCCCCGACCGGTGCCGACGCCGCAACGCGCAGGTCGGTCCGGCGGCCGGCGGGTGTCTCGATCCAGGCCCCCTCCCCGCGCAGGGCGAGCGCGGTGTCATCGCCCAGCGGATCGTGGATCGCCGCGGCGACGACCTCGCCCCGGACAATCGCAGCTGCCATCACGCCGAACAGCGGCAGGCCGGCGGCGAAGTTTGCGGTGCCATCGATCGGATCGACCACGAAGGCCAGGTCGGCGTCCGCCAGCAGGTCGAGCCGGGTGGGATCGGCGGCGGTGGCTTCCTCACCGACCACGACGCAGCCGGGGAACCGGTGCGCCAAGCCGGCATCGATGACGCGTTCAGCCGCCTCGTCTGCATCGGTGACCAGGTCGAGCGGACCGGTCTTGGCGCGGATATCGGCGTCGGCGAGATTACGGAAGCGGGGCAGTATCTCGGTACGGGCGGCCATGCGCAGCAAGTCGGCGACGTCGGCGAGCTCGGCCAGCAAAAAGCTCACCCCTGGGGCGATCCCGGGGCCTGGCGCTCGAAGCGGGCGCGGTCGGCCGGCAACAGGCGGACGCGCACATGCACCGCGGTGTCGGCATCCTGGCGGTCCACGACCTCACCGTGCTGGTAGAGCCAGGCCAGGCGCGCGCCGTCCTGCGGTGGGATGTCGTAGTCGGCGGTTTCCATGCCCTCGGCGATGCGGACATCGATGGCGGCCTGCAACGCGTCGAGGCCTTCGCCGGTGATGGCGGAGACCGCTACGGCGCCGGGGCGCAACGCGACCTGGCCGGTGCCGCCCAGCAGGTCGGCCTTATTCAGCACCTCGACCAGACGGGTCGGATAGTCAGCGTCGAGCAGGCCGTCGGCCACCATCTCGTCTAGCACCTTCAGCACGTCGGCGCGCTGGGCGGCGGTTTCTGGATGGGCGGCGTCGCGGACATGCAGGATGACGTCGGCCTCGGCGACTTCCTCCAGCGTGGCGCGGAAGGCTTCCACCAGTTCGTGCGGCAGGTCGCTGATGAAGCCGACGGTGTCGGACAGGATGGCCCGCCGGCCGGAGGGCAGGCGCAGCCCGCGCATGGTGGGGTCGAGGGTGGCGAAAAGCTGGTCGCGCGCGGTGACCTCGGCGCCCGTCAGGGCGTTGAACAGGGTGGATTTGCCGGCGTTGGTGTAACCGACGAGGGCGACCACCGGGAACGGCACGCGCCGGCGTGCAGAGCGGTGCAGGCCGCGGGTGCGGCGGACCTGCTCGAGTTCTTTTTTCAGCCGCACGATGCGGTCGCCGATCAGGCGTCGGTCCGCCTCGATCTGGGTTTCACCGGGACCGCCCAGGAAGCCGAAACCGCCGCGCTGGCGTTCGAGGTGGGTCCAGGACCGCACGAGGCGGGAGCGCTGATAGTCCAAATGAGCGAGTTCGACCTGCAGCGTGCCTTCGCGGGTGGCGGCGCGTTCCCCGAATATATCGAGGATCAGGCCGGTGCGGTCGATGACCTTGCACCCCCAGGCACGTTCCAGGTTGCGCTGCTGCACGGGTGACAGGGCCGAGTCGACGACGACGACCTCGACGTCCTGTTCCTTCAGGGCAACCCCCTGCTGCGCGACCTGCCCCTCCCCCAGCAGGGTGGCAGGGCGCCGGGCACGCAGCGGCAGGATGGCGGAGTGGACCACCACAAGGCCGATCGAGGCGACGAGGCCAGCAGCCTCGGCCAGCCGGGCCTCGGCGGCACGACTCACGTCGATGCCGCCGTCCCGGCTGCCAGCGTCCCTGGCGCCGTTGTCGCGGGGGCCATGCTTTTCCCAGGGCCCATGTTTTTCCCAGGGCAGGATGACGGCGGCGCGGGTCGGCCCTACGCCGTTGTCTTGCCTGATGTCATCCCTGCTGTCCTGTGTTGCGGGGTCACCCGCCGCCGTTGGCAGGGGCCATCTCCCGCGCTACGCCGACTCCGGCTCCGGGCTCAGCCTTGGCTCCGTCGAACAACTGGATCGGCGCGCCCGGCATAACCGTGCTGATGGCATGTTTGTAAACGAGCTGGGTATGCCCATCCCGTCTCAGAAGAACGGAAAAATTGTCGAACCAGGTGATAATCCCCTGAAGTTTGACACCGTTCACAAGGAACACCGTCACAGGTGTTTTGTTCTTTCGCACATGGTTCAGGAAGACATCCTGAACATTCTGCGATTTCTCGTTGGCCACGGCGGGCAATCCTTCTGCTAGGCAGTCGTTGTTGTTGGTCGGCCCGACGGGTCGTGGCACGCCCGCCGACGGTGAATCTTGCGTCGTTGCACCCTGTCCTTCGCTCCGCCCCATCCGGTCAAGGACGCGTCCGCTTCAGGTGAAGGCACGTAGTTCGTCGGCCAGTGAGTAGGCTGACGTGAAATGGCGATGCGGCGCCGCTCGTGCAACTCCCCCATCATGCGCGGCATCGCCGACCAGTACCGCAGTGACCCCGGCCGCCCGTGCGGCCTGCATGTCGAGTGCGGTGTCACCAAGATACCATACGGACGGATCGGGCGCACGCCCCAGTTGCTGCAGTGCAAGGAAGATCGGCGCTGGGTCCGGCTTGTCGATCGGCGCGTCGCCTGCCCCGATCAGCGGCCCAAAATGGTCGGACCAGCCAAGATGCGCGACCTCCCGCCGCAGGAATCCGCCATCCTTGTTAGACACCACACCCTGTGGCCAGGCATTGCCGGCGGCCAGCGCCTCGGCGGCCCCAGGCATCGGCTGGATATGGTCGAGGTGCTGTTCGGTCAGAGTCGCATAGAACAGGTCGCGCGCCCGCCACCAGGCGTCGCCGAACATCACCGGGAAGCTCTCGCGCAGGGAGACGCGGACACGGTTACGGGTGTCCTCGACCCGCCAGAGCGGCTTGTCGAACGCCGTGAATACGGCGTTAAGCGCGGCCGTGATGCCCGCCCAGCCGTCGACCAGGGTGTTGTCCCAGTCGTACAGCAGGACGGTCGGGCGGACGTCGGGCACGGTCGATCCTTGCATGCCGCGCGTCTTAGCACGCGGCACGGGCGGGCACGACCGACCGACTGACCGACCGACTGACCGACCGACCGACCGACCAGGATATGACCAAAGACGACATGGCCAACGGACACAGGTTCAACGGCATTGCCGGCAACGCATGGCTGTCAGGCGATCGGCTACGTCGAAGCGCTTAGCCGTCCACCTTCTGCAATCGGGAGAGCAGGTATGCGTTGGCGCACACCCGGATCCAGCCATCGAACGAGAAGTCATGCGCGTTGTCGTCGGGCGCGAACCGGTCGATGTAGCCCTTCAGCAACCCATGCATGGCGACTTCGACGGTCCCCGGCGGATGCGTCTCGTCGGCTTGCATGACCCACAGCAGGCGGTTCGAGCCGTGCCGGTTGAGCGCCATGAACAGCGGCAGGATCTCCTCCTCGGACACTGAGGCGTTCCGCTTGTAGACGAATATTTTCTCCGATCCCTCGATCTCCTCGAGAAATTTGCGGCGGAGGAACTTGAGCCGCGCGGCTTCCTGCTCGCGCATGAGCCAGACGCTGCGCTGACCTTCGTAGACGAACGTATGATAGACGAGGCCGTAGCGCTTCTCGTGGATCATGTATTCCTTGAGCGGCCCGCCCCCTTCGAGGCGCGGGTCGATCTCCTCCGCCTCGCCGAGGCCCTCGAAGCCGCTGTCCAGACCGCGGATCAGGTTGCGCAGGAAGGTAGAGGAGAACCGCAGCAGGCCCAACGGTTCGGAGTCGCAGCGGCGCTGCACGAGGCCGAACTCGCAATTCTCACCCAGACTCTCGAAGCGCATGGCGAGCTGGGCGAGAGCGAGGCCAGTGCGCTCGTTCACCCACTGCGCCAGGTCGGTATGCGTCTGGCCGCCGAACCGGCGCATCGTGTCGCCAGACAGCATCAACCCGACCGGCAGGTCAGCGGCTGCGGTCGTGCTGTCGTCCACAATGCGATACAGCTTTGCCTCGGTCAGCGAAAAAGCGAGGCTGCGTTCGTCCGGGCTGATCGAGAAGTCGAGCGGCCGTGCAGCATCCGGATGCAGGAGCGTGATCAGTACCCGATCCGCGCGGCGCATCAGGTCGGCGGGGATGCGGTAGCCCAGCAGGCTGGGACGATACAGCAGCGACGTGCCGACGACGGTGTCGTTCACCGAGACGATCAGGCGCTGGGCCGGCAATTCCGGTTCATGCACGAACGGAATGACGTCGAGGGTCAGGACGTAGTCGCCTGGTTCCTTGCTGCGTTGCAGCATGAGGTGGCTTTCGCTGCCGACCGCCCAAGTGAATTCCGACTCGGCCCGCGCCCAGCCGCCGCCGAGATAGCCCAGCGAATTGCCAGCAGCTGCGAAGCCGATCGTCAGCTCAAGTTCAGCGGCCATTCTGCGCCCCTGTGGTCCTCTCCGAGTCATCGGCTTGCGGGCGGACCGCCATCGCCGTCCCTGACGGCCATGTAATGGCTGCCTCTATCTTCATCGGTTGGATCATGCATCGCTTCAGTTGGATTGTAAGTCGCATCCGTAAAAATTCCACCCAAGGGTGTGGATGGAAGAGGGATTTCATAGCCACCGCGCCAGAAATATGTCTCAGGTCTCGAAATTCATACGGTCCCTTCGTTCTATCGCGTACTCACTTGGCCTGACAAGCATACCCAGATACGGACATCGTCCATTGCGGACCGAAATGGCCAGCAAACGCGGACCGTCAGACACGTTGCGCCTGCCCTGCATCATTTATCCAGTAGCAAATATCGCACGCTTATGCCGCCTGCCGGCGGCTCCGGCGCATGTGGGCTGCCCCCATGGCGACCACCCCTTTGTCCACCGTTACCGCCGCTTCGCCGGCGGTGTTTTCACAGGGGTGCCCTCCTGGTCGGGGCGGCCGGATTCGAACCGGCGGCCTCGTGTACCCAAAACACGCGCGCTAACCAGGCTGCGCCACGCCCCGTCAGGAGAATGCGAACCTATGGATGCACGCTGCGCAACGCAAGGCGCACCACGCTCATCCGGGTAAGCAGGACAGAGTCACGGCACTCCCCGGCGAGCACCATGGACCGGTTCCAAGAGCGTGCCACCGGGCTTGACCCGGTGGGCCGTCGCCCTTGGTAGGGGCCAGGGGCAGCGTCCCAGATCGGAGTCCGAGGCGGCAGCCCCAGCCTTTCCTGCCTCAGGGCGCGTTGCCGAAGAGCCGCTGCTGCACCCGATCGCCCACCCGGATGCCGAGTTTTGCCGTGATGCCACCTTGCAGCTCCAGGGTTGCGCGCACCGGCCCATGGCTGTCGATGACGGCCAGGCTCTGCGGCACGGTGTTCTCCGCGATCGCGCGGATCGTCCCGTCCGACTTGATAAACACCATGTCGAGCGGCACCAGCGTGTTCTTCATCCACATCTGCGACTCGCGCGACATGCCCCAGTCGAACAGCATCCCACTGTCCGCCGGCACGCTCGTACGGAACATCTCCCCCACGGTCTGTTGCTCGGTCTTCAGTGCCATCTCGACGGTGAAATCGTGCTTGCCCCCGTCGCGGGTGACGATGGCGAGCTGTTCCTTGGGCAAGGCTGGTTGCGGGCCTGTGGGATCGACCGACTGGGCGTGCCCGACGAACGGCAACAGCGCAGCCAGGACCAGCAGATAGCGTCGGTTCATGCGGAAAGACTCTCCTTCAGGGCCTGGTCTGCCAGGCGTTTGACCGTGCTGCGCACGACCCCCTCACGCGGGGCGTCGCGCAGCGTCGTGAACCAGTGGCCGGGCGGATTGTGGCCCGCAGCGCGGTTGAACCGCGCGCCGCGCAACGCCTGTTCGGCAGCATCGGGCCGCCGATCCGGCATCGGGAGTCGTTCAGCGTGCCCCAGATCGCGGCCCAGCAGCGGCCGACCGACCACGGATTGTAGCCGCCGCCGAGCACGACGAGGCGTCGGTGCCAAAGGCAACAGGGACGCAGCAACCGCGCAATGCACATTGTTGGACAGAGACAACCTGGCCAACGGGTCTTCCTCCAGCGCGTCGGCCCCCGCCTGCAGCATGATCGCCTGCGGCCTGCACGCTTCGATCAGCGGCAGCACCGCGTGGCGCATCACCCAGGCGAACTCGCTGTCGTTGCACTGGGCCGGCAGCGGAAAATTGCGCGCCGCCCCGCCCGCGCGGTCGTAGGCGGCCCCGGTGAACGGCCAGCGCCCAGCCTCATGCAGGCTGATGGTGAACACGCGCGGATCATCGCGGAACGCGTCCTGCACGCCATCGCCATGATGGGCATCGATGTCCAGGCAGACGATGTTGTCCAGGCCCACGTCCAGCCAGGCCAGCAAGCCCAGCACCGGGTCGTTGAGGAAACAGAACCCCGTCGCGCGGTCCGGCCTGCCGCGATGCGTGCCGCCGCCGGGACAATGTGCAACGCCGCCATCGGCGGTCAACCGTGCCGCAAGCATGATGCCGCCGGCCGAGATCGCCGGGCGACCGTATACCTCCCAGTATACTGGGTTGCCCTTGGCGCCGATCCGGAAGCGAGCACGATCGGCCTCGGAGACGGTCTGCGTCGCCTCCGCACGCTGCAAAGCGGCGATGTATTCCGGGTCGTGGAAGCGCGTCAGCACCGCCACGCTCGCCATCGGCGCGTCGTGGTAGACAGCATCGGACAGCCAGCCGAGCGCATGGCACAGGTCTGTACAGACCGGGACGCGCTGCATGGCGAGCGGGTGCTTCGGGCCATAGCTGGAGTTCCGGTAAATCTCGCTGCCGATGTAGCACGGACGCGTCACTTGGGGCGTTGGGGCATCCCTTGCGGGATGATGGTCGTCACGATCGACGCATCCAGCGCCTCATAATCATGGTACCCGATCGTCGCGTACAGCTCGGCGCGCGTCTGCATGCGCTCGACCATGCTGTGCGTGCCGCCATCCCGCTTCAGCGCGGCATAGAGCTCCTCCTGCGCCTTGTTGGCGACGCGCAGGCTGCTGACCGGCCAGATCACCATCTTGTAGCCCATCGCCTCGAATTCGCTGGCGGAGAAGAACGGCGTGCGGCCGAACTCCGTCATGTTGGCGAGCAGCGGCACGCCCGGCAGCCGCTCCGCCGCGGCACGGAACATCTCGGCGGTGTTCAGCGCCTCGGGGAAGATCGCGTCGGCGCCGGCCTCCATGAACAGCTTCGCGCGGGCGACGGCGCCGTCCAGGCCCTCGCTGGCGGCGGCATCGGTGCGGGCGATTAGGTAGAGGTGCCGGCGCGCCTTGCGGGCAGCCGCGATCTTGGCCGCCATGTCATGCGCGTCGGCCAGCTTCTTGTCGTTCAGGTGGCCGCATTTCTTGGGCAGCAGCTGGTCCTCGATATGGACCGCCGCGGCGCCGGCATCCTCGAAGCTACGCACCATATGCATGACGTTCAGCGCCTCGCCGTAACCGGTGTCGCCGTCGACCAGCAGCGGCAGGCCGGAGGAACGGGTGATCTGGCGGATGAAGAAGCAAACCTCGTCGACCGTGATGATGCCGAGGTCCGGCAGGCCCATGGAGGCGGTCATCGCCGCGCCCGACAGGTACAGCGCCTCGAAGCCGGCGGCTTTGGCCTGCAACGCGGCCTGGCCGTTATGCGCGCCGGGCATCTGCAGGATGCCGGGCCGCGCCAGCAGGGCACGCAACCGCTCCCCGGCGGGGGCGGTCGGCAGGTCATCGGCAACGAGATAGGTCATGGCGGTTGGCTCCCGAGGCTGCTGGCTTCCGATAGCCGATGCGTCCCAGGAAAAACAGAGTGGGGAAAAATCGAGGGTGTAAAACCGCGTGGCGGCTTGACCCGCGCGCGCGGTGCGCGTTTCTCCGCCCCGCCCGCACCAGGACCATGTGCCGTGTTAAGACTGACCGAACTGATCCTGCCACTTGACCACGACGCTGCCGCCCTGCCGGCCGCGATCGCCGGACGCTTGCGATGCGCGCCGGCCGACATCCTGCACTGGTCTATCGCGCGCCGCGGCCACGATGCGCGCCGGCGCAGCGAGATCCGGCTGGTCTACAATATCGACGTCGCGTTGCGCGATGAGCCCGGTGTGCTGGGCCGCCTCGCCGGCGACACGCATGTCGGCCCCGCGCCCGATACAACCTACCGCCCGCCGGTGAAGGTCTCGGAGCCGGTTGGGTTGCGTCCGATCGTGATCGGCTGCGGGCCGTGCGGCCTGATGGCCGCGCTCGCGCTGGCCGAGATGGGGTTCCGCCCGATCATCCTCGAACGCGGCCGGATCGTGCGCGAACGGACCCGCGACACCTGGGCGCTGTGGCGGCGCTCCGTGCTGACCGCCGAAAGCAACGTGCAGTTCGGTGAGGGCGGTGCGGGCACGTTCTCCGACGGCAAACTGTACAGCGGGATCAAGGACCCGCGCCATCTCGGCCGGAAGGTGCTGACCGAGTTCGTGGCGGCCGGCGCGCCGGAGGACATCCTGTATGTCAGCAAGCCGCACATCGGCACATTCCGCCTGGTCACCGTCGTGGAGGGCATCCGCACCAAGATCGAGGCGCTGGGCGGGGAATACCGCTTCGGCGCACGCGTCGAGGATTTCGATATCGAGACCCGCCCCGACGGGTCGCGCCAGGTCCGCGGCGTCGTGCTGGCGGACGGCGAGCGGATCGCCGCCGACCATGTCGTGCTGGCGATCGGGCATAGCGCGCGCGAGACGTTCGCGATGCTGCATGCCCGCGGCGTGCATATCGAGGCCAAGGCGTTCTCCATCGGGGTGCGCATCGAGCATCCGCAGGCGCTGATCGACCGCGCCCGGTTCGGCCGGTTCGCGGGCCATCCCGTGTTGGGGGCGGCCGACTACAAGCTGGTGCACCATGCCGCCAACGGGCGTTCGGTCTACACGTTCTGCATGTGCCCGGGCGGGCGCGTGGTCGCCGCGACCTCGGAGCCGGGCTGCGTCGCGACCAACGGCATGAGCCAGTATTCGCGAGCGGAGTTCAATGCCAATGCCGGCATCGTGGTGGGGGTCGATCCGGCGACGGATTATCCCGACGGGCCGCTGGCGGGCATCGCGTTCCAGCGGCATTGGGAGCATCGCGCGTTCGAGGCGGGCGGGGGCACCTATGCGGCGCCGTGCCAAACGGTAGGGGATTTCCTCGCCGGGAAACCGTCGGCGGGGCTGGGGGAGATCGTGCCGTCGTACAAGCCGGGCGTGACCCCAACCGACCTCGCGACCTGCCTGCCGGCGTTTGCGGTGGATGCGATCCGGGAGGCGCTGCCGGCGTTCGACCGGCAAATCCCCGGTTTCGCCCGTGACGATGCCGTGATGACGGGCGTGGAGACCCGTACCTCCTCGCCGGTGCGCGTCACCCGCAACCTGGGGTTCGAGAGCCTGAACACCGGGGGGCTGTTCCCGGGCGGCGAAGGCGCGGGCTACGCGGGGGGGATCCTGTCGGCGGGCGTGGACGGGATCCGGCTGGCGGAAGCGGTGGCGCTCAGCCTGAGCGGACAGGCGCCGCTGGATGCGCGCGCCGGCGAGGTCGATCGATCCTCGGCCCCGGCGATGTGACGACGGCCCGCACGTGGCGGGCAAATGGGAAGACAGGACGCCCCTGGCCGTTTAGAATTGCCAATCGACATTATTGCCGTTGGCCTTCTATCCGGAGAGGACATGACCCGCTTCACGTCACCGCTCGCCCTCGCCGCCGCAATCCTTGTGCTGGGCGGCGCCGCGTCGCCGGCCCGCGCCGGGCTGACCTTCGACTTCACCTTCGATTCGAGCATCAACGCGACCAATTTCGGCGCGAACGTGGCCACGCTGGAGGCCGACGTCATCGCGGTCGGCAACACCTTCAGCAGCATGTTCGCCAACAACGTCACGCTCAACATCACCGTATCGGCGATGACGACGCAGGGTTTCCTCGCCGGCAGCCTCGCCACCTACAACGATGCCTATACCTATGCCGATGTCCGGACGGCGTTGATCGATAGCGCATCGACCGCGGCCTCGATCACTGCGACCAACGAACTGCCGCTGACCGAACCGGCCACCACCAAGAGCGGCCTGATCGCCGTGTCGACCGCCGAGGAAAAGGCACTCGGCCTCATTCCCGGCAAGCTGGCGGGGTTGAACGGCACGTTCTACATCGGCAGCAATATCGGCAGCGGGCAGGGCTGGGACTTCGCGGGCACCAGCACGCCGGCCGCCAACGCGTACAGCTTCATCGACGCGGCCGAGCACGAGATCTCGGAGCTGATGGGCCGGTCCACGCAGCTCGCGAACGGCAACTTCAACTACAACACGCCGATCGACCTGTTCCGCTGCACCGCGACTGGCCCTGGCGGATCGGGCGTGATCAACATGGATCCGGCGGCGACCAACGTCTACTTCTCGACCGACGGCTGCGCGACCGTGGCCAAATACTATAACGGCCCGAACGGCAACGGCGCCGATATCCAGGACTGGGCCAGCACCGCTTTCGCCGATCCGTACGATGCGTATGGCACGCCCGGCGTGTACGCCCCGCTCTCTCTGGTCGACCAGGAGATCATGAACGACCTGGGCTGGCAGGCGGCGCCGGAACCCACGGCGCTCGCCTGCCTGCTGCCGGCCGCGTTCGGCCTGGTTGCGGTGCGCGCCCGCCGGCAGCGCGCGACCAGCGCCGAGGTCTGAGGCCCCAGCCGGAGCCTCAGTCCCCCTCGGCTTCGGCCAACTTCGATGCCAGTCGCGGCAGATGCGCGTGCCGCCGCGGCATCAGCCAATGCTGCAGCCGGTCGAGGTACAGGTAGATCACCGGGGTCGTGTAAAGCGTCAGGATCTGGCTCAGTGCAAGGCCGCCGACCATCGCATAGCCCAGCGGTTTGCGCAGTTCCGACCCCGCCCCGTTCTCCAGCATCAGCGGCAGGCCGGACAGCAGGGCGGCCATCGTCGTCATCAGGATCGGGCGGAAGCGCAACAGGCAGGCCTGGCGGATCGCGTTCAGCGGCGCCATGCCGTCGTTGCGTTCGGCGTGGATGGCAAAGTCCACCATCATGATGCCGTTCTTCTTGACGATGCCGATCAGCAGGATGACGCCGATCATCGCGATCACGGAAAGGTCGGTGTGCGCCGCCATCAGCATCAGCAGAGCGCCCACGCCCGCGGATGGCAGCGTCGAGAGGATGGTCAGCGGCAGGATGTAGCTCTCATACAGCACGCCCAGGATGATGTAGACCGCAGTCAGCGCGGCTGCGATCAGGTAGGGCTCGCTCGCCAGCGAACTCTGGAAAGCCTGGGCCGATCCCTCGAAGTCGCCCTCCAGCGAAAGCGGTGCGTGCAGCTCCGTCCGCATGCTGTCGATCGCGTTCACGGCGTCTCCGAGCGAGGCGCCGGCTGCGAGGTTGAAGGAGATGGTCACGGCGGGGAACTGGCTCTGGTGGTTGACGGCCAGCGGCGTCACCGGCCGCGTATCGACATGCACCAGCACCGACAGCGGCACCGCCTGCCCGCTGGGCGCCTTCACGTACAGCTTGTCCAGCGTCGAGACCTCACCCTCCAGGTCCGGCGGCACCTCCAGGATCACGAAATACGAGTTGAGCTGGGTGAAGTACTGCGTCACCTCACGCTGGCCGAACGCGTCGTACAGCGTGTCGTCGATCTGCTGCGGCTGGATGCCGAAGCGCTGGGCGGCGTTGCGGTCGATCGTCAGCGTGGCCGTGGTGCCGGCGATCTGCTGGTCGGTCGCGACGTCGCGCAGATGCGGATCGGCCTTCATCCGCGCGAGGAGCTTCGGCGCCCAGGCATTCAGCTCCCCGGTATCGGCGTCCTGCAGGGTGTACTGATACATCGTGCGTGACATGCGGCCGCCGACGTTGATGTCCTGCGCCGGCTGCATGAACAGCTGGATGCCGGCCACCGACTGCACCTTCTGCGACAGCCGGGCGATCACCTTCATCACGTCATCGCCCGGCCGCTGGTCCCACGGCTTCAGGTTGATGTAGACGCGCCCGTCATTGCCCTGCTGGCCGGCCGTCCCCGCGCCGACCTGCGCGGCATAGCTCGCCACCGCCGGGTCCTGCCCGATGATGTCGTTGATCTTGCGTTGCAGCTCGACCATCTGCTGGTAGGAGGCGTTCTGCGCGCCCTCCGTGATGCCGATGATCAGGCCGATATCCTGGGTCGGAAAGAAGCCCTTGGGGATTGCAACGAACAGCATGCCGGTCACCGTCACCGTGGCCAGGAACACCATCAGCGTGATGAACCGGAACTTCAGAGCGATATCCAGCGTGCGCCGGTAGAAGCCGAGGATACCGTCGAAGCCTGCTTCAATGATGCGGTAGAGCTTGCCGTGTTTGCCATGTTCGGCGGCCAGGAAGCGCGACGACATCATCGGCGTCAGCGTCAGCGACACCATCGCCGAGACCACCACGGTGATCGACACCGTCATGGCGAACTCGCGGAACAGCCGGCCCACGATGCCACCCATCAGCAGCAGCGGGATGAACACGGCGATCAACGACACGCTGATGGAGACGATGGTGAAGCCGATCTCGCCGGCGCCCTTGATGGCCGCCTCCATCGGCGCCATGCCGTCCTCGATGTGGCGGTGGATGTTCTCCAGCATCACGATCGCATCGTCGACCACGAAGCCGACCGCGATGGTCAGCGCCATCAGCGACAGATTGTCCAGGCTGTAGCCCAGCACGTACATCACGGCCAGCGTGCCGACCAGCGCGAGCGGGACGGTGATGGACGGGATGATCGTCGCCCAGACGCTGCGCAGGAACAGGAAGATCACCATCACGACAAGGCCGATCGACAGCGCCAGCGTGAACTCCACGTCGGCCACGGAAGCGCGGATGGTCTGCGTGCGATCGACGATGGTGTTGACGTGGATAGCGGGCGGTATCGAGGCCTCCAGCGCCGGCAGCGCCGCCTTCACGCGATCCACCGTGCCGATGACGTTGGCACCCGGCTGCTTGAACACCACCAGCAGCACGCCGGACTTGCCGTTCTGCCAGGCCTGCAGCTCGCGATTCTGCGGGCCGCGCACGGCCTGGCCGATGTCGCGGATGCGCACCGGCGCACCATTCTTCCAGGCCACGACGATGTCGTTGTACGGGTCCGGGTGCGTGAGCTGATCGTCCGCCATCACGGTGTAGGACGAGGTCGGCCCGTCGATGCTGCCCTTCGGGCTGTTCACCGTGGCGTTGGCCAGCACGCCACGCACGTCCTCCAGCGTCAGGCCCATCGAGGCCAGCTTCGCGGGATCGATCTGCACGCGGATGGCAGGCTTCTGCTGGCCGCCCACCAGGACCTGCGCAACGCCGGAGATCTTCGACAGATGCTGGGCCAGGATGTTCTCGGCGGCATCATCGACCGCGGTCAGCGGCAATTGGTCGGACTGTACCGACAGCAGAAAGATCGGCGCGTCGGCCGGGTTGATCTTCCGGATCGTCGGCTGGTTGGGCAGGTTCTTCGGCAACTGGCCTTGCGCGGCGTTGATCGCCTCCAGCACGTCGGCGGCGGCGGCGTCGATGTTGCGGTCGAGGTCGAACTGCAGTGTCAGCGTGCTGGTGCCCAGCACGTTCATCGACGTCATCTGCGCCAGGCCGTTGATCTGGCTGAACTGCGTCTCCAGCGGTTCGGCGACGGAGGAGGCCATGGTGTCCGGGCTGGCGCCGGGATACTGGGCAGTAACGGTGATGGTCGGGAAGTCCACCTGCGGCAGGGGGGCCACCGGCAGCAGCGGATAGGCCGCCAGCCCCACCAGGAAGACGGCCGCCATCAGCAACGATGTGCCGATCGGGCGCCGGATGAAGGGCGTGGAAATACTCATGCGGACCGTCCGTCAGAAGATGGGTTCAACCCGCTGCCGGGGCGGGCGTGGCAGCGACTCGCAGGCCGGGCTGCAACCGGGACTGGCCGCTGAGCACGACGGTTTCGCCGCCCGAGAGGCCAGCGGTGACGACCGCCAGTTGCGGGGTCTGGTAGCCGACCGTCACAGGCTGGCTGGCGACGCTGTTGTCCGGCTTGACAAGATAGACGTACAGCCCGTCCGGCCCGTGCTGGATCGCCGCCGGCGCCACCGTCACGGCCTGGTGCGCGATCGAAAGTTGCTGATGGGCGTTGACGAACTGGCCCGGCCACAGCCGGTTGTCCTGGTTCGCAAACACCGCCTTCAACCGGATCGTGCCGGTCGTGGTGTCGATCGCGTTGTCCGGGGTCAGCAGCGTGCCCTCCCCCAGCAGCGTGCGGTCGTCCGTGCTGTAGGCCCGCACCGGGAGCTTGCCCTGCGCCAGGCCGGCCTGGATCGCGGGCAGCGCGGTCTGTGGCAGGGTGAAGGTCAGCGCGATCGGATGCACCTGGGTGATGCTGATGATGCCGGTCGTGTCGGTGGCGTGCACCAGGTTGCCGGGATCGACCAGCCGCAGCCCGACGCGCCCGTCCACTGGCGAGGTGATCGAGCAGTAGTCGAGATTGATCTGTGCCGCTTCCACTGCGGCGACATCACCCTGCACCGTGGCGACGTCCTGGTTCACCAGTGCCTGCTGGGTGTCGACCTGCTGGCGCGACGCGAAGTCCTGCCGCGACAGCGACGAATAGCGCACCAGGTCGCGCTGTGCGTTCGCCAGTTGGGCGGCGTCCTGCGCCTGCCTGGCGCGGGCACCGTCGAGCGCCGCCTGGTAAGGCCGTGGATCGATTTGCGCGATCAGGTCGCCCTTGCGCACCATCTGGCCCTCGGCCACCGGGACCTGCATGAGCTGGCCGTCGACGCGCGAACGGATCAACACTGACTGGTAGGCCTGGATGGTGCCGACACCCTCGGCGTCGATCGGTACGTCGCGACGCTGCGCGACCGTCGTCATCACCGGCACGGCGGGGTTGGCAGGGGGAGCATTGGCGGGCGCGGAGGCCGGCGCCGCCTGCTGCGCCATGCCGACCCCGATCGCGGTGCCGCCGGCCAGGGCCGCGCCCAGCGCCACCCCGAGCACATTTCTCCATGAGCGGAATGAAAACCGCGCCGAACCGGGCATCGGACCTCCTGACTTCACTGACACGCACTCATATTGTCGGCAGGTGGGTCCAGGGGAGCCGTCGCCGTACGCATGGGGACATGTGCGGCGCGAATGTGGCAGTTCAATCCGGAGAAATGCTACGGATCGTATCACGCAGCCAGCGCTGGGCCGGGTGGTTGTCGAGCCGCCGGTGCCAGATCATCGAAACCGCGATCCATGGCGGCGCGAACGGCAGGTCCTTCACCACCAGCGAACAAATTCTCGCAAGGTCGGTGCCGACCCGTCGCGGCAAGACCACGACGTATTCGGAGTCCGCCAGCAGCACGGCGATCGTGAGGAACGGCACGCGCACGGCGATCCGGCGGGTCAGTCCGTGCTCGGCCAGGGCACGATCGACGAAGCTGGTGTCGTCGCCGGTCGAGGTGACGGCGATGTGCGGCATCTCCGCCAGGCGCTTGTGGGTGAGCACCGTGTGCGCAGCCGGATGGTTGCGGTCGAGCACCGCGACGTAGTCGTCCTCCATGATGCGCACGCATTTGAAGCGCTCGCCGCCCTCGCCCACCACGGTCAGGGCGACGTCCGCGCCATCCGAGTCCAGCGAATCGAGCACGTCCAGCCGACCGATCGGGCGCACGTCGAGCGAGAGATTCGGCGCCTCCTGTGCGACCCGGCGCGTCAAGGCGGGGATGATGGCGCGGGCGGCGAAGTTGTTGACCGCGAGCGTGAACTTGCGCTTGCTGGTGCGCGGATCGAATTCCTCGGGCTCCAGCGTCAGGCGCAACAGGCTGAGCGCCTCGCGCACCGGTTCGGCCATCTGAATGGCGCGGGGGGTGGGCTGCATGCCGTCAGGGCCGCGGATGAACAATTCGTCATGCAGCATGTGGCGCAGGCGCCCCAGGGCGTGGCTGGTGGCGGGCTGGCTGAGGCCGAGCCGACGGCCCGCGCGCGTGAGGCTGGCGTCCTGCAGGATGGCGTCGAACACCACCAGCAGGTTGAGGTCTACATTGGCCCAGCTTACGAGTTCCCCAGGGTGGTTGGTTATCACCTCGGGAGTAACGACATCGTGATTCTCGTCAGGCTGTAGCAACAGCCGATCCGACCCTCGCGGCATGGCTCGTTCCTGTTTGCGGTTTTCCACAGAATAGCAAACAGGCGGGCCTGCCGCACTATCCCCGGCGTGACCCTTTCTCCATTCGCACTGCGATCGCATCCCCATATGCGCTGCATCCGCGCGGCGACCACCGACCGGCGCGGACATGGCTGCCCTGCCAAACCGCAAGAGCGGTACGGCTTTCGGTTCAACCGACGAGATGCGGAGAGAGAACAGTATGACCACGACGACCCGGCGCGCAGTGACCGGCGCCACGCTTCTGACCCTGGTTGCGGGTGTGGCCGATGCGCAGCAGGCGCCCCCCGCGCCGGCCGCGGCAGCGCAGGACTTCCTGCTGACCGTGTTCCTGCGTCACGATGAGACCAAGACGCTTGCGGAGATCAACGAGCACCTGAAGCAGACCGGCTTCTTCCGACGCTTCCCGCCGCCGGGGATCGAGGTCGTGTCGTGGTACGTCATGATGGGCATCGGCCAGGTGGTGACGCTGAAGGTGCCGCCGGAGCGGTTACGGGAGGTCAATCGCGTGCTGGAGGAATCGGCCTGGGGCGGCTACCGTACCGAGTTCTATCCGACCTACGATTATCGTCAGGCCGCGCTCGACGTCCGCAAGGCGATGCAGGGCTGAGGCCGCAAGTTCAGAAATACGTGTAGAGCAGCGGCGGCACCGGCCCGCCTACCAGCAGGTAGGCCAGGACGGCGACCGCCTCTGCCGTACACAGCGCAATGGTCATGGTCCGGGTCAACGGGATTCGCACCCCGATGCGTTTCACGGCCGACGCGGCGATGACCAGCAACCCGACGCACAGGACGACCAGCGCGCCGCCGGCCGTCCAGGCCAACCCGGGGCCGGTGTCGCCGGGGATCCACAGGAACCCCAGCGCCAGGACGAAGAAGCTCACCGCCAACGCACGTGCGCCGGCCATGTAAAGCGGACGGCGCGTCAGAGCCGCGTAGCGCGGCCGGCCCAATCGTTTCAGTATCAGCGCCTGGTAAAGCTTATTGACGCTGACGCCGGCCCCGAGGCACAGGCCGTACAGCACGAAGCGCAGGCTGATCCCGTGCCACAGGCCCATCAGGAAGAACGTCACGAAATATCCGACCGCGCCCAGATACGCCGTCAGCGCGGGCCGGTTCGCAACCGCGATCAATTCTTTCACGCTCGGATTGAACACGTAGAGCTTGAACCATTCGGACAGGCTGATGTGCCAGCGTGACCACAGGTCAAGGAAGTTCGCCGACGCAAAAGGCTGCGCGAAGTTTTCCGGCAGATGAAAGTCGAGCAATCCGCCAATGCCGCGCACGACATCGGTGTAGCCGGAGAAGCTCCAATACAGCCACGCCGTAAAGCTGAGCCACGCGACGGCATGGGCGAGCGCGGCGGGCAAGGCGGGGCTCTGGCTCCAGGTGAAGACCGTGAACGCTGCTCCGGCCAGGACGGTGACTTTGAGGGTGCCGCCCAGGAGCCCGGGCAGGTCGTCCGCCAGCGCGGTGCGCAGCGTGGTGCGGATGGGCCGCGCTGCCTCGGCGGTAAAGTCCTGGACGCGCTGGATGGGGCCGGCGAGGAAGGTCAGGTAGCAGAACAGGTAGCAGACATAGTCGCGCAGCCGCAGGCCGGCAGGCAGTTCGTCACCCTGGGCGTCGACCGCGAGGTGGATGACGCGGAACATCACGTAGGACAGCCCGATGGTCGGCCCCATGGCGTCCCACGTCATCGGCAGGACGCGGCGGCTGACGACGAACTCCGCCAGCACGCAGGCGATGCCGCCCGCCAACAGCCAGCCGCGCTTGTGGCGCGCAAGCGCTTTCATCAGGAACCATCCTGTCGCGGCCATCGCCAGCAGGCAGGCGGCATCGCCGACCGACCGGGTCACGCTCGCGACGAAGCCTAGGCTCGCGACCGCAAGGACCTCGACGCGCCGGGTCCGCAGCGGGGTAAAGCGCAGCACCAGGATGGTGGCGAGCGCGATCAGCAGGAATGGCAGGTCGACGACGGTCATGCCGCGATGCGAGGCGTGCGGTGCCGCCTATTCCGCCGCGCGCAGCGGGGCGAGCGCGGCCGTCTCCCAGGACGGCGCGCGATCCAGCGTGGCAAGCTGGCGCTTCATCAGGTCGTTGATGCCGCCCTGCTGGCGGGTGATCTCGGCGAAGTCGTAGCCCTGGTCGTAGAGATACGCCATGTACCACAAGCTGGTATCGGGATCGATATGGGTGCTTTCGGTCACTGACTGGAAGATATCGAGCTTTATCCGCGCGGCGTCCTCATGGTTCATCGTGGCGTGCGACCATTTGCCGCCCATGCCGGTCAGGCCGTACTCGTTCCGCTTGTCGTGCACCTGGGTGTGCGCCATGTAGAAGAATTCTTTCAGCGAGTAGAATCGCACGCCGTTGTTGCGGATGAAATCGACGTTCTGCTGGATGGTGGCGTCGGTCTCGCCGGGGAAGCCCAGCACGAAGGCGGCCAGATAGGGGATGTCGTATTTGTTGAGCAGCCGCACGCCCTCGGCGAACTGCTTGCCCGTCGCCCGCTTGTTCATGTTCTTCAGCACCGTGTCGGACGCCGATTCGATGCCGAGATAGACGCCGGCGCACCCGGAGTCCTTCATCAGCTTCACGTCGTCCTCGTTCACGTACTGCACGCGCAGGAAGGAGAACCATTCGAACGGGTACTCCGCGAAGATGCGGATCAGCTCGCGAAACCGGTGCGGCGGCACGTTGAATGTGTCATCGATGAAGATGATGCGGTCGATGCCGGGGATCTTCATCACCGAGTCCAGGTGCGCCCGCACATGTTCGGACTCGACCGTGGTCCACGGCCCGGCCGTGGTCGGATAGGAGCAGAACGCGCAGGCGAACGGACAGCCCGACGCGGTGCGGATCTGGATGGTCCGGTTGAGAAATGGTAGGTCCTGCAGATGCCAGGTCGGCGGCACGTCGGCCAGCGCCAGCAGCGGGGTGTTCCATTGCTTCGAGCCGCCTTCGAAGCTGCCGGTCTGCAGGCTGCCCGCGATCCAGGCCAGGTTGTGCACGTCGCCGTACCCGCCGGCCTTCCTGCGTGCCAGCAGCAGATCGCGCAGGTCGGGTTCCGAGTTGAACGCGTGCAGCACATAGCGAATGCCGAACCGGCGCATGCGGGCAGCAAAATCGTCCGGGCTGTTGTGGATGGTCTCGGCATTGGCGAACGCACCGCCCAGCACGATGTCCATGTCCGGGTCGATCGCGCGCAACCGCTTCGCGACATTGCCCACTTCCTTCCACGACAGATAGAACGTGGAAGAAATGCCCACTAGCGGCGGCCGCCGGCACGCGGCATAGGCCGCCTCGAACCAGTCCCACTCGGCGTCGAGGTTGTTGATCACCCGCACCCGCAGGCCGAACTGCGTCAGGTAGTTCGCCAGGTGCACGCCGGACATCGACGGCAGGTTCCAGATGTTCATCATCTGGCGCCGTTCGGGATACGTGCCGTCCTCGAAGAACTTTCCAAACCGACGGTGGTTGAGGTAGTCCAGGTGCGAGCGGAACCCGCCCGCATGGTGCACCATCCGCGGATAGACCAGCGATTTGTACAGGTCCAGCCGGTCGAGCGGCAGCTTGCCGTAGCCCTCATAATCCACGACGTTGGACTGGGTGACCAGGATCAGGTCGACATCATCCATGGGCGGTGCTCCGGGCGGGTCCGCCATCGGTGAAACCAATCGTCAGCCGGCCGCGGGCGAGGGTCGCGCGGCTGTCGGTGTCCACCACGCGCAGCTTCAGCACGACCGACCGCACGCTGTCGGACACCTGCTCGACGACCCCGCTGACGGTGACGCGGGTGCCCGGCAGGACGGGGGCGGCAAACGACGCGTTCACCGCAAGCAGCAGCGCGTTGCGGCCCGGCAGGTACATCCCCGCAAGCCGGCTGGCGAGCGCCACAAGATGCGCGCCATGCGCCACGCGGTCGCCGAAGCCTCGGTCCCGCGCGAACGTTGCGTCGACATGCAACGGGCTGGTGTCGCCGGACAGCGCCGCAAATGCATCGATGTCGTTACCCGTAATCACCGCATCGAACGCGGCACTTTGCCCGATGCTGAGATCCTCCAGCACGAGCGCGGCGGCGGATGGCCTCATGCTGCGGTCTCCCCCGTTGATTCGATTGCCGTTCGATCGTGGGGAGACGCTGCCATATCGGACCGGTCGGGAGCAAGCGCGGTTCACGCTGGCGTGGGCACGACCGACTGGCTATCGTCCCACCACACAAGGCAGCGGGGGAGCGGGATGGCGTCGGACGCAGCAGGCCAGGCCAGCTTCAGGGCAGCCCTGTCGCACGCCAAGGCGGCCGTCGCTGCCGGAGACCATCGCGCCGCGTTCGCCGCCCTGCGCGGCTGCACCGCGCCGGAGGCCGACTATGTCGACCAGGCCCGCGTCGCCAAGGCGCTCGCCGCCATCGACCTCGGTGCGATCGGCCTGCGCGCGTTGCGCGTGGCATTGGTGGCCGCCAGCACGATGGAGCACCTGGCCGGCGTGTTCCGCTTCTGGCTCGCCGAAGCCGGCTTTAACGCAGACATAATGATCACCCCGTTCGACACCACGATACAGTCGGTGCTCGATCCCGACAGCACACTGCACCGCTGGAAGCCGGACGTGGTCTGGCTGTTCGCCACCCATCGCGACGTCGTGCTGGACGTGCCGCCGGACGCCCCCACCACCGCGATCGAAACCGCCATCGCGCAGGCCGTCGCGACGCGGGCAACGCTGTGGCGCAGCCTGTCCGGCTGCCTGGTCATCGACAATACCGTCGACATCCCCGTCGACGATCCGTTCGGCAACCTCGCCGGCGCCGCCCCCTGGGGCCGCCGTACGCTACTGCACCGCTACAACGTCGCCTTGCCCGAGGCTGCGCCATCGGGGGTAATGCTGCTCGACCTCGACCATGTCGCGAGCCTGTGGGGCAAGCGCCGCTGGGCGGACGCGCGCTACTGGTTCCATTCGCGCCACGCCTTCGCGCTCGACGCCTCCGGCACTGTTGCGCATGCCGCAGCCCGGCTGCTGGCCGGGGCGCGCGGGCTGGCGAAGAAATGCCTCGTGCTCGACCTGGACAACACGCTGTGGGGCGGCGTCATCGGCGACGACGGGATCAACGGCATCCGGCTTGGGTCCGGCGCCGACGGGGAAGCCTTCGCGGCCTTCCAGGTCTTCGTGCGAGCGTTGAAGGAACGCGGCGTGATCCTTGCCGCCTGCTCGAAGAACGACCCCGAGACCGCCACCGCCGTGTTCCGCGACCATCCCGACAGCGTGCTGCGGCGCGACGATTTCGCCGTGTTCACCGCCAACTGGGACAACAAGGCGGACAACATCCGCGACATCGCCGCCACCCTGAACATCGGCCTCGACGCACTGGTGTTCGTCGACGACAGCCCGGCCGAACGCGACATCGTCCGCCGCCATCTGCCGGAGGTCGCGGTGGTCGAACTGCCTGACGACCCGTCCGGCTTCGTCGCCGCGTTGGCCGCCGGAAACTGGTTCGAAACCATCGCCTTCTCCGCCGAAGACCGCGACCGTAGCCGCTATTACGCTGAGAACGCCCAACGCACCGCCGTGCGGGCCGCGTTCGTCGACATGGACGACTACCTGCAAAGCCTGGAGATGGTCGCAACGGTCGGCGGCCCCGATCCGTTCCACCTGCCGCGCATGGCGCAGCTCATCGGCAAGAGTAACCAGTTTCATTTGACCGGCACCCGCTATACCGAGGCGGAACTCGCGGCCCTCGCCGCCCACCCGGATTGGTTCGTCCGCCGCATCCACCTCGCCGACCGGTTCGGCGACAACGGCCTGATCGCTGTGCTAGTCACCCACCGCATCGACCGCACCCTCCACATCGACACCTGGGTCATGAGCTGCCGCGTCCTCGGACGCACCGTCGAAGGTTTCATTTCGAATGAGTTGCGGAAAATCGCCCAGGAAGCGGGCTGTGACCGCCTCGCCGGCCGCTATGTCCGCTCCGCCAAGAACGCACTGGTCGCCGGTCTGTACGACCGCCTGGACTTCGCCTGCGCCGACGAAACCGCTACGGTCACGCACTGGACCATCGACACCGCGCGCCCAGACTGGAAAACCTGGGTGAGCACCGCCCAAGAGGAAACGCTGCATGCCTGACCGCGCCGACATCGTTCGCCGCCTGACCACGGTGTTCCAGGACGTGTTCGAGGATCCCGGCATCGAATTGCACGACACGATGACCGCCGCCGACCTCGACGACTGGGATTCGCTGCAGCACATCGTACTGGTGCTGGCCGTCGAGCGAGCCTTCGCGGTGAAGCTCAATCCCGCCGAGGTCGGCAAGCTGGAGAACGTCGGCAAGATGGTCGATCTGCTGCTTGCCAAGGCCACCGCGAAGGCCTGATCGATGCACCGCCTGCTCAGCCCCAATGAGGCAAAGTTCTGGCTGCTGGACTGGGTCGCGCCGATGAACAGCGTGGTCGTCGTGCAGCGCGCGGGCCACGCCGCGATCGATCAGCCGCAGCTTTTCGCCGTGCCCGTGGTGCACACGGACGCGCAACAACGACCGCGCTGGGGTGAGGCCGACCGGCCCGGCACCCTTGAACACGAAGACGTGAACAGCGACGATTCCTGGCTTGTCGCCGCACAACGCCTGCAGGACATCCGGGTCGGCAGTGCCGGTCATCCGCCATGGCACGCCGTGGTCCAGCACCACCCCGACACCACGACGCTGGTTCTGGCGGTCAACCACGCGCTGACCGATTGGCGCACCAGCCTGCACGTCGCCCACGCTTTCCTCAACGACAAACATTCCGGTCCGCTCGCGCCACCCTGCGAGGAAATGCTGCCGGCGTCTTCATTCGGCGCGCCCGACGCCGGTGCGTTGCTCGACGCCTGGTGGAGCAGCCGCGCCGCCCTCCGCTGGCAGGCGCTCGGACGCGGCGGCCTGACCGCCATCCTGCCGCACCAGGCACCCACCCGGTTCTCCCTTCACCGCCTCTCGCAAACCGACACCACGCGCCTGCAAGGCCGCTGCGAGGCCGAGGGCGTGTCGCTCAACGGGGCCCTCGCGATCGCGCTGCGCGACACGATGCAAATCGACGCCGTTGCACACTCGGTCGACATGGACCGCTTCATCCGCCCGGCCCCGCCGCGTGGCCCCGGCCTCGCCGTGGCGCATGTCTTCACGCCGCTCGTACCCGGCCCGTTCTGGGACGCCGCACGGGACAATCGCGCCGCCCTGTTCGAGCAGATCCGCATTGGCGCCGCGGGCGATGTATTGCTGTCTCTGCCTCGGCTTTTGCTGGGTGCCGAACCGACCTACCAGCCCGCTGTGATGACCATCACCGGCGCGCCCACCGTCGGCACCCGAACGGCCGATCCGGATACGATCATGCAGCTTGTCATGAGTTCCGCACGTGGCGGCGGCGGCATCGTCATCCTATCCTGGCAGTGGGACTGCCTGCAGCTCATCGCCGGCACGCCGTCCGACCAGCCCAAGGTGCCGCTGCAGGCCGTCGCCGACCAGTTGCTGAATGCCTGCGATTGACCGTTCGGTCTGGCATGCAATTGAACCGCCCGTTACCATCGCGATCGACGACCCGCGCGCGAAGCTGGCCCAAAAAAAGGACCGCCCACGATGCCTGACGATGTCGCCATGACGCCCATGCAACAGGCGGTCGTCGCGTTGCAGGCCCAGCGCGCGCGCATCGCAGAGCTGGAGCAGGCCGCCACCGCACCGATCGCCATCGTCGGCATGGCGTGCCGCTATCCGGCCGAAGCGACCTCCCCCGCCGCATTGTGGGACGCCGTGCGCGACGGGCGCAACGGCAGCCGGGAGGTCCCGCCCGATCGCTGGGACATCGACGCGCTGTACGATCCCACGCCCGGCCGGCCCGGCAAGATGTACGTGCGCCGGAGCTGCTTCATCGACGGCGTGGACCAGTTCGAGCCGCTGTTCTTCCGGATCTCCCCGCGCGAGGCGGTCGGCATCGATCCGCAACAGCGCCTGCTGCTGGAAACCACGTGGGAGGCGCTGGAGGATGCCGCCATCCCGCCACCGACGCTGGTCGGCAGCCAGACCGGCGTGTTCATCGGCATCAGCACCAACGATTATTCCGCCTTGTTGTCGCGCACCGCGCATGGGTCGGGCAGCAATGCGTCCGCCGGGGCAGGCAATGCCGCGTCGGTGGCGTCGGGACGGCTGTCCTACACGTTCGGCTTCCAGGGGCCGTGCATGGCGGTGGACACCGCCTGCTCATCCTCGCTGGTCGCGACGCATCTGGCGGTGCAGGCGCTGCGCAACCGGGAATGCGGGCTGGCGGTGGTGGCCGGCGTCAACCTGATGCTGACGCCGGATATTACGGTGAATTTCTGCCAGGGCCGCATGCTGTCGCCGGACGGCGCGTGCAAGACGTTCGACGCCGCGGCGGATGGCTATGTGCGCGGCGAGGGCTGCGGCGCGCTGGTCCTGAAACGCCTGTCGGAGGCGCTGGCCGACGGCGACCGCGTGCTGGCGGTGATCCGCGGCAGTGCACTGAACCAGGACGGCCGCAGCGCCGGCCTGACTGCCCCGAACGGCCTGGCGCAGGAGGCGGTGATCCGCCGCGCGCTGGCGAATGCCGGAATGCGTCCCGACGCGATCGATTACGTGGAAGCCCACGGCACCGGCACCGCGCTCGGCGATCCGATCGAGATGCATGCTCTGGCTTCGGTGTTCGCCGGCCGCACGCGGCCGCTGCATGTCGGGTCGGTGAAGACCAATATCGGCCATACCGAGGCCGCCGCCGGCGTGGCGGGCCTGATTAAGGCGGTGCAGATGCTGCGCCACCAGGCGCTGCCTCCCACGCTGCATTTCCGGCAGTTGAACCCGCATATCGACCTCGGATCGGTGGACATCCGCGTGCCCACCACGCTGACCGAATCCCCGATCGGCGCGATCGGCGTCAGCTCGTTCGGCTTCAGCGGCACCAACGCGCATATCGTGCTGGAACGTGCGCCTGGGGACGCCGCCCCTACGCCCACCTCCGGCCGCAAGGTTGCCCTTCCCACCGCCGTCTTCCAGCGCGACCGCTGCTGGATCGACGCACCTGCCGACACCGCCCCGCTTCCCCCTT
>JARLIJ010000286.1 GCA_031291795.1 Acetobacteraceae bacterium | reverse complement strand
TGCCGCGATCGGCCGGATCGTTCTCGCTGATGTCGGTGTCGAGCAGCAGGATCGGCACCGCGCCGCCGCCGACGCCTTCCAGGACATGCAGCCATGGCCGCACCCAGACGGTCCGGCCCTCGACCTCGATGGCGACCATGGCATGCAACGCGACCGCGAATTTTTCCGGCTCCCACGGGTCCGGCACATCGCCCTGGCTGCCCGCTGCGTCGAGCACCTGGCGCAGGTAACCCGCTTCGCTGACCAGCGTGACGAAGACCATCGGCAGGTCCAGGTCGGCCGCGGTCCGCGCCGTGTCGCCCGCGAGGATGCCCAGGCCGCCGCTGTAGGTGGGCATATCCGGGCGGATCGCGATTTCCATCGAGAAATACGCGATCCGGGTCCGCGCCACGAACCGGTCGAGCGTCGCTGCATCGGGGGGGCCGGACCCGGCGGCAACCGGCGGCGGCACGTGGAGATCCTGATTTCCGGGCGAGGCACTGGACACGACGTCTTCTCCCAGGTGGGACTGCGTGGTCGTAGGCCGGAGCGGAGAATGGTCCCCTGGGCCGGACGCGCAAGCCCCCCTTACGGCCGCCCACGGGAACCCGTGGCGCAGCGCGTTCCGTGCCACGGCCCTGGCGCGGGTCTCCGTTGTGTTCATGGCGAGGACTGTCGGCCTGTTGCGCTGTAGCATCGGCTTCATGCTCTCTCCCGCTGCCCGCCTTCCCGGAGAAGACCCGGCCGATGCCCGCCAACCCGCTCCGGTTGCCGTGAGACCGGGCATCCCGATCGGCCTGCTGGCGCTGGCTGGATTCGCGTCCGGCTCCGGCATGCGCCTGCTCGACCCGCTGTTGCCGGCGGTGGCGGATAGCCTGGAGGTCTCGGTCGCCAGCAGCTCCGTCCTCCTGGCCGGCTTCATGCTGCCCTACGGCCTCGGCCAGCTCGTGCTCGGCCCGCTTGGCGATCGGCTGGGCAAACTGCGCGTGGTCTGCGGCGCATTGCTGCTGTACGGGCTGACCGTCCTGGCCTGCGCGAGCGCCGGCAGCCTGCCCGCGCTGGTGCTGTGGCGCGCCGGTTCCGGGCTGTTCGCCGGCGCGATCATCCCGCTGGCGATGGCCTATCTCGGCGACGAGGTGCCGTACGAGGACCGCCAGGCCACGATCGGCCGCTTCCTCACCGGCATGGTCATGGCGCAGATGCTGACCGGCCCGGCGGCCGGTGTGATCGGCGAGCACACCGGGTGGCGCGGCGCCTTCCTGGTGCTGGGCGGATTGTCGCTGCTGATCGCCGCGACGCTTGCCACCCGCCTCGGGCGCACGCTGTGGCAGCCGATCGACCAGACGGCCGACCAGCTTCCCGGGATGGGCGCCTACCTGTCGCTGCTGTCCCGCCCGATGGGACGCTGGCTGTTGATATGCGCGTTCTTCGACGGGCTGTGCCTGTTCGGCGGCGCGTTCCCGTTCGTCGGCGCCTTCCTGATCGAGACGTTCGGGCTGACGGCGGGGACATCCGGCCTCGTGGTGGCAGGGTTCGGCCTGGGCGCGTTCATCTACACGCGGCTCGCGCGCCGCCTGGTGCGCCGGTTCGGGGAGCGCCGCCTGCTGCTCGGCGGCGGCCTGGGGCTGGCGGTGTGCCTGGGCGGTATGGCCGTGGCGCCGGACTGGCAGGTGGGCGCCGGCATGCAGTTCCTGGCAGGGCTGCTGTTCTACATGTTCCACGGCGTGCTGCAGGCACGCGCCACCGAGGCAATGCCGGAAGCACGCGGCACGGCGGTCTCGGCTTACGCGCTGGCGCTGTTCATGGGGCAGGCAACCGGGTCGCTGGTGTTCGCCGTCATCCTGGCCGCGGTCGGCTACCGCGCCGGCTTCGCCGCCGCCGCGCTGGGCTTGGTGGCGCTAAGCTTCTACGGGCGCAGCGGACTGCGGTAGGGCGCACTGGCGGATTACCCGTTCCGCCAATGGCCGCCGATCTTCGTTACGACCGCTTCACGTTCCAGAACGTCGCGAACCCGTTCAGGATTCCCGTCAGGCTGGCGCGGTACGCCGTCGGCTGGCTGTACTGGCCGAGCGGCACGTAGGGGACGTCCTGCATGGCCTGGAGTTGCATGTCGACGCAGATCTTCTGTTGCGCTTCCAGCGTGGGCGCGTCGAACCAGGCATTGCGCAGTTCCTCCAATTTCGGGCTGACGCACCAGCCCGGCCAGGCCGAGGGATCGTTGCCGTTGCCGCGCAGCGCGATATGGCCGGCGGGGTTGATGTGGTCCGTGCCTGCCCAGCCGGTGATGAACGCGCTCCAGCCGCCGGCCGCCACCGGGTCCTTCTTGTTGCGCCGCTGCAGCATGGTGCCCCAGTCGGTTGCGATGTAGTCCACGTTCAGGCCCATGCGGCCCATCGTGTCGGCCGCCACGTCGCCCATCGCCTTCAGCGTGACGTAGTCCGACGGCACCATCAGCACGACCTTCTCGCCGGCGTAGCCTGCCGCCTTCACCATCTCCTTCACGCGGGCCATGTCGCGCGGGCCCTGCATCGGCTCCAGCCCGGCCATGCTCGCCATCGGCGTGCCGGGGCAGAAGAAGCCCAGCGGCGTGTGAAACATCTCGGTGTTGTCGCCGACGATCGCCTGCATGAACTCGGCCTGATCGAAGCCGGCGATCAGCGCACGCCGGATCGCCGGGTTGTTGAACGGCGCCTGCAGCTGGTTGGGCCGCAGCATCTCCACCCCCCCGGTCGGGTCCTGGATCGCAACCTTGATGTTGGGGTCCTTCTGCATCGACGCCATCAGGTCGTAGGTGAGGTATTCCCACCAGTCCTGCTCATTGTTGGACAGTGCGGCGGCGGCGGTGGCGGCCTCGGGGATGGTGGTCCATTCCACCCGGTCGAAATGCGTCACTTTCGGGCCGGCGGTCCAGTCCGGCGTGCCGCTTGTACGTGGCTGGTACTTCTCGAACCGCTGGTAGACGTTGCGGGCGCCGGCGACCCGTTCGTTGGCAATGAAACGATATGGCCCGCTGCCGACGATCTCGGTGATCTGCTTGAACGGGTCGGTGTTGGCCAGCCGCTCCGGCATCATCGCGCACATCGGTGACGCCGACTTGCCCAGCGCGTCCGGCAGCAGCGCGAACGGTCGTTTCAAGCGGAACTGGATGGTCTTGTCGTCCGGCGACGACAACTCGTCGGTCGCCAGCATCAGCGCATCGCCGAACGCGTCGCGCTTGGCCCAGCGCCGGATCGAGGCCGCACAGTCGCGCGCCAGCACCGGCGTTCCGTCATGCCAGAACAGCCCCTCGCGCAATGTCAGCTTCCACAGCTTGCCGTCGTTCTCGACGGTATGGCCCTCGACCATCTGCGGCGAGACCTTATAGGTCCCGTCCATGCCGTACAGCGTGTCGAACACCAGGTATCCGTGGTTGCGCGTGACGTACGCGGTGGTCCAGTGCGGATCGAGGAATGCGAGGTCGATCTGCGGGATGAAGCGCAATGTGGTGGCGCTCTGGGCGCGCACGGCGGCCGGCAAAGCGAGCGCGGCGGCGGTGCCGGCGAGGAAGCTTCGGCGATGCATGGGGGGTCGCTCCGGTCGGGTAAGGATCAGTTGGAGAGGCTCAGGCCCTGCAGGCGGATCAGCCCGTCGGGGATCGGGGCAAAGCCCTGCACCCGCGTGGACATGCCGGCGATGTTGCGCCAGCTCCAAAGGTAGGTGACGGCAAGGTCCTGGGCCTCCTGCGTCCACAGTTTCTCGTAGATCGCGCGCCGGGCGGCGACATCGGACACGGCGCGGCCCTGGTCGAGCAGCGCGTCGACTGTGGGGTTGTTGTAATGGCCTTCGTTGAACGGGCCGCCGGTGTGCAGGAAGCTGTACATGTTGCCGTCGGGATCGGGGCGGCCGGACCAGTACAGGAAGCCGGCCTCGAAGTTCCCGCTGACCATCGCGTCCAGTGCCGCGCCTGACTCGATCGCGCGGATCTTCACGTCGAAGCCGGCTTCGGCTGCCATCGACTGGAGCACCTCGGCGACCTGCAGCACGTCCGGGGCGTTGGGCACCAGCAGCTCGAGCGGGAACGGGATCGGCACCCCGGCTTCCTTCAGCAAGGCCTTGGCGCGCGGGATGTCGCGGGCCGGTGGCTCGACCGAGGGGACATGGTAGGGCGAGCTGCCGGACACCGCCTGGGCGGCGGCGGGGAACATCCCGTTATAGACCACCTGCAGCATGGCGGTGCGGTCGATCGACAACTCGAAGGCATGGCGGACGCGCGGGTCCTGGCCGTACGGGCCTTTCGAGCGCGGTCCGTTGGCGAGGTTGTTGGTAATGCCCTGGTACCCGAGCGCGTCGGAGGCGACGATCTTGAGCTTGGGGTCGGCCTGGACGGCCTTCACGTCGGTTGGCACGACCTGTTCGGAGATGTCGACGCTGCCGGCCTGGAGGTTGGCCAGCCGGACCGAGGAATCGGGCATCGTCAGGTAGACGACCCGGTCGAGGTGGATCGCGCCGGGGTTCCAGTAGCCCTTGAACCGGTCGACCACGATGCGGTTCTGCGCGACCCGTTCGGTGAACTGGAACGGCCCGTTGCACACCGGGTGCAGGCCGAAATCCTTGCCGGCCTTGGCGGCGGCCTCGGGGGCCACGACCATGCCGGCGCGGTCGGTGAGCTGCGCCAGGAACGGCGCGGAGGGGAAT
>JARLIJ010000285.1 GCA_031291795.1 Acetobacteraceae bacterium | reverse complement strand
GGCGGTGCGCGGCATGGCCATCAGCAGGCCGGGATGGCCGGTGGGGACCGGCGGTTCCTTGCCGTGGAACAGCTCCTCGAACAGCTTCTCGCCGGGGCGCAGGCCGGTGAAGCGGATTTCCACGTCCTCATCCGGATGCAGCCCGGCCAGCCGGATCATCTGGCGCGCCAGATCGACGATCTTCACCGGCTCGCCCATGTCGAGGACGAAGATCCCGCCATCCAGGCCGGTCGGCAGCTCTGCGTCGCGCACGCCGAGGACGCTGGCTTGCAGCACCAGCGACACCGCCTCGCGCACGGTCATGAAGTAGCGCCGCATATCGGGGTGTGTGACCGTCAGAGGCCCGCCGCGAGCAAGCTGGCGCTGGAACAGCGGCACGACAGAGCCGGTGCTGCCGAGCACATTGCCGAAGCGGACGGTGATGCAGCGCATTGGGCGGGTCGCCGAGGTACGGGCCGCATCGGCCGGCGTGCGCACGTTGCCTGGGCGCGCCGCGAGGTCGAGCCCCTGGCAGTACATCTCGGCCAGCCGCTTGGAGGCGCCCATCACACTGGACGGGTTGACCGCCTTGTCGGTGGAGATCAGCACCATCGCCAGGGCGCCGACCGCGCGGGCAGCATCCGCGACATGGCGCGTGCCGGCGGCGTTGGTCATCAGGCCTTCGAGCGGGTTGGACTCCACCATCGGCACATGCTTCAGCGCCGCCGCATGGAACACCAGCTCGGGGCGGAACACTTCGAACACGCTGCGGATGCGGCCTTCGTCGCGCACATCCGCCAGCAGCGCCTGGCGCGGCACGCCGGAATGGCGCTCCGCCAGCTCCAGGTCGATCTGCCACAACGCGTATTCGCCGTTGTCCAGCAGCACCAGCTGGGAGGGACCGAATGCCGCGACCTGGCGAGCCAGCTCGCTGCCGATCGTCCCGCCGGCGCCGGTGACGACCACCCGCCGCCCCTGGATCAGCCGCGCCATACCGTCGCGGTCGAGCGGGACCTGCGGGCGGTTCAGCAGGTCCTCGATGGCGACCGGCTTCAGTTCGAGTCGCGGGGCGCGTCCCGGCGGCATCGCCGGGTCGAGCGTGGTCGGCCGCGGCGCGCGCCGCACGCGCAGGCCGAAGCGGTCCGCCTGCTCGACCACCGCCGCCAGGGAGGTCCCAGGCAGGTCCGGCGTGGCGATTACCAGGGTTCCCGGCAGCCGGTCGTCGGCGCGCAGGCGCTCCAGCACGGTCCTGAGATCGCAGAGCGCGCCGCGGATGGTATGGCCCTGGATGCGTCGGCCGACCTGGCGGGGACTCAGGGCGAGCAGGCACTCGACCTGCAGGGACTGGCGGCGATCCTGGGCCAAAGCGCGCAGGAACAGGTCGGCATCCTCGCCCTCCCCCACCAGCAGGATCGACGTCGCGTCGCGGCTGCCGGAGCGCACCGGTCCCTGCATCTGCAGTTGGCGGTAGCCCACCCGGGGCGCACCCAATAGCGCCAGGAGGGTGAGGGCATGGATCAGCGGGAAGGCAGGATTCGGGGACGCACCGCCGGCAAGCGAAGCCAGCAGGGCGAACAATGCCGCACCACAGGCACTGCTGGCACCGACCACGAGCAGGTCGCCAAGCCCGGCGAACCGCCAGTATTGCAGCGACAGGCGGAACGGCAGGCCGGCCAGCAGGAGGATCGCGGCGCCCGCAGGGATCATCCACAGCGGGCGGAGCACATCGGCCGCAGGTGCGGCAATCCAACGCGCCAACGGCACCGAAGCCGCCGCGAGGACGCCATCAAGGGCTACATTGACGCCGATTCTGATCAGCGAGCGCGTCGCGGCCATGGGCTCGTATAGTCCACTGCGGCGCAGCATCATACCCTGCTCGGGCGCAACAATGGTGTCAGGCGGTCACGGTTTGCATCGCCGATACATGTAATGTGAACCCCGCATTTGGCCCGTCCCGACGACTTGCTTGTATCGCGCACGCCGATCGGCCGATAGTTCGCCGGCACGCCAGCGGCGGGGATCCCTGATCCGCCCGCCGGACGAGACACGCCGCTGATTGTGGCCTGGACGTCCGAAAGCAAAAGAACGGCACGGCGGATACGCCGGCCTCACAGGGAGAGACGTGCCAATGACCAATCAGGTGACGCGCCGCCGTGCCCTCAAGCTGGGGACGGCCGCCGCGGCCTTGCCCCTGGTGCATATCCGTACCGCCGGGGCCGCCGGCAAACTCAGCCTCGCGCTGTGGGACCACTGGGTCCCCGCCGGCAACGCCGCCATGCGCAAGCTGGTGACCGCCTGGGCCGAGAAGAACAAGGTGGACATCCAGCTGGACTTCCTCACGGCCATCGGCAGCAAGATCAACATCACCATGGCGGCCGAGGCGCAGGCCCGCACCGGCCACGACGTCTACGCCTTCGATATGTGGACGGTGCAGGAATTCGCCGAGAAGCTCGACCCGGTCGACGACGTGATGCAAGGCCTGACCGGGCAGTACGGCAAGGTCGCCGGCGCGGTGGAATACCTGGGCAAGGTGGAAGGCCACTGGATGGCGGTGCCGGTCGGCTGGGGCTCCGCGCCGCTGACCGCCTGCGCACGCATCAGTATGTTCAAGAAATTCGCCGGGGTGGACGTCGAGGCCTGGTACCCGGCGCATGAGGCGAAGCCGGAAGCCGCCGCTGCGTGGACCTACGACAATCAGCTACGGATCGCCGAGGCCTGCGCCAAGGGCGGCTTCCCGATTGCCCTGGGCTGCGGCACGACGACCGATTCGTGTCAGACCTGGGGCGCCACGTTCGGCGCGTTCGGCGCCAACCTGCTCGACGCCAAGGGCAACGTCACGGTCGATTCCGATCAGGTTCGTACAGCGCTGGAGTACGCGAAGAAACTGATCCCGTTCCTGCCGTCGGACACGGTCAGCTTCGACGATGCCTCGAACAACCGCGCGCTGATCTCGGGCAAGTCGGCGATGATCTGGAATCCGCCCTCCGCCTGGGCGGTGGCCAAGCGCGACGCGCCGGAGGTCGCCGCCGACTGCTGGACCTTCCCCAATCCGCGCGGCCCACAGGGCCGGCTGGTGCCGCTGCGGCCGTATTTCTGGGGCATCTGGCAGTTCGCCCAGAACAAGAGTGCCGCCAAGGAGCTGATCACGTACCTCTCGCAACGCGAGCAGGTCGAGGTGCTGGAGGAGGCGGTGGTGGGCTACGACATCCCGCCCTTCCTCTCGATGGCCGACCTCAAGTTCTGGAGCGAGGTCGAGCCGCCCAAGGGCACCGTGTTCAACTACCCGGTCCGGCCCTGGCACGACGCGGAATACTACGTCACCGGCTCCTCCGGCCCGCCGGAGATGGCGGTGCAGATCTGGAACCGCGGCACGGTGCCCACGATGGTGGCGAAGCTGGTCGCGGGCCAGTCGATCGAGCAGGCGATCGCCTGGGCGAAGGAGGAACTGCAGGGCTTCATCCGCTAGGCCGCACCGGATTTCGCCAGAATTCGGCCCGAATCCTGCGGTTATGCCATGGCCATGGGACGGCGGACGCGGCAGATTGCCGCCCCCCATGACCAGGACCCTGCATGACTCTGGCTGCTCTCCTGCGCCACCTGGCGTTCGCCGTCGGGCTGGCTCTGCTGTCCGCCGCCATCGTCCGGCTGATGATCGCCGTACGGGTGATGGACCGGCCGGAGGCGCGCAAGGCGCATGACCATCCCACCCCCAAGGGCGGCGGCGTGGGCATTCTGGTGGCGTTCCTGGTCGGCATCGCCATCACCTACGCCTTCGCCGACTACGCCCGCCTGCCGGAGCCCTACTTCCGCGGCGTGATCGAGGGGACGGTGGCGATCGCCCTCGTCGCCTTCCTCGACGACCTGTTCGACTGGCCCTTCACCGTCAAACTAGCGGCCCAGGTGCTGGCCGCCGCGGTGGTGGTGCAGAGCGGGTTGTACATCCGCGACTACCGCGTCCCCTACATAGGCCCCCTCCTCGTCGGCTGGCTCGGGCCGCCCGTGACCATGGTCTGGCTGCTGTTCACCACCAACGCGATGAACTTCATCGACGGGCTGAACGGCCTGGCCGGCGGTGTGGCGCTGATCGCGTGCGTGTTCCTGGCGGTGATCGCGGCGACCCATGGCGGCTGGTTCGCCTACTTCGCCTGCCTGCTGCTGGCGGCCGGCCTGGCCGGGTTCCTGCCGTTCAATTTTCCGCGGGCGCGCATCTTCATGGGCGACGTGGGCAGCCAGTTCTGCGGCTTCATGCTGGCCGTGCTGGCGATTGTGGCCAGCCGGTTCGACGGGATCGAGTTGTCGCTGCTGCTGATGCCGATGCTGCTGTCCGGCGTGCTGTTCGACGTGGCGTTCACCCTGGTACGGCGAGGGCTGGCCGGCGAACGCCTCACCGAGGCGCATCGCGGGCACCTCTACCAGGTGGCGCAGCGCGCCGGGATGCCGGCGGTCTGGGTGACCTTGGCCCATTGGGGGTTTGCCGTGCTGGGCGGGCTGTGCAGCCTGGCGTTCATCGCCACCCCGCCCGACTGGAAGCCATACGAACCGCTGCTGACGCTGGTGCCGCAGGCGTTCTGGGTGCCGTTCGTGGCGATGCGCGCCCGGAGCGCAGGGATTCGCCGCTGGGGGTAGCCGCCTGGCCGGCCCCCTCCCCCTCCCCGTGAGGGAGGGGAGGTCGGGACTGCGCCCGTCATGCCGGCGATCGTCAGCCTCTCCCCCTCCCCTTGAGGGAGGGGGGAGGGGGCCCGGGTCCGTGCCGCGCAACCCCTCCCCCCAACCCCCTCCCTCAAGGGGAGGGGGAGTCCTTCTTCGCGCCCTTCGCGCCCGCCGCGCGAAGCTGCCGCATCTGCCCATCGGGGAATCCAATGTCCGCGACAACACTGAAGGCGTTCTGGCAGCCTGGATGAACCAGTTGCCTGAAACTCAAAGAGTTTCTCTCGGTCCGTGCGATCG
>JARLIJ010000284.1 GCA_031291795.1 Acetobacteraceae bacterium | reverse complement strand
CGGTGCGGGGGCGGGCAGCCTGCTGGCGGCCGCTGGTGATGCCTGGGCCGAGCGCGCCGGCGGCACCTCGGGCACGCTGTGGGGCGCCGCTCTGCGGGCCGCGGGCGAGGCGATCGGCGACAACACGGCGATCGAGCCGGCAGCGGTGGCGCGGGGCGCGCGCCTGGCATTGGAGGCAATGACCGGGCTGGGCGGCGCCAAACCCGGCGACAAGACGCTGGTGGACGCGCTGGCGCCGTTCGCGGCGACGTTGGAGGCCGAACTGTCGCGGGGCCGGTCCCTTGCCGATGCCTGGAACGCCGCCGCGCAAGCCAGCGCCGCCGCGGCCGAGGCGACCGCCGCGATGACGCCGAAACTTGGCCGCGCCAGGGTGCACGCCGCGCGCAGCGTGGGTCACCGCGACCCCGGGGCGGTGTCGCTGGCGCTCGCCGCCAAGGTGATTGCGCGCGCCCTGCCCGGGCCGGGCTGATCCCCGCGCCGCGGCGGGACGCAACGCCGGCCAGGCCGCCTGAGCGGAACCCGTCATTCCGTTGCAACATCGACTCGCCACCCAACCCGGACATTGCCGGCAAAACGAATGCACATTTGAGCATGTAAGAAATGATGCTCAATTTGCTGTTGACACCGGGGTGGACCTGTCGAAAACTGCCAGCGGACCAGCCCGAGAGGTTCGCGTTACACGATGTTGCACGAATGGTTGCTCTGCCTGGAGACGAACCCTGCGGACTGAAGATGGCAAGTCGAAGTCGGTAAATTGGAGCACGTCGCATGCTCGCTGACATGGAACAGGGTTCTGTTCATGTTGCCAGCAGGGTAGCTGAGGCACCGTACAGGCGAGGATGGGGTTGCAGGGAATTTCCGGTTTGCTTGCCGGAACATGGCGGGTCGGGACGTTCCTGAAGATGACCCTCGCCGATGCATTCGCCACTGTCCCTGGCCAGCGCCGCCGCGCGCCGGTCTTGGCGCCGTTACCGGGCGGCGGAGTCCGCGCCAACTGAACAAAACCAAGAGTAAAGACGTAAACTTAGGGAGATCTCCATGAAGAAGGTTCTTATTGCGATAATGATTGGCCTCATGGCCGCCGGCACCGCAATGGCGCAGACATGGGACAAATCGAAGGTCGTGCATCGAGGGACCGATACGGCCATCGCAGCCAAGGATTTCGGCTACAACGTGAAGCCGCAGAAAAAGTACACGATTGCCGTGGTGGTGAAGAGCGCCGCTATCCCGGTGTGGGAGTCGCACATCATCGCGGCCAAGCGCGCCGGCGCGAATATCGGCGTCAATATCGTCACCTACGCGCCGACCAAGGCCGACAACGTCGAGGAGCAGACGCGCATCCTTGAGGACCTTGTGACCGCCGGCGTCGACGCCGTGGTCCTCGCCCCGGCCAATACCGACGCCATCAGGCGTGCTGTCAAGGACCTGCTCGATGCGGGCATCGTGGTGGTCTACGACAATACGATGGGCCCCGAGAACCTCAACTATCTGACCTTCGTTGGCATCGACAGCGTCGAGGCCGGCGTGGAGATCGCCAAGGCCGTCGGCCCGATGATGCACGGCCAGGGCAAGCTGCTGGTCCTCGCGGGCGTTCCGGGCCAGTCGACCTCGGATTTGCGCGTCAACGGGCTGATGGACTACGTCGCCAAGAACTTCCCCGGTATCACCGCTGAAAGCGCCGTCACCAACTGGCAATTCGACCAGGGCCGCCGGGTCACCGAAAACTACATCACCAAATGGGGCAAGGATCTCAAGGCGGTGGTCGCGGTCGGCGGCAATCAGGCCGAAGGGGCCGTCGAGGCGCTCAAGACCGCCGGCATGACGGGGGTCATCGTCGGCGGATTCGATGTCCAGGAGCCGCAATACGTGGCGGTCAAGAACGGCAGCGAGACCTTCACCGTCTCCCAGGACGTCTATGACCAGGCCTATCTGTCGGTCGTCGCCGCCGTGCGCGCGCTGAACGGCGAGGCGGTTCCGCGGCTCATCAAGACGCCGATCGCCATCGTCACCAAGGCCAACCTCGACGCGATGGACGAGCGACCCGACGCGCTGCTCAAGCGGCGCTGATCGTTCCTGAGCCGACCTCACCGGGTTTCGACCTTTCGAGCACCGAAGGAACAACTGTGCGCCGTATTCCGTCTTCCGCCGCCGCGGAGTCATCGTCCCTGGCCAGCAGCGAGTATGTGCTTCAGGTCAGGAATGTCTCCAAAGCATTCCCCGGGGTTCAGGCGCTGGACAACGTCAGCTTCGACCTCCGGCCCGGTGAGGTCCACGTCCTGCTAGGAGAGAACGGCGCCGGCAAATCGACGCTGATGAAGATCATCGCCGGCGCCTATCGGCCCGACGCCGGCGAGATCCTCATCGACGGCCGGCCCGCGGTCAATCTGACCCCGCGCAAGGCCCAGGAGTTGGGCGTGGGAATCATCTACCAGGAATTCAACCTGGTGCCCTACCTGAACGTCGCCGAGAACATCTTCATCGACCAGTTGCCGACCCGCCAGCTCATCCGTCTGGACCACAAGACGGCCCACCGCAAGGCAAGGGAGATCCTCGCCTCGCTCGGCATGGAGGTGCCCACGCACGCCCTGGCCGTGGAACTCAGCACGGCTCAGCAGCAGGTCGTCGAGGTCGCCAAGGCGCTCACACACAAATCGCGCATCCTCATCATGGACGAGCCCACCGCCTCGCTGACCGATCGCGAGATCGAACAGCTGTTCATGACCATCCGCGAGCTCAAATCCAAGGGCATCGGAATCATCTACATTTCCCACCGCCTGAGGGAGATGAAGGAGATCGGCGACCGCGTGACCGTCCTGCGTGACGGCAAGTACGTCGGCACGCACGAACTTTCCGAAGTGACCGTCGACAGTCTCGTCACCATGATGGTCGGGCGCGAAATCGACCTGCTCTACGAACACGAGGAGGTCGGCCCCGGGGAAGAAGTGCTGCGCGTCGAAGGACTGAGTTCGAAAGCGACCGGGCTGCGCGACGTCTCGATTACGCTTCGCCGCGGCGAGATCGTGGGGCTGGCGGGGCTCGTCGGCTCCGGCCGCACCGAGCTGGCGCGGGCAATCTTCAACGCCGACCGCCACGATGCCGGCAAGATCATCATCTTCGGCAAGGAGACGAAGAGCAAGACTCCGAAAGACAGTGTCCGGAACCGCGTCGCCTTGCTTCCCGAGGACCGCAAGCGCCAGGGCCTTGCCCTTATTCTGTCCGTCGCCGAGAACGTTCTGTCGGCCAGCCTGGACAAGGCTTTCCCCCGCGGTTGGGTCGATCTGCGCAAACAGAAGTCCATTGCCGAGGAATACATAAAGATCCTCAGAATCGCCACGCCGTCTGGGGATCAGATAACCCAGTATCTCTCGGGCGGCAATCAGCAGAAGGTCGTAATAGCCAAGTGGCTGGCTACCGGATCGGAGATTTTCATTTTTGACGAGCCGACGCGCGGTATCGATGTGGGCGCCAAGCGCGAAATCTACGCCTTCATGAACAAGTTGAAAAAGGAGAATCGCGCCGTGCTCATGGTTTCCTCCGAGCTTCCCGAAGTCATCGGCATGAGCGACAGGATATTTGTCATGCGCGAGGGAACGATCGTGGCGGAGTTTTCGCGCGACGAAGCGACCCAAGAAAAGATAATTTCCTGCGCAATGGATGCCATCCCGGAGAAATCAACCGGAAATGGCATAGATCAGAATGCCGCATAGGCAGGCCATGGGAAATGCCGGCATGAATGCGTTGAAAATACTTCTTAATATGCCAAAAATATTTTGGGTAAATGTTGCCCTGATTGTCGCCTTTTCCTTGATTTCTAACCGATACATGACGATTAACAATGCGATCAATATCATGCAGCAGGGGGCGGTTCTCCTCGTCGTCACCGCGGCCATGACAATCGTCATTCTCAGCGAGGGACTCGACCTTTCGCTCGGGGCGGTCATGACCATGGCCGGCATCGTCAGCGTGCTCGCGCTCAGGGCGGGGTGGCCGGCCCCCGCAGCGATTCTGGCGGGTGTTCTTTCCGGCGCCTTTCTCGGGGCCATCACGGGAACGCTCATCGCCCTCTGCAAGATGTCGCCGTTCATCGCCAGCCTGGGCATGCAGGGCGTCATCTACGGGTTCACCCTGGCCCTGACCCACTCCAAGGCGGTCTTCACCGACAATGCCATCTTCCTTCTGATCGGCTCGCGGATCGGACACTATGTCCCGGTGGCGGCCATCCTGTGCGGCATCATTTTTCTCGCGGTCTGGGCCATCCTCCACCACACCAAATTCGGCCGCTACGTCATCGCGATCGGCGGCAACGAAGCGGGAGCACGCCTGTCGGGAGTCAACACCACCTTCTGGAAATGGTTCGTCTATGTTTTCGCCGGCACCGTGACGGCCATGGGCGGTGTCATCCTGGCGGCGCGGCTGCAGGTCGCCGACCCGATCGTCGGCGTCGGCTGGGAGTTCGACGCCATCGCGGCCACCGTCCTTGGCGGGACCAGCCTGGTGAAGGGAAGGGGTGACGTGAGCGGCTCTTTCCTCGGTGTTCTGCTGATCGTCCTGCTCAGAAACGGCATGGATGTCGTAGAAATGCCTCCCATCTGGGAGCCTGCCCTGATGGGAACGATCATCATCCTCGCCATCGCTTTCCAGGTCAGGGCGTCGATGAGAGAGGAGGCAAGGGCGTGAGTTCTCCAGCCGTCGCAGACCACGCGCTGAAACGCAAGCTGGCTCAGGTCGAGCTTACGACATGGGCCAGCATGGGCCGCCTCGCCGCTCTCGTCATCCTCTGCCTCGCCATCGGCAGTTTCTCCAATGTCTTTTTCACCGAGCGAAACCTCAGCCTCACGCTGACGAACGCATGCGTTCTCATCATCCTGGGGGTTGGCGAGACCTTCACGTTCATCACCTTTGGTCTGGACGGCCCTGATCTCTCGGTCGGGTCGGTCATGACCATCACTGCGGTTGTCGCCGCCATTATGGTCAAGGCCGGAATCTTCTTTGGCTTTGCCTTCGGCACCGCCCTTCTCTTCGGCGCGGCGCTCGGACTGGTCAACGGCCTGCTGATCGCCCGCGGCGGGCTGCCGCCCTTCATCGCCACCTACGGAGTTCAGTGGGCGGTGTTCGGCTTCGCCTACGTCATTCTCAAAGGCTATGTCGTTTACGATTTCCCGGCGGATTTCCGGTTCATCGGCAATGCCAATCTGTTCGGCTGGCTGCCCATGCCCGTTGTGGTCATGGCGGCCGTGGTGGTGGCGGGCATCGTGCTGTTGCGAAAGACGACGTTGGGCAGGCGGTTCTACGCCGTGGGCGCCAATGCCGACGCCGCCTACATGTCGGGCATCGATGTTTCCAGGACGATCCTCATCGCCTTCGTGGTGAGCGGGTT
>JARLIJ010000283.1 GCA_031291795.1 Acetobacteraceae bacterium | reverse complement strand
CGCTGCATAAGCGATAAGCGCGGTTCGGGGGGCACCGGGCAACAGAAGCCCCCCACTTCGCCGACCCTACCCTCGGCTGCCGCAGCGACCCACCGGGTCGCTTGCACGCAGACGGGCGCGTTCCCACATCAGACGCGTCAACCTTTTGTTGAGTAAAGTACCGTATTTCGTTCCGCCTCAAGCGTCGAACCCGGTCCCTTATCCCATTCCCGAGGTTAGATCCGCCCCGCATGTCGCGGCGGCGGGAACGCTTGCAGGAGCTTGAATGTTTCATAAGTCTATCAATTTACCCGATCCGCGCACGGGATATGGCATCATCCGGGCGCAGGATGACCGGGACGGCATTTTCGGCCGCTCAGCTGAACAGCGCGCCAGGGCGATACTGCCCGAAGCTCAGGCAGCCGCATCCGGCAGGACGGCAGCGCCGCACGCCATCGCAAGATTGCCGAGCGATCGGATGTTGGCCGACACCGCCTGGCCGGACGTCGATCCGGGCTACCCGCCCGCGATCGGACGGACACCGCTGGTGCCCAGCTTCTCCACCGCGGAACTGCGCGAGATGGTCATGCAGATTCTTGGCTGACGTGCCGTCTGAGGCAGACTTCTCCTCCGTCAGGGGCCGCTCATGATCCATCCCGACATTGCCGTACCGCTGCCCGAACCGGCCCTCGGCAATTGGCGAGCGATGGTGGCGCCATACCTCAAGCCCGACTCGCGACGCGCGCTGATCCAGCTTTCCATCACCGGTCTGCTGTTCCTGGCCGTGATGGCGGCGACACTGGTGGCGCTGGACCACGGTATCCTGGCGGCGATGCTGCTGTTTCCCGTGGGCGCGTTCCTGCTGGTGCGGCTGTTCATGTTCCAGCACGATTGCGGTCATGGCTCGTTCTTCACCGCACGCTGGGCGAACGACCTGCTCGGCTGGGTGTTGGGCGTCCTGACGCTGACCCCCTACACCGTCTGGCGCGGCGCCCACGCCATCCACCACGCCAGCGCCGGCAACCTGGACCGCCGCGGCGTCGGTGACGTGACCACTCTGACCATCCCGGAATACCTGGCGCTGCCCGCATGGCGGCGCCTCGCGTACCGGCTTTATCGCCACCCGCTGGTGATGCTGGGGGCCGGTCCGACGTGGCTGTTCCTCATCCAGCCGCGCATTCCGCTTGGCAATCCGCGGCGGCGCTGGCGCGACTGGCTGAGCATCCTGGGCACCGACGCGGCCCTCGCCGCCGTGCTTGCCACGCTGGTGGTCACCCTCGGGCCCGTGACGGTGCTGCTGGGCTGGCTGCCGGTCATGCTGCTGGCCGCGACGATCGGCATCTGGCTGTTCTACGTCCAGCACCAGTTCGAGGATGCCTACTGGGAACCCCGCGCGCAGTGGGATTTCGCCGCCGGCGCGCTGCAGGGCGCGTCGTTCTACGACCTGCCGGTGGTGCTGCACTGGCTCACCGGCAATATCGGCTTCCACCACATCCACCATCTGGCGAGCCGCATTCCGAATTACCGCCTGCGCGAATGCTTCAAGGCGAACCCCGCCCTCCAGGCGGCGCCGCGGCTGACGTTGCGTAGCAGCCTGGGCTGTGCCCGCCTTGCGCTGTGGGATGCGGAGCGCCGCAAGATGGTGTCGTTCCGGGAATTGCGCGCCCGTACGCGCTGAACGGGCAGGGCAACAAGCCCTCCGCTTGCCACAGCGGAGGAGCTTCCCGCGCCGGCCAGTTACCCCACCAGCTTCTCCGCGATCTGCACCGCGTTCAGGGCAGCCCCCTTCAGCAACTGGTCCCCCGCCACGAACAGCGCGATCGAGCGCCCGGACGGGTCGCTCACGTCCCGGCGGATCCGGCCGACCAGGATGTCGTCCTGCCCGGACGCCTCCCGCGGCATCGGGAAATGATTGTGCGCGACATCGTCCACCAGCCGCACCCCGGGGGCTGATGCCAGCACGTCGCGCACCTCCTCCGGTGTGACCTGGTCGGCGAACTCCACCGTCAGGGCGATCGAATGGGCACGCAGGATCGGGACACGGATGCAGGTCACCCCGATGCGCAGGTCGGCCTGCCCCATGATCTTGCGCATCTCGCGCATCACCTTGGTCTCCTCGTCGTTGTAGCCGCTCGCGGGATCTACCTTGGTGTCGTGACTGAACAGGTTGAACGCATAGGGGTGGGCCAGCACGCGGGCGGTGTAATCACGCCCGGCCAGGTAGGCGACGGTGCTCTCTCGGAGTTCCTCCATCGCGGCGGCCCCCGCACCGGAGGCCGCCTGGTAGGTTGCGGCGATTACCCGCTGGATCGGGTTGCGCCGGTGCAGCGGCCAGAGCGGGACCGTCGCCACGATCGCCACGCAGTTCGGGTTGGCGATGATGCCGCGATGGGTGGCGATCGCCTCGGGGTTCACTTCCGGCACCACCAGCGGCACGTCCGCGTCCATGCGGAACGCCGAGGAGTTGTCGATCACCACCGCGCCCTGGCCGACCGCCACCGGTGCGAACTGGCGCGACGTGGCGCTGCCGGCGGAGAACAGCACGATGTCGAGGCCGGCAAGCGCCTGTTCGGTCAGCACCTCGACCGGCACCGGCGCGTGGCGGAACAGCAGCGAGCGGCCCGCCGAACGGGGCGAGGCGAACAACCGCAGACTGGCAAGCGGAAAGTGGCGTTGTTCGAGGCACAGCAGCAGCTCGCCGCCGACCGCGCCGGTGGCGCCGACGATACCCACTCTGGGATGGGGGGACAGGGGACTCATAAGACTCCGTTCTCCGTGGTTTTGCCGGGGAAACGGGTCGGAAAAGAAAAGCCCCGACCGTCACCGGCGGGGCTCTTGGGGTGTTTATGTCGCTGGCATCACCAAGCGCACGCCCAGTCCACCCCATCGGAGGGCTTGTGGTTCCACGTGCGCTTAATCATCAGACCGGACATGAACCCACCCTAAGCGGCACGGCGTGGGCGGTAAAGCCTGCACGCAGCCGATTTTCGTTCCAAAACGGCGACCCCTGGATAGACCATCCCGCCCGCGCGTCACCCGACATCCGCCTCGGTGAGCCCGAGCCAGTAAACCAGAACGGTGTCGGTGTGCTGGCCGAGGGTGGGAGAGGGCTTCACGCGGGCGGTCTGGCCGTCCACGCGCACCGGCCAGCTCGGCATCTTGAAGGGCTGGTGCACCGGATGCTGCATCACCTGCATGATGCCGCGTGCCTCGAAGCTCGGTTCGTCGTGCAGTTCCATGGTGTCGAACACGGCGCCGGCAGGAACGCCGACGCCACCGACCGCCTCCATTGCCGCCTGCTTGCTGCGGCTGCGGGTCCAGGTGGCGATGATGGCATCGACCTCGGCCTCCCGGACGACACGGTCGGCCGGGGTGGCGTAGCGCGGGTCGCCGATCAGGTCCTCGCGGCCCATCAGCTTCAGCAGGCGGTCCCAGTGGTCAGGATTGGCGCGGCTGGTCATGATGTAGACGTAGTCGTTGGGGCCGCCCGGCGCGCAGGGATACAGGCCCATGGGCGCGTTGTTGATGCCGGGGACCTTGCTGCCGCCGCGCTGCGCCGCTTTGCCGGTCAGGCCCTGGGTGGCGAAGTTGATGCGCATATAGTGCATCATCGCATCCTGCATCGCGACCTCCAGCCGGCGCCCCTGGCCGGTTTCGCGCTTCTTGCAAAGCGCGCCCAGGATGGTGATCGCCAGCAGCATCCCGGTGCCGGTGTCGCCCAGCGAGATGCCGGGGCGGGTCGGCGGTCCGTCGGCCTCCCCGGTCACCGAGAACGTGCCGCCGCAGGCCTGGGCGATCATGTCGAAGGCGAGATTCTTCTCGTATGGGCTGCCTTCGCCAAAGCCTTTCACCTGGGCATAGATGATGCCGGGGTTGAGTGCCTTCACCACGTCGTAGCCCAGCCCGAGGCGTTCGATCGCGCCGGGCGCAAAGTTCTCCACGACAATATCGGCGGTGCGGAGCATATCCTTCACCAAGGCCAGGCCGCGGTCGGACTTCAGGTTGACGGTGATGGACTTCTTGTTGGCATTGAAGACGTGGAAGTAATACGGGTCGTTGTCCGGCTGGCCCGCACGCAGCCGGCGCCCCGGATCGCCCATCTTTGGGTTCTCGATCTTCACGACCTCGGCGCCAAGCCAGGCGAGGGTCTCGGTGCAGGAGGGGCCTGCCTCGAACTGGGTGAGGTCCACGACACGGACGCCGGCGAGCAGGTCAAGATCTGTGGTGACGTCGGACATTCGTTGGGTTCCTCTCCCGTGGCGGCTTGGTGCGCGCTTTCAGCAGAAGAGTGGCACATGAGGGGGAGGCGAGCCAGATTGCCGGGATGGGTTGAGAGCGCCCGCACCTGGGCGTCACGCTATCGCAGACGCCCAGGCGGCTGGTGTCAGGCCATACGCGCTCTTGAAGCGCCGCGACATATGGCTCTGGTCCGCGAACCCGGCTTCAGCAGCGGCCTCGGCGAGCGATGTACCGCTGCGTACCAGGCGGCGCACGTGGTCCAGTTGTCGCAAAGTACGAAAGCGGCTTGGGCTTGTTCCGTAGATGCCACGAAACTGCCGCGCGAGCGTCCAGCGATCGAGGCCGGAGACACGTTCAAGCTCATCCCTGGAATATCGCGTCGCCGGGCAAGCCGCGATCAGGTCGCGCACGCGAGATACCTGCACGTGGGCGGGCGAGGGCGATCGCACCACGGTGCCCGACGAAGCAACGAGCAGCAGGTCCGCCACGCCAACCACGATCTCGATGTGCAAGCTGTCATCGACCTCTGCTTCGATATCCCAGGCAGCGGCGGGAAATCCGTCTGGCAGGCGTGAGGCATCGACAACCGGGTCCGCAACGAAAGGCAGCGGCCGACCCATCAGCGCAGCCTGAACGAGGCCGGGGTCAAGATAGAGGATCCGGTATCCAAATCCCGCGTCGGTTCCCGGACCACCGTCGTGAACCTCATCGGGATGCAGGATGTGGCATTGGGCAGGCAGTACCGCTGTTCACCGCGATACCGGAAGGCTTGCACGCCGGTGAGCGTGATCCCGATCGCATAGGTGTCGTGGCGGTGCGGTGCGTACGCCTGGCCACGAAAATGGGCTTCCAGGCGCTCGATCCCGCGGCTGCCGGAACCGATCCGGATGCGCCCCCGGGGCGTGGCGCCATCGCCGGGTGAGTGTCTGCACAACCGTTCAAGCCGGCCTTTGCCGCCCGGCTGTAAGGGAGGTTCCATCGCGCAACCCTACAGGAAATCCAATGACCGGCGAGGCCGTTTACATGGCCGGGATATGGCGTCCCGTCATGGCACTGATCGTGGCGTCCGCAGTGATCATGGGCAGTCCAGGTCCATCAACGATCAGCGCAACGGCCGTCGGCGCAGCTTTCGGGTTCTGGCGGTCGCTCAGATACGTCAGTGGATTGATTGCCGGAACGATTGGGGTGCTGCTGGCGGTGGCGGTCGGCGTGGTTGCGTTTGTGCTGGCGATACCGCATGGCGCCCGCGTGCTCGAAGGCGTCGCCATCGCCTATATCGTTGTCCTGGCCTTCAGAATTGCCATGGCCCCACCGCTTGACAGCCAGGCGAGGCCTGCAGTGGCACCCGGCTTCGCAGGCGGCTTCCTGCTGGCGATTGCCAACCCGAAGGCATATCTCGCAATCGCCGCCGTGTTCGCGGGCTCGACCATCCTCGCCGAGAATCACGGCCTGGACGCGGTCGTCAAAACGGCGTGCCTCGGCATCATGATCGTGGTCATTCACCTTGGCTGGCTGTCGGCAGGTGCTTCACTGTCCCGGGTCCTGCATGACCCGGTCAGTTCGCGCCTCGTCAATGTCTCGCTGGCCGTGCTGCTGGT
>JARLIJ010000050.1 GCA_031291795.1 Acetobacteraceae bacterium | reverse complement strand
GCGCGTCAGCTTCTCCGCCATCGCCAGCCGGCTGAGCCCGTCGATGAACACGTCGCCGCGGTGGAACGTGTCGCGCAGCTTCTGGCCGAACGGGTCCGCTTCCTCGCTGGCGTCATCCGCGATCAGCTGGTCGGCCTTGGCGGCCAGCTCCGCCGGCGTGGTGCGGGTGGAGAGCGAGCGGCGCAGCGCCTCCTGCAGCGCGAGCCGGCGCTGCTCGATCGGGCCATAGGCGGAGACCAGCACGAACTGCCGCCCATAGACGCGGCGCAGCAGCGCGACCTCGTCCGGCCGCTTGAGCTGGCGGATGATGTAGGCCGTGCCGTCGGCCGCGTGGTCCGCGTCCCCGGTCGCCGCCTGCCGGCAACTGCGGATCGCGAGGACGGCCATGCGCGCCAGCCGCGCGCGGTCCTGGGCGTCGCGGCAGATGGCGTTGCCGTACGCCATCTTGAACTTCGACTCCTCGTAGAAGTTCGTCCGCGGCAGATCGACGTCGGCATGGAAGGCCTGCATCGTCTCGGTCAGCCGGATCGGCACCGGCCGATAATGCACCGCCGTCAGCGCATCCGAGAGGCTGGCAACGATCGCATCCATATCCACGCCGATCGGTCCGGCGATGCCGAACACCAGCTCGGGCGACTTGATGGTGGGCAGGTTCTCGGACATGGTTCCCGGCAGAATCGGCGGGATGCGATCCCAGGACGCAAGTCTAGGGGCAGGCCCGCCGGGTGGCCAGTGAGCAGGAGCACGCAGGTGGGCGACCCCGACGAAACCCCCGCATCCAAGCTCATCCGCCAGCTGGAACAGCTCTCCCCCCGGCTTGGGCATCGCTTCGTGGCGGACCCCGCGAAGGCCGCGGTGTTCGACGCCGCCGCCGCCCGCGTGCAGGCCCAGGCGGACGCGGTGGTCGGCGGCACGCGGATGGCGGCGGGCCGCAGCGGCTAGGACGCCTTTCCCCGCAGGTTCGCGCCTTTCCCATAAGCACTGACCGGCGTTCCCGCACCGGCGGCTTCCCTCGCAGCAGAGACTTTACCGGTCCCAGATTATGGGAGCGGCTCTCGTATTATGGTGCGGCTTACGCATACACCACGACGCGGAGAAAACAGTCTCATGCCGGAACAGGCTCCTCAGGTAGCGGGTGCGCAGGCGGTCCATCGGGCGCTGGCCATCATCGATGCGATCTCGCACGGCACGCGCAGCCTCCAGGCAATCGCCGAACGGATCGGGTGCACGCGAAGCACGTGCCATCGGCTGCTGCGCGCGCTGGAGGATGCGGGCTATGTCCGCCACGCCACCGGCGGCGGCTATCACCTGGGGCCGACCCTGATGACCCTCGGCTTCCTCGCCCGCGACCAGCTGCCCATGACCAGCGCCGCGCGCCCCTGGCTGCAGCAGCTTTCGGACCAGACCGGGGACACCGTCCATCTCGGCATCCGCGACAAGGCCGATGTGCTCTACGCCGCCAAGGTGCCAGGTTCGCGCAAGCTGGAAGCGAACACCCGGGTCGGCTACCGCATGCCGCTGGCCTGGACCGGCGTCGGGCGCGCGCTGCTGCTCGACCTCAACGAAGCGGAATGGCGTGAGATCTACGACGACGCGCTTGCCCACCTGCCGACCGGGCTGAACCGGCCCGACGTGCCCTGCTGGTCGCAATACCGCAGGCACATGCAGGAATACGCGGCCGCCGGCTACACTTTCGACCTGGAAGAGAACGAGTTCTGCGTCCGCTGCGTCGGCGCGCCCGTCCGGGACGCGTCCGGCGAGATCATCGCCGCCATCTCAGTGGTTGGCGCCACCCAGTACATGCCGGACCATCGCATGATCAGCCTGCGCCCCCTGGTGATCGACGTGGCCTTGGCGATCTCCCGCGACCTCGGCTGGGTCCCATCCATGGCGCGGCCGAGCATGCTGCTGCGTGCTGCGTCATGATCCTCCCTCCCCCTGCAACAGGAGCTGGCATTGGCTGAGTTCACACTGCGCGGAATCATTCCTCCGGTCCCCACGATCTTCACCGAACACAACCGCTTCGACGCGGCCGGCCAGGCCCGCCTGCTGGATCACCTGATCGCGGCCAAGGTCGACGGCGTCCTCATCCTCGGCAGCGGCGGGGAGTTCTGCCACATGCCGGCGGCGATGCGCCTGGAAGTCGCCGAATTCTGCATCCGCCATGTCGCGGGCCGCGTGCCGGTGATGATCGGCATCGGCGCCCCCGGCACCCTCGACACGATCGCGTATGGCCGCCACGCCCAGAAGGCGGGCGCCGACGCAGCCCTGGTGATCAATCCGTACTACGCGCATCTGTCCGAACGGAACCTGTTCCTGCATTACGAGCAGGTCGCGCATGCGGTCGACCTGCCTTTGATGATCTACAACTTCCCGAATCTCAGCGGACAGGATGTCGGGCCCGACATGGCCCTGGCGCTGACCCGGCGCTGCGAGAACATCATCGGCATCAAGGACACCGTCGAGCAGATCGCCCACACCCGGCGGCTGATCCAGGAGGTCAAGAGCGTGCGGCCGGAGTTCCTGGTGTTCGCGGGCTTCGATGAGCAAGTCCTCAACGCACTGATCCTGGGCGGCGACGGCGGCATTCCCGCGACGGTCAATTTCGCGCCGCAACTCGGGTGCGGCCTGTTTGCCGCCTTCACCCGGGGCGACTACGCCGCGGCGTTCGAAAAGCACCGCGCGATCGCCGGCCTCGCGCCGATCTACGACATCGAGACGCCGTTCTTCGCGGTCATCAAGGAAGCCATCCGGCGCACCGGCCTCGACATCTCCCCGGCCGTGCTGCCGCCTGGCCGTCCGCTGACCGCCGAGGCCACCGACAAGGTGGTGCAGGTGCTGCACGCCAACGGACTCGTCTGACCGCAGCCCTCCTGCCACGTCCCGAAAGAAAGCATCATGCCCACCCAGCAACCCGTCATTGTCCTGCACGAGCGCGACGCCGTCGCGATCGCGCGGGAACCCCTGAGCGCCGGCCAGGTTCTGCCGTCCGGCGTCAGGGCCAATGCCGCCATTCCGTTCGGCCACAAGATCGCCATCCGTGACATCGCCAAAGGCGAGCCGGTGCGGCGCTACAACCAGATCATCGGCTTCGCCAGCCGCGACATCCATGTCGGCGACCACGTCCATCTGCACAACCTGGAGATGGGTGATTTCCTGCGAGACTATGCGTTCTGCACCGAACAGGAAGCCCTGGCGCCGGCGGCCGAGGCACGCACGTTCCAGGGGATCGTGCGGGCAAACGGCCGGGTCGCCACGCGCAACTATATCGGCCTGATTTCGTCGGTGAACTGTTCCGCCACCGCGATCCGCCGCATCGCCGATCATTTCCGCGGCGACGCCCTGCGCGACTTCCCGAACGTCGATGGCGTCGTGTCCCTGCCGCACAGCATGGGCTGCGCCGTCGGCAACGACAGCGAGGCGATGACGATCCTGCGCCGCACCATGGCAGGCTATGCGCGGCATCCGAATTTCGCTGCCGTCATCATCGTGGGACTTGGTTGCGAGAGTAACCAGATCGCCGGCCTGCTGCAGCACGAGGGGCTCGAGGAAGGCCCGTTGCTGCGGACGATGACCATCCAGGATCTCGGCGGCACCGGCAAGACGGTGACGCGCGGCATCGAGATGGTCAACGAGCTGCTGCCGATCGCGAATGCCGTCACCCGCGTGCCGGTCCCGGCCTCGGAACTTGTCGTGGCACTCGAATGCGGCGGATCGGACAGTTGTTCGGGCATTTCCGCCAACCCCGTGCTGGGCAATGCGGTGGATCGGCTGGTGGCGCAGGGCGGCACGGCGATCCTGTCGGAAACGCCGGAGATCTACGGCGCCGAACATCTGCTGACGCGCCGCGCGGTGTCCGAGGACGTGGGTCGCAAGCTGGTCGAACGCATCCGCTGGTGGGAGGACTATTGCGCCCGCAGCAACAGCGAAATGAACAACAACCCCTCCGCCGGCAACAAGGCGGGCGGCCTGACGACCATCCTGGAGAAATCGCTGGGCGCCATCGCCAAGGCCGGGCGCAGCTCGCTGACCGCGGTCTATGAATACGCCGAACCGGTCACGGCGCACGGCCTGGTGTTCATGGACACGCCCGGCTACGACGCGGTCGCGACGACCGGCCAGATCGCCGGCGGCTCGAACCTGATGGTCTTCACGACCGGCCGCGGGTCCGCGTATGGCGGCTCCGCGGTGCCCTCGATCAAGCTGGCCAGCAACACGCCGTTGTGGAACCGGCAGACCGAGGACATGGACTTCAACTGCGGCGGCGTGGTCGACGGCGACGCCAGCATCGACGAACTCGGTGCGCAGGTGTTCGAGACAATGCTGCGCGTGGCGTCCGGCGAGAAGACCAAAAGCGAAATGTACGGCTACGGGGAACTGGAGTTCGCCCCGTGGCATATCGGTGCTGTCATGTAACGACGGACCAGAACAGCGCGGCCGGATCCGACCAACCCGGACCGGCTGCGCCAAACGAACTCAATCAAAATAGAGTCATAGGGAAAGGGCGCAGGCTATGAGCCGGAACGGCGTCGGCCAGAAAGCAACCAATGTCAGGTGGGGTATCTTCATCCTGATGTTGATACTTGGAACGATCAACTACATCGACCGAGCATCGTTGGCCATTGCGATGCCACATATCGCAGCGGAATTCAACATCCAGGATGCGAGGATCATCGGCTGGTTGAACAGCATGTTCTTCTGGGCCTATGCGCTGATGCAGTTGCCCTGCGGCATCCTGGCAGACGCTCTGACGCCGCGCGTCCTGATCGTCACCGCAACGGTGGTCTGGGGCACGTTCCAGGGCCTCGGTGCGCTCTGCGGCGGCACCACGACCTTCGCCCTCACCCGGCTCGGCCTCGGCGTGGCCGAAGCGCCGGTCATGCCGGCCGGCACCAAGCTGATGGGCCAGTGGCTGACGCCCAACGAGCGTGGCCGCGGCTCCATGCTGCTCGACGGCGGCGCACCGCTGGGCACCGCCACGGGTGCGGTGATCCTGACGACGCTCATTGCGTTGTTCAACTCCTGGCGCATTGCCTTCCTGATCGCGGGCGTCGGCACCGTGCTGGTTGGCATCGCCGCCAGCTACTACATCCGCAGCCGGCCCTCGGAGCATCCCGGCGTGAACGCGGCCGAACGCGCCTGGATCGAGGCAGGCACGCAAAAGGCGGCCAAGGCGGAGAAGTTCCGGTTCCGTGACGTCCTGCCGTATCTGGGCCAGCGCAACGTGCTGGCGCTGATCGGCGGCTGGTGCTGCTACAGCACGGTGTTCTACGGACTGATGACCTGGACGCCGATGTACCTGCAGGTGACCTACGGCTTCGACCTGAAGTCGATGGGCGCGTCGGTGGCGCTGATGTTCTTCCTCTGCTTCGTGGGCCAGCAGATCGGCGGCTTCATCACCGACAAATGGCGCAAGGCCGGCGGACGCCCCAACACCGTGTTCCACACGATGTTCGCCATCTCCGCCATCGTGGCCGGCGTGAGCCTGTTCGCGGTGACGCATGTGACGAACCACTATGTGGTGATCGCGCTGCTCTCCATCTCGCTGTTCCCGCTGCGCTGGGCCAGCCTGTACTGGTCGATCCCCGGGCTGCTTGGGGCGCAGGCCAAGGCCGGGACCATCTGCGGCACGATGAACTTCTGCTCCAACCTGACGGCCGCGATCGTGCCGATCCTGGTCGGCATGATCGTTCAGTCCACCGGGTCATATTTCGGCGCGATGATGCTCTTCAGCGCGGCCGCCGCGGGCTACCTGCTTTGCTCGCTGTCGTTGAACTTCAACCGCACGATGGCGGTGAGCCCCACCACGCTGGACATGGAGGTCGAGCCGGTCCGCGTGACGACCGCCTGACGCAGCCTACCCCCTGGCCCCACCAGGCCACCGCCTGGTGGGGCCAGCGCGTTCCGACGTCATCACCCGGGTCCATGGCCGAACCTGCCTCGCCCGCCCAGCCGTCGCCCACCGCCTTGCAGCACTGCGCACGCCAGCGCCAGGGCGTCGTGCCGCCGGACCAGCAGGATGAAGGCCGCCGCCAGCCAGACGCTGCAGGCCTGCTTGAACAGCACCCCGCCATCGCCGTACGGGTCGATGCCCAGCGGGCTGACAAGGTGGAAGAAGAGCGCGCCGGACATGACGCCGAGCGCGAGGGCGGCGCCGAACACGCGGGTCCAGGGCAGCACGACCAGCACCGAGGCGACGATCTCCATGCTGGCCACGAACAGGCGGAATGGCTTCTCGTAGCCATGGATGTGCAGCCAGTCCGACAGGACGGTGAACAGCCAGACCGACCCCTCGTTGCCGGTCAGCTTGTACTGCTCGTACCAGAGCAGGATACCGGCGATGAACAGCGCAGCCGGCCACGTGAGCAGGCGAAGGATCCGATCCATGTGACTCGTCCCGTTGGTTTGCTTGCGGGTCGGACTCGGCATTGGCCGGGACGTTACACGAAGGATCAGGGCTCCGCCCTAAAACCCGCCAAGGGGCAGCGCCCCCTGGTCGGGGTCCGGTGCGTTTGGCGAGGACGCCGGCCAGGACTATGACCGACGTGCGGCGTGGGACCGCAGCACGAGGACCAGCATGACAGTGAAGACGACGGCGCATCGCCTGCCCGGACTGCAACAGCCTGCCGAGATCGTGGTCGACCGTTGGGGCATCCCGCACATCCGCGCGGCCTCCCAGCACGATGTCTTCTTCGTCCAGGGCTTCAACATCGCCCGCGACCGGCTGTTCCAGATCGATCTGTGGCGCAAGCGCGGCCTCGGCCTGATGGCCGCCGACTACGGCCCCGGCTTCGTGGCACAGGACCGCGCCGCGCGGCTGTTCCTGTATCGCGGCGACATGCAGGCCGAGTGGAACGCCTACGGCAACCCCGAGACGCAGGCGATCTGCACTGCCTTCGCCGACGGCATCAACGCCTATATCGCCCTGGCGCAGCAGGACCCGGCTTTGCTGCCCCCGGAATTCTACGCCATGGGCGTTGCCCCTGCGCGCTGGGCGCCCGAGGACGTGCTGCGCGTGCGCACCCACGCGCTGAGCCGCAATGTCGAGCAGGAAGCCGCCCGCGCCCAGGTCATCGCGCGCGCCGGCCTCGACGCCGACCGCTTCCGCAAGTCGCTGGAACCCGCCTGGCAGATTCGCCTGCCCGAGGGGCTGGACCCGTCCGATATCCCCGCCGCGGTGCTGGACGTCTACTGGCTCGCCACGGTTGACCCGGATATCAGCCCCGAGCGGCTGACGGCGCCGTCGGCGCAGGCGTGGTCGTGGACCAAGGTCAACGATTTCGACGAGGTGAAGCAGGACGCCTCGATGCAGGGCTCGAACAACTGGGTGGTGTCGGGCAGCCACACTGCGACCGGCCGGCCGATCCTGGCCTCCGACCCGCATCGCGAGTTCCGCAACCCCTCGGTGCGCTACGTGGTGCACCTGACGGCGCCGGGACTGGACGTGATCGGGGCCACCGAACCGCCGACGCCCGGCGTGTTCATCGGCCATAACGACCGCCTGGCGTTCGGGCTGACGATCTTCCCGATGGATCAGGAGGATCTCTACGTCTACGAGACGCATCCGACCGACCCCCATCAGTACCGCTACGGCGACGGCTGGGAGCGGATGACGGTGTTGCAGGAAACCATTCCGGTCCACGACGGCGCGCCCGAGACGGTGACGCTGAAATTCACCCGCCACGGCCCGGTCGTCCACGAGGACCACGCGAAGCACCGCGCCTATGCCGTCCGTTCGGTGTGGAGCGAGGCCGGCACCTCCGCCTACATGGGCCGCCTGGCCTACATGACGGCCAAGTCCGTCGCGGAGCACGGCGAGGCGCTGCGCCACTGGAAGGCGCCGACCGTCAACCAGATCTGCGCCGACGTGGACGGGGACATCGGCTGGTTCGCCTCCGGGCTGACGCCGCGCCGGCCGAACTGGGACGGTCTGCTGCCGGTGCCCGGTGACGGGCGCTACGAATGGGACGGGTTCCATCCGCGGGAGGACCTGCCGCATGTGGTCAATCCGGCGCGCGGTTTCTTCGCCACCGCGAACGAGATGAACATGCCGGCCGACTATCCGTACACCGAACGCAAGATCGGCTTCGAATGGGCGGAACGCTCGCGGTCGACCCGCATCCATCGGGTGCTGGATGGCCAACCCAGGCATAGCGTGGCGGACGCGATGGCGCTGCAATGCGACGTGTTCTCGATCCCCGCGCAGCGCATCCTGAAGCTGCTCGCAGAGCTGCGCGAACCGGCCGCGGCGCTGGCGCTGCTGCGCGGCTGGGACTGCCATCTGCATGCCGACTCGGCCGCCGGCGCGCTGTTCGAGATCTGGTGGGGCAAGCACCTCAAGCCGGCGATGCTGGACCAGGTGACGCTCGATCCGGTGGCGCGGCCTCTGATGGCCCCCGGCGACAACGAGGCGCTGCTCGCCGCCCTGGAAGCCGGTGGGCATGACGAGATGCTGACCGAGACGCTGACCGCCGCCTATGCCGCCTGCCGGACGCTGCTGGGCGACAAGCCGGGGCATTGGCAATGGGGGGCGCTGCATCACGGCTATTTCGTGCACCCGCTGTCGCGCGTGGCCGACCCGGCGCTGTTCCGCGACGTGGGCCCGCTGCCGATGGGTGGGTCGGGCTCGACGCCGATGAACACGACCTATCGCGGCACGGATTTCCGGCTGACCGTGGGCGCTTCGTTCCGCGTGGTGGTGGATGTGGGCGACTGGGACAACAGCCGGGTGATCAACACGCCGGGCCAGTCGGGCAACCCGGACTCGGCGCATTACGACGACATGGCGTCGCTGTGGGCGCACGGAGACTACGTGCCGCTGGTCTACTCGCGGGCGGCAGTGGACGCAGCGGCGGAACTCCGGATCGAGCTGACGCCGGGATAAGCGCCCGTTCGGCTGAATCAGCCGCGGGGCTGCGCGTCTCCCCCTCCCCTTGAGGGAGGGGGGTGGGGGGAGGGGTCCAACGGCACGGACCCTGGCCCCCTCCCCCCAGCCTTGGTCCGCTCTGCGGCCCAAGCCCTCAAGGGGAGGGGGAGTTGGGTGTTCTGCGCATAGGCCCGCACGGCTTCCTCCACGGTGCGGAACACGTGGCCGGGGCCGATTGCCGCCAGCACGCCGGTGCGGGCGGCCTGGACCTGGGCGCGCTCACCCGACAGCCGCGCCAGCGCCACCTCGGTGCCGCCGGCGTGGAGGTTGGCGATGATGTCCTGCAGCACCACCGAACCGGTGTAGTCGATCTCGGTGACGCCGCTGGCCTCGATCACCACGAGGTGCAGCGCACCGGCATGGGCGAGTGCCTCGCGCAGCCGGTTGCGCACGAACGCGGCGTTGGTGAAGTTCAGCGGCGCGGCGGGGGCGAACACCAGGACGCCGGGGACGTGCTCGCCG
>JARLIJ010000282.1 GCA_031291795.1 Acetobacteraceae bacterium | reverse complement strand
CGGCCTCCGTGCCGGCCATCCGTGAGGCAGGGTGCCGCGACAGATGGCCGGGACGCGCCCGGCCATGACGACGTGGCAGAGACAGCCCATGAGTCGGTCTTAGCGGCGGTTGGTATAACAACGCCGGGCTACAATGTGATGGAGGACAAATGCTCGTGAGGCATGTGATGGTCCGCGCATGGGTTGATTGCCCCAATTACCAGTCCCGGTTGCACACGACCGTGGGGCAATTATCCGCTTTGCGCCCTTCCCGCAGTGAGCTGGTCCGGCGCGGCCTTCCGCGGCTCTGATTCGTTGTTTTTTGCCCGCCACACGGAAAAGTTGCCCGATTCGCCGCAGCTAAGGCCCTGATTCACCATAGATCGTCTCAATAATCGCATATCGTCCCGTCGGTAGGGGTTGCCTCGGGGCTGGAGAACCGTGTAGCGAGGCGGCATGCGAGGGATCGGTCAAACGTTCTCCCGCCTTCCCGCTGCCCGTGCCTTCATGGCCGGGGCGGCTATGCTTGTCGGAGCAATGGCTTCGGCTGCGCAGGCTCAAGCGCCTGGATCAGGGAACGGCTCAGGGAAAGGCCCGTCGGCAGGCGGGCGGCTGGACGACGTGGCACTGGCGGTGCCGCGCGTGGTGCTGCATGGCGGAAACGCCGGCGTGGCACTGCCGCAACCGCTGATGCCCAGCGAGGCGGCGCGTGTCCGCCGCATCTTCGCCCTGCAGGCGCAAGGGAACATCCCGGCCGCCTTGCGGGCGACCGACGAGATGCAGGACCCACTCCTGCTGGGTTCGATCCTGGCAGACCGCTACATCGGCCGCTGGTACCGCTCGACCGTCGACGATCTGAGCGGCTGGCTGGCCCGCTATCCGGACCTGCCCGACGCGCCGGCAATCCGGTCCCTGCTGCTGCGTCGCGACCCGAAGGCGGCGGTGCCCCCGGCAGCGAATGACGCCGCCATGGTGCGCATCTTCCCGGCGACCCCGGTGCCCGAGGATACCGACCCGCCGCACCAGGACATCGCGCGCAATGCCGTGCTGGACCGCGCCGTGCAGGAGCGTGCGCAGCGCGGGAACCAGGCGGCGGCGCTGCGGCTGATCGCCGGCACGCCAGGCCTGTTGCCCGCCTATGCCGCGCAATTGCGTGCGGAAGTGGCGCAGGTGCTCTTCACCCGGAACCAGGATGAGGAGGCACTGCGGATCGCCGCGGCCTCCTTGCGGCAAACCCCGGCCGACGCTCAGGTCGGCCTCACCGCCTATATCGGCGGCCTGGCGGCCTGGCGGCTCGGCCACCCCGACCAGGCCCGTATCCTGTTCGAGGAATCGGCCCGCGCCGCCATCGCCCCGCCCAGCCAGCGCGCTGCCTCGGCGTTCTGGGCGGCGCGGGCCAGCCGTGCGACGCGTGACGCCGTCGGCACCGTGCACTGGCTGCGCAAGGCGGCCGAGGAGCGGCGAACCTTCCATGGGCTGCTGGCGCGCCGGATGCTGGGCCTCGATACCGGGATCATTCCAAGCGGCGATCTGGTGGCGGAGGCCGATGTCGATGCGATCGCGGCCACGCCGCAGGGCTGGCGGGCGTTCGCGCTGCTCCAGGTCGGCCAGACCGACCGGGCGGAGGCGGAATTCCGTGCCCTCTGGCCCAATGTCCAATCCGACCGCGCGCTCGGGCGGTCGCTGCTGCTGGTGGCCTCCGGCTGCGGGCTGACGAATTTCGCGGCCGACCTCGCGGCCTTGCTGCAGGCCGCGGATGGCCGGCCGCATGACGAGCTGCGCTTCCCGGTCCCGCGCCTGCGGCCGGCCAGCGGCTTCCGCGTCGATCCCGCGCTGATCTATGCGCTGACCCGGCTGGAATCGAACTTCAACACCGGCGCGGTGTCGGCGGCGGGGGCCCGCGGGCTGATGCAGATCATGCCGGGGACCGCGCAGTACATGGCCGGCAACGTCGCGCTGACCGAGGACCGGCTGCACGACCCGGCCTTCAACCTGGAACTCGGGCAGCGCTACGTGCGCTATCTGGCAAACCAGGAGGGTATTGGCGGCGATCTGATGCGGCTGCTGGCGAGCTATAATTCCGGCCCCGGCAGCTTCCTGCGCTGGAACGCCGCGCTGCGCGACGACGACGACCCGCTGCTGTTCATCGAGGCAATTCCGAACGCCGAGACCCGCGCCTTCGTGCCGCATGCGCTGACCTACACCTGGATCTATGCCGCCCGGTTGCATCTGCCGGCCCCTAGTCTGGACGCACTGGCGGCGGGCGCGTTCCCCCGCTTCACGCCGCTGACCCAGGAGCGCACAATGGCTGCCCTGGAAGTGCCCCGGCTGCACTGAGACGGCCGTTCCGGCAGGAGGCAAAACATGTCCCGTATCGACGAATCACGCCCATTTATCCCCGTGAATGTCGCGGTGCTGACGGTGTCCGACACGCGCACCGCGGCGAACGACACCTCGGGCGACACATTGGTGGAGCGGGTCGGCAAGGCCGGCCACCACGTTGCCGTGCGTGCGATCGAGAAGGACGACGCCGGTGCGATCGAGAGGGTCCTGCGGAGCTGGATCGCGGATCCGCAGATCGACGTGGTGATCACCACCGGCGGTACCGGCGTCACCGGCCGCGACGTGACGCCCGAAGCGTTCGATCGCGTGCTGGAAAAGCGCATCGAGGGCTTCGGCGAGCTGTTCCGCATGCTGAGCTTCCAGAAGATCGGCACGTCGACCATGCAGTCGCGCGCGATTGGCGGCGTTGCAGGCGGTACCTACCTGTTTGCGTTGCCGGGCAGCACCGGCGCGGTGAAGGACGGCTGGGATGATATCCTGGTCTGGCAGCTCGACAGCCGGCATCGGCCCTGCAACCTGGTGGAACTGATGCCACGGTTGCAGGAGCACCTGAAGCCGGCTGCCGAATAGTGTCCGACGCACCGGCTTCGGGGCCACCTGGGCACTCCCAGGCGATCTGGGAGATCGGGCATGTGGCGGCGCGGGCGCGGCGCGCCGATCTGCTGGCGGCGTTCCTGGCGCAGTTTGGACCCGCGGTGCAGGCCGGCCCGTTCGTCGGGACGCTGCTGCCGGCACGCGAGGCGTCGGATGACGGGCCGCTGCTGCCCAGGTTGCTTGGCTGTTACGAATCGGAATTGTCCGAGGCGGTCGAGGCGATCGTCGCCGCGCAACCCGACATGGTCATGACTGTCGGCGCGTCGGAAGGGTACTATCCGGTGGGCCTTGCGCGGCGTTTGCCGGATGCGCACATACATGGTTTCGATAGCAACGATCTTGCCCAGGACATCTGCCGTGAGGCCGCGCGGTTGAACGGCGTGGAAACGCGCGTGTCGGTGGGCGGGCAATGTTCGCCGATGGTGCTGCAGCATTTGCTGGGGCGGGCACAGCGGCCTGTGCTGATCTGCGATTGCGCGGGCGACGAGCGCGCGCTGATCGATCTGCTGCGGGTGCCCGCCCTGGCAGGCTGCACGCTGGTGGTGGAGTGCCATGATTTCTTGGACGCAACCATTACGCAGACGCTGGTGGACAGGCTAGCATCGACGCACGCGCTGAGCGCAATCCGGGAGGGCGCGCGGGACCCGAACACGATGCCGTTCCTGCAAGGCTTGAACAGCCTGGATCGCTGGCTGGCAGTGTGCGAGTTCCGGCCTTGCACGATGCATTGGCTGATCGGGCTGCCGAAGCGGAGATAGACGGCGCCGCGCCTGCCGGATCGACAACGGAATCTGCGGCGGACTCGTTGCATAAGCCGTTCATCCAAATTTTCTTCAGCCATGGACAGTGTGATTCCCGTCCCACCCAACCGGGCGCAACTGCTGCGGATGAAGCGGCGTCAGGCGCGCAGGACGGGTCATCGGTGGATGAACGCGCGGCCGTTGCCGGACGACGGCCGGGTGGCGATGCGGGTTGCAGCGGCGTTGTTCATTGACACCGAAACGGTTTGCACGCGCGCCGTCTGCATGAGGCGTCCGGTATCGTGGGGATCCACGCGCCCGGTCCCCAGCTTCGCCGCCATGGGCGAGCGCCGGAACCGGGACACCGGCGCATTGTTCCCAGAGGCCTGCCGATCCCCTGCGTCCGCTGTGAAGGGGCAGCGCATTTCGGGGGCAGGACGCCGGCGACGCAGGACTGATGTCGGACCCGGCCGGTCCATCTCCCGGCACACGCGCCGAACCAGACCCTGATCGTGCGCCGGGCTTCACGCCGCGCCGCTCGCCCTGACGACGACGCGGATCATCCCGCCGGGCCGCGGCCACGACCAGACCCGCGACGACGGCAACAACGGATGGCCGGGTTGCCATGGATGCCCGTCGGAGGTCTCCGTGGCAGCCGGCCTGGCAGCATCGCAACGGGGCATTGCGACATGCGGCATCCCGAAGATTGACACCGCGCGGTGCCGCCGGACGCGAAGGTTAATTCGGGTGTCGGGACAGGGGGGGCGTGGCAGGTTGCGGCACGCCTGGCGCAATTATTGGACGGCCACGCGTTCGCGACCTTGGATGGCAATTGCACGCGATGCGTGTAATACCAACGGCCGTTGGCACTGACCGTCCCACCGTCATGGCCGGCCACCGTGCCGGCCATCCGTGAGGCCGGGTGCCGCGACAGATGGCCGGGACGCGCCCGGCCATGACGACGTGGCAGAGACAGCCCATGAGTCGGTCTCAGCGGCGGTTGGTATAATATCACGGTGGTGTATCCGCTCGATCCACGACGATCGTCGCATGCGGCGGAACGGTCGGCGGCGATCAACCACCGTCCCTGACACAGAACGTGCCCCATTTTGTGGCCTGATCCGTGTCAGGCCCGGGTCGGCTAACCGCCGCCCATCGCCACCCGGATCGCCCCTGGCGTGGCGGCCATCAGGCTGTCGTGAGAGCTCGGGCGCGCCGCGCGGATGAACCCGTAGGCCGGGTAATCGCCCGTACCCATCTGTCCCGCGGGCGGCCACCAGACCCGTATCATGCTCCAATCCCCGGCCGGCGAGACGTCGATCACCGGCTGGTCCTCGGTCACGCGGTGGTGCACCCAGTTGGCCTGGGTCACCAGCACCTGCCGGCGCGACAGCACGCGCGACACCACCGCCACGTGGCCGTACGGCAGGCGCCCGGAGCGCTGCAGGACCAGGACGCTGCCGACCTCAGGCGCGTAGCTGCGGCCGTAGCGGCCATCGGCCTCCCACCACCAGTCGGCGGCGTCCCCCCGCAGGTAGACGCCGCTCTGGGCGCGGGCTAAGGGAGCGCACTCCACCGGCACAGTGCCGCCTACATATGCGCCGACCCGGGCACCGCCCGCGCCGCCGCCGGAGGCGCAGGCCGACACGACCAACAGCAGCAGAACGGGCAGGAGGCGACGCATGCGGTCCTCGGTGGGACAGGGACGCCCCGAGGAGTCTTATGCGACACCGTGGCAAAAAGATGCAAGAACCGCTTGATCAGGCGTGCTTTTCGCCCATCCCGAGCCAGGTCGCCAGGACTTCTTCCGTGTGTGCGCCGACCGCGGGGCCGGTCCAGGCCACGACCTGGTCCGCCAGGTCCCCGTCCAGCCGGATCGCCGGGCCGGGGTGCAGCGTGCGTCCGATCAGCGGGTCGTCGATCGCCTGGACCGCATTGCGCGCCCGCAGATGGGGGTCGGCCGCGATATCGGCGATGTCGTAGAGCCGGGAGCACGGGACCTCCGCCGCTTCGAGGATCGCCTCGGCGTCGCGTGCGGGCAGGGTGCGGGTCCAGGCGGCGATCGCGGCATCCAGCGCCGCGCGGTTGGCGCAGCGCAGGGCGTTGGTGGCGTAGTCCGGCGCCTCCGCCAGCTCCGGGCGGCCGATCGCCGGCATCAGGCGGCGGAAGATCAGGTCGGAGTTGCCGGCGATGCAGAGCCACCTGCCATCCGCGCAGGGATAGGTGTTGGTCGGCGAGGCGGTGGCGATCGCTGCCCCCTGCGGCTGCCGGATGCGGCCGTCCATGGCGTATTCCGGCAGCATCCCCTCCATCAGGCTGACCACGCTGTCCATCAGGTTGACGTCGATGACCCGGCCCCGCCCGGTGCCGGTGCCGTCGCGCTGCCACAGCGCCGCGAGCAGCCCGATGGCGGCGTACATCCCGGCCAGGTCGTCGCTGATGGAAATCCCGCAGCGCGGCGGCGGCAGGTCGGTGGTGCCGGAGGGGTGGCCGGTCAGATGCCGCAACCCGCCGATCGCCTCGCCGATCGCGCCGAACGCCGGCTTGTCGCGGTAGGGGCCGTCCTGGCCGTAGCCGGAGATCCGCGCGATCACCAGCCGCGGATTGACGCCGTGCAGGACGTCCGGCCCGATGCTCAGCCGCTCCAACTGGCCCGCCCGCATGTTCTCCACCAGCACGTCGGCTTTTGCGGCCAGTGCCAGCAGGGTGGCGCGGTCTCGCTTCAGGTCCAGCACAACCGACTTTTTGTTGCGCCCGTGCACGCTGAACCAGACCGCGTGGCCATCGACGGCAGCGCCCCAGCCGCGCACGGGATCGCCGCCCGGCGGCTCGATCTTGACGACCTCGGCGCCGAGGTCGGCGAGCAGCCGCGTGCAGAACGGCCCAGCAATATAATGTCCTATTTCCAGCACCTTAAGCCCGACCAGGGGGCCGATCCGCGGTGGTGCGGTCATGTCCGTCGTTCTCCTCGGTGGTGATCGAAAAATTCAGCAAACGAAGGAAGCACGCGAACTCGTTAACCCTTCATAAGGGACCACTCCCTACATTGGCAGTCACAGAGCCGGTGCGCCGGTGTCCTGTTTTCTCCCCGATGTCGCGCTATGCGCGACCACCTTTGGGCGGCGTGCCCCCCGGCGCGCCGCCCGTTTTTTGCCCACGCGCGCGCGATGGCCGTCCGCTTGCGGCGGCACCATTGCCGATGCCGCAGAATGGGCGCCGAGGCAACCTCGGCCCCTTCCGTCCCGGCGTATCCGCCTGCATCATCGCACGGCACAACGGACGCGGGGATGCTCATGGACAAGACCCTTATTGCGGCGCTGGCCAAGGCTGCCGGCCTGGACAAGGCCCTGGCCGATCACCCGGAGGACGTCTACGCCGCCGCCGCCCAGGCGCTGAACACCGCGGGCGCCATCCGCTATCCGACCGACCCCACGGCCGAACCCTGGCCGCCGATGCGCGCGGGGACCGGGCTGTGAGCGACCTGCATTGGCTGTCCGCCTCCCAGGCGTCGCGCGAATTCGCCGCCCGCCGGCTGTCCCCGGTGGAGCTGCTGAATGCCCTGCTGGCGCGGATCGACGCGCTGGACCCGAAGATCAATGCGTTCATCCGCCTGGACCGCGAGCCGGCGCTGGCCGCCGCCCGGGCTGCGGAGCAGGAGATCGCCGCCGGACGCATTCGCGGGCCGCTGCACGGCGTGCCGGTCGGGATCAAGGATATCATCGACGTGGCCGGCCTGCCGACCACCTGCCACTCGAAGATCCTGCTGGACAACGTGGCGAAGGCGGATGCGGTGGTGGTGCAGAAGCTGCGCCAGGCCGGGGCGATCGTCCTGGGCAAGCTGTCCACCCATGAGTTCGCGATCGGCGGGCCGAGCTTCGATCTGCCGTTCCCGCCGGCGCGCAATCCGTGGAACCGGGAGCATCATCCGGGCGGGTCATCCTCCGGTTCGGGAGCCGGCGTTGCGGCGGGGTTCTTTCCCCTCGCGCTGGGGACGGACACCGGGGGGTCGGTGCGCAATCCGGCCAGCGCCTGTGGCATCGTGGGGTTGAAGCCGACCTATGGGCTGGTGTCGCGGCGCGGCGTGTTCCCGCTGTCCTTCACGCTGGACCATGTCGGCCCGCTGACCCGCAGCGTTGCCGACAATGCCCTGCTGCTGGACGCGATTGCCGGCCACGATCCGGCCGACCCCGGCAGCACGCCCACCCAGGCGCGCTATTTCGGCCGCCATCTGGACCGTGGCGTGGCCAATCTGCGCATCGGCTTTGTGCGCCATTTCCATGAGACGGACATGCCCGCCCACCCGGAGGTCACCGCCGCGCTGGAGGACGTCGCGCGCGTGCTGCAGGCCGAGGGCGCCGAGGTCACCACCGTCACGCTGCCGAAACTGACGGAATTCTCCGGCCTCAACCGGGTGATTCTGTGCAGCGAGGCATGGTCGATCCACGCTCCCTGGCTGCGCGAACGGCCCGGCGATTACGGCCAGCTTGCCCGCCGCCGGCTGCTGCCGGGCGCCTTCATCCCGGCCGGCGACTACGTGGGCGCCCAGCGCCGCCGGCTGCAGATGATCGCCGCGGTCGAGGACGTGTTCCGCGATGTCGACGTGCTGCTGTGCGCCAGCTCGATGGACCCGGCCAGCCGGATCGAGGACGCCGAGGAGACGCTGCGCACTTACTCCCGCCAGGCGCGGCTGCCGTTCAACGTGACCGGCCACCCGGCGCTGGCGATGCGATCGGGGTTTGCGTCCAACGGACTGCCGCTGTCGGTCCAGTTCGTCGGGCGGTATTTCGAAGACGCCACCGTGCTGCGGGTGGCGTCGGCATATGAGAAGGCGTGTTCGCACAAAGGGTTGCAGCCTCGGCTGGAGTGATACCGGCGGACGGGCCCTGGCATAAGGCGGTCGCGCCGGGCCGCTACGGCGTGTCACTCAGCACCACCCCCGACGCGGTCGCCATCGGGATATGGACCGGCATGTTGAGGCTCCATCCCGGCCCAAGATCAGCCGCGATATTCCACCCGGCCGGTGGCGCGACACTGGCCAGGTTGTCGGTCACCGCGTTGCCGCGACCGATTGTCGTGGTGCCGTACGGATAGAACAGCCGACACGACGCGCTGGGATAGATCAGGCTCTGCGCCAAGGTGATCTGCAGTTGCGTGGCGTTGAGCCGGGTGCAGGCGGTCGCCGTGACGACCCGGGCGGGCGAGGCCACCGAACCGCCGTCGATCACCGTCCATCCAAGCCCCGTCGCCGCCTGGGTGGCGGGCACGATCAGGTCGGTGCCGCAATCATGCTGCACGGTCACGACCAGCGTCGTGTTGGACTGGCGGTAGACATGGGTCGCCACCGGGCCGCCCTGGGTGGGAACCCCGGCCGGGATGGCGGCGATCGTGTCGCCGCCCTCGGCCGCCAGGATCGCACGCGCCACCAGGGGTGCGGCCAGCATGCCGAAGCGTCGGTTGTCCGGGATGTCGCGGTGCATGGAGTCCCCGCCGCTCCAGATCCCGGTCGTCGGGTCATAGACCAGCGCCGAACCCCCCACGCTGCGCGGCAGGCTGTCGGCGGTCTGCGGCAGGACCACCGTCACGTTCTGCGTCGAATCGGCCGCCATGTCGGCGACGACCTCGCGCTGCATCTGCATGCCGGAGTCGTTGGCGCCGTAGGCGAATGGGATCGCCGACCACCAGACCTGCGGCAGGCTCGCCGCGGAGCGGGACAGCATGCCCCGCTCCAGCGCCAGGAAGTGTCGCGCCGCGGCCTCATAGGTGGCCTTCTCGCTGTATTGCCGCGTGCTGTCGTTTTCGGACCAGGGCCACAGGATGACGGCGATATCGGCGGCATCCGCCGCAGCTGTGTCGGATTGCAGCCAGGTCTGCACCGCCAGTCCGTCCGCCCCGAGCCCCCAGGTGGAGGGGGCGCTGCTATCGTTGGGATCGTTCAGGAACGAGCCGCTGAAGCCGAACGCCGGCACCGGATAGAGGCCCTCACCATGGATGCAGGTGGCGGCCGGCGGGCTGCCGTAATTGCCGACCACGCCGAAGCCCAGCGCGCCCAGGTGCCAGGCCACGCCCTGCGCGAGCAGGTGCCAGGCGCCGTCATTCAGGGCGTTGCCGGAGTTGGACTGGCCGGTCACCAGGATCTGGATGCCCTTGCGGGGACCCAGCGTCCACCGGGACTCATAGGACAGCAGACCGGAAATCCCGGTGGCGAAGAGCGCATTGTTCCATACCGCAGCCTCATGGAACCAGCACTCGGCGCCGCCGTTGCCGGCGCCATTGTGCAGGAACAGCAGCGGTGCGCTGAGCGATGCGGCCAGCGGATTGGGCGCGGCCGCCGCGAGCTGCGTCTGGTCGAGCCAGACATCGACACCGACGCCCGGCGTGTTGCGCAGGATCACGGCATGGGAGTGCCGGCGCGTCAGCGAACTGGTCAGCACGGTCTGCTGGCCACCGGGAAACAGCACCAGCCGGCCGGTTCCGGTGGCGTTGTCGGCGGCGAGCACCGGGGTGCCCCCGATGCTCAGCAACGTGCTGGCTGCCGCGTTGACCTGTCGCCAGTTGGGACGCGACCAGACCAGGAAGATGGTCCAGGCGCTGGCGGACCCAAGCGGCATCGCGGCGCTGAGCAGGCCCTGGTCCGGGTCCATGAGCGGAAGCTGCTGGCCGGACGCCGGCAGGTTGGGCGGAATGACCATGTTCAGGCCAAGCCCGCCGAGGAGCCCGTTCAGGCGCGGCGTGGCCACTGGGTGCGCAGTGCCGGTGGTTGCGGCGTGCCAGACCGCCAGGGTCGAGCCGACGCTCGATTTGTCCGCCACGCCGCCGGCCACGGCACCGAATGCGGTGAGCGGTGTGCCCGTTGGGTCAAGGACACCGCCGGCCACGCCAGCATCCCACCAGCCGGCCAGGCCGGCGATCGAGGACAGCGACGTGACGGTGCGCGTGGACGTGCCACCTTCCAGCGGCCCCAGCAGCATCGGGCGCCCGGGGGCAGCCATCATGACTTTGCCGTTGGGTCCGGTCAGCAACACGCTCACGCGGCGGCCTCCACCGGGCTGGCCGCGGCAAGGACAGGGGCGAGGTGACTGGCGAGCATCCGTGGACTCCCTTGAGCGACGGCCGACGCTGCCGTGCTCGGACATCCTAACATTTTCTAACATTTATTGCAAGATATTCTAACTGTCTTGCCTTCGGGCGCACCGCTGCCGGAGGCACCAGGTCGTCGCCTGAAACGGGCTTTCGACCGCCGAGGGCATCCCTCACGGCCGGCGAATACGCCTGCGTTAACCGAAAATCAGTGAATCGCGCCTAGGAGTGTGCAACCGCCGGTAGCACACCGCGCGGCACCACTGGCACACAGAGGCGCGCATGGCACTGTCCTTCAGCTGGACCGGCAGCAACCTGGGCGTCTGGAACAATACTGCCAACTGGACCGACGACACCGTCGCCCCCATCCCTGCCACTGCCCCACCGGGTGCCGCCGATGACGCCACGCTTACCGGCGGGACCAACCGGCTGCTCGTCGTCAGCGGCCCCGGCCAGGCCAATACTCTGACCACTGCCAACCAGGTCGAGCTGAACGGCGTGATCAATGTCGGGTCGCTGGTCCAGAGCGGCATCCTCGCCACGGTCAGCGGCAGCCTGGTTGCCAGCAGCGGCGCAACCTTCTCCGGCCTGGTGGACCAGGTCGGCGGCGGCATGATGGTCAACGGCCTGGCGATCGACGGCGGCACCCTGACCGTCGAACCCGGCGCGTTCATGGAAGTCGGCAACGCCGGGGGGGCCGACGGCACCTATGCCCTGGTGGTCGACGCCAACGCGACGATGACCCTGGACGCCGGCTCGCTCTCGGTCGGCAGCGTGTTGAACCTTGGCTCCCTGCTGGCCACCGCCAGCACGTCCGATCCTCTGTCCGGCAGCAATTTCGGCCTGATTTCCGGCCTGTCCATCGATACCCTCATCAACTTTGGCACCGTGGCCAGCGGCACCGGCCAGTCCGTCTCGGTCGGCAACATGAGCGGCGGAGGCGAAGTGGACGTGTCCCAGGGCGGGACGGTCGCGATCACCCAGGATGACACCGCCGCGGTGGTCTTCCAGGGCAATGCCGGCACGCTGTCGATTGCCGGGGCCGGCCTGGCGGGCGACGCATTGGCGGTCCAGGGCTTCAACGGCAGCGACGTGATCAGCATTGCGGACGCGGTCACCGGCGTCAGCTTCACCCCCAACGGCTTTGGCGATGGCACGCTGACGACGACCACCGGCGCCGGCAGCGTGTCGATCGATATCCAGGGCAATTACGACAGCAGCCAGACCGTCGCGTTCGTGCAGAACGGCACCGCCACCCTCGGCCAGTCCCTGGCGCTGCCCTGCTTTGCCACCGGCACCTGCATCATGACCCGCACCGGTGCCGTACCGGTGGAGGCGCTGCGCGCCGGCGACGCGGTCGCCACTCTGTTGCCGAACGGCTTCCGGCCGGTCCGCTGGATCGGTCACCGCACGATCCGGCTTGCCGCCCATCCGCAGCCGCAGGCCGTGCAACCGGTATGCGTCCGTGCCGGCGCATTCGGTCCCGGCCTGCCGGTTCGCGACCTGTTCCTCTCGCCTGACCACGCGTTGTTCGCCGAGGGAGCGCTGGTCCCGGTCAAGTTCCTGGTGGACGGTGACGCGATCACCCAGCGCGCGGTCGAGACGGTCACCTACTGGCATATCGAACTCGACCGTCACGACGTGCTGCTGGCCGAGGGCGTGCCTGCCGAGTCCTACCTCGATACCGGCGACCGGGCCTGTTTCACCAATGCTGGCGGCGTCGCGACGCTGCACCCCAAATTCGGCCCGCTGACCTGGGAGGCCGAGGGCTGTGCGCCGCTGGTCGTCACCGGTCCGGTGCTGGACCGGTTGCGCGCCACGCTGCGGGCATACGCCGGCCGCCCCGCACGGCAGCGTCACGCCGCCTGACCCTGCCGGGATCGGCGCCAAACCGGCGCCACCCGCCGCGATACGGCCGTGCTGCCTGCCGGGGCGAATTCGTCCTATAAGTGACGGATTCCATCCGATACGAGGACGAGCATGGTGGCTTCCTCCCTGACGGCACCCGGCGCGCTGCGCCCCGCATTGACCGACTGCCGATGAGCCTTACAACCGCCGGCCCGACCTCACGGGTGTTCTTCTCCCAGCGCCTGCGACTGCACTACGTGGATTGGGGCAACCCGGACGCCCCGCCACTGCTTCTACTGCATGGCGGACGCGACCACTGCCGCAACTGGGACTGGGTCGCGAGCGCCTTCCGCGACGATTACCACGTGATCTGCCCCGATTTGCGCGGCCACGGCGACTCCGCCTGGTCGCCGTCCGGCCATTACGCCATGGCCGACTACATCTATGACCTCGCGCAACTCATCCATCAGCAAAAGCTGGCACCGCTCGCCATCGTCGCCCACTCGCTGGGTGGCAATATCGCTCTGCGATACACCGGCGTGTATCCGGAAACCGTCCGCAAGCTGGTGGCGATCGAGGGTCTCGGCCGACGCACCCAGGTCACGACCGACAGCAACCCTGTCCCGGACCGGATCCGCGCCTGGATCGATGAAATGCGCGGCTGTGCGGGCCGGCAGCCGCGCCGCTATGCCTCGATCGAGCAGGCCTTCGCCCGCATGCAGGAGGCCAACGCCCATCTGACCGAGGCGCAGGCGCGCCACCTCACCCAGCATGGCGTCAACCAGAACGAGGACGGCACCTACAGCTGGAAATTCGACCATTATGTGCGGCTGCGGCGGCCTGACGACATGACCCGCGACGCCATCGCAGAGCTATGGCAACGAATCGTCTGTCCCACGTTGCTGGTCTACGGGACCGAAAGCTGGGCCAGCAGCCCCGAAACTGACGGCAGCCTGGCGCATTTCCGGACCGCCCGGGTGCTTGCGGTCCAGCAGGCCGGTCACTGGGCGCACCACGATCAACTGGACTTCTTCGTCGATCAGGTGCGCACGTTCCTCGCGGCTCCCTGACGGGCAACAAAGCGTCTGCACAAAGGCCGGCAACGAAATATTTCCTCGGTCGCTTTGTCATGCAACAATCGGGCGCGTTCCCTCGCCGGAGACGGGATGGCCCTCGACCGCTTCTGGAGCAACGGCCCACTTGGCGTCATCGCCCGGCATGCCGGCAGCGCCGATGCCGCGGCGGATTTTGCCGTCCGTGCACGCCGCCACACCACGCGGCTGAGCATCAAGGTCGCCATGCTCGCGCTCGGGCTGGCGATCGTGATGTGGGTCGTCATCACGCTGGTCGGGCGGCACGAGCAGGACGCCGCCCTGGCCAGCGCCCGGATCGAAGGCAGCAACCTCACGGCCGCACTGGCGGACGAAGTCGAGCAAACATTGACAACGGTCGACCGCGCCATGGCGATGCTCGCCGATGAGGCGCGGGACGACCCCGCCCATCTCGACCTCTACCAGATCCGGACCCAGCTCGCCGTCCTGGGGCGGCCGATCGTCCAGGGCGCCCTGATCGACGCCGAGGGCAAGCTGCGCGCCTCCACGCTGCTGAACCGAACCGAACCGATCGACTTCAGCGACCGGGAGCATTTCCGGGTCCACCTGGACGGCAAGCAGCACGGCCTGTTCATCAGCAAGCCGGTCGTCGGCCGGGTCAGCCGGCGGGTCACGATCCAGCTCAGCCGCCGCGTGGAGAAAGCCGACGGCACGTTCCTGGGGGTGGTCGTGTTCTCGCTGCTGCCGGAAGCACTGACCACGATGTATCGCCATCTCGACCTGGGGGAGCACGGTGTGGTCAGCCTGATTGGCCTGGACGGCATCCTGCGGGCACGTTTCCATCCCGGCGAGAGCACGGCGGCGGAAACCACCGAGGGCCCTGCAATCTGGCGGCCGGATCTGGCGCCAAGCGAAGCCATAACCTTCGTGCGCCGGAGCCAGATCGACCAGGTCCCGCGGCTGGTCACGCTGCGCCGGCTGGCCAGCTATCCGTTGCTGGTGGCGGTCGGGCTGGGCCTGGACGATGTCCTGGCCGTCTCCCACACGCAGACCTGGCTCGTACGCGGCACCGGCGTCGCACTCACCATCCTGCTCGGCGGGCTCACCGGGCTGCTCGTGCGTGAGCTCTGGCGCCGCACCTATCGTGAGATCGAGCTCGCCGCCGAACAGGCGCGGCTGCAGGCGGCGAATGCGGCGGTCTCGGCCGAACGCGTCAAGCTGGCCGCGGCCAACCTCGAGCTGCAGGCCAGCAGCGAACGCGCCGAGGCGGCGAACCGCGCAAAATCCCGCTTCCTCGCCCAGATGAGCCACGAGCTGCGCACCCCCTTGCATGCCATCATCGGCTTTGCCGAGATCATCAAGGACCAGCGGACCCGGCCACAGCCGGGCGCGCCGCTGTCCGACTATGCCACGCAGATCTGGACCGCCGGGCGCAGCCTGCTGGAGACGATCAACGCCATCCTCGATATCGCCCGGCTGGATGCCGGTACGGCGCAACTGGCCGAGACCACGGTGCGGATTGCCGACGTGGTCCGAACCGGCATCGCAGCCGTGCGCAGCCACGCCCAGGCGCGCCAGATCGCGCTGGAGACGGATCTCGCGCGCGATCTCCCGGCCTTGCGGGCGGATGCGGCCAAGCTGCGCCAGATCCTGGTCTGCCTGCTGGGCAACGCCGTGAGGTTCAGCCCGCCGGGGGGCGATGTCGTGGTGTCCGCCCATGCAGATCCCGACGACGGCGTAATCCTGGCGATCACCGACAGCGGCATCGGTATGTCGGATGCGGAAATCGCCGTTGCGCTGGAGCCGTTCGGTCAGGTGGAAGGCGTCCTGTCGCGCTCCGCCGGGGGCACCGGTCTCGGCCTGCCGCTAGCCAAGCGGTTGGCGGAACTGCACGGCGGCAGCCTGCGCATCCGAAGCACCGTGGGCTCCGGCACGACGGTCGAGGTGCTGATCCCGCCCCGACGCGTGATCCGCCAGCCGGCCGTGGCGGATGAGGCACCGGGCGCGGTGGCGTAACGGGAGGCGCTGCATTGCAGCATCGGCTTGCGCGGCGGCAGCCTGCGCGCGAGCATCGGCCGGTGGAGAAGGGGGCGCCGTCATGGATCTGCCGAGGGTAGTGCCAATCGATCTGATCGTCCGGAACGCCCGGCTGGCCAGTGCGCCCGACGCGCCGCCGGTTGATATCGGTGTCGCCGGCGGCCGGATCGTCGCGCTGGAGGCCCGTCTGGCCGCCGAGGCGCCGGAATACGACGCTGCCGGACATCTGACCTGCGCCGGGCTGGTCGAGACGCATATCCACCTCGACAAATCCCGCATCATCGATCGCTGCGCGCCCGAAATTGGCCGCCAGGCCGCCGCAATGGAGCGCGTGTCCGCGGTCAAGCACAGCTTCACCGAACAGGACGTCTACGACCGCGCCGGGACGACGCTGGAGGCGTGCATCAAGAATGGCGCCACCCGCATGCGCACACATGTGGAGCTGGACGCCGGGGTCGAGATGCGCAGCTTCGAGGCGATCGAGCGGTTGCGGCAGGACTATGCCTGGGCGATCGACCTGGAGTTGTGCGTCTTCCCGCAGGAGGGGCTGACCAACAACCCGGCCTCCGACCGCTTGCTGGTCGAGGCGCTGAAACGCGGCGCCCGGGTGATCGGGGCGGCGCCCAACTTCGACCCGGACAAGGCGGGCCAGATCCGTCGCGTGTTCGATCTGGCGCGGGAATACGGCGTCGATATCGACATGCACCTCGATTCCGGCAACTCGGCCGCAGACATGGACATCGACCTGGTCTGTGAGCTGACCGAGGAATACGGGCTGGGCGGACGGGTCGCGGTCGGGCACGGGTGCAAATACTCCATGCTCCCGCCGGACGACCTGCTGCGCCTGGCGAAGCGCCTCGCCGATGTCGGGGTGGCGGTGACGGTGCTGCCGGCGACCGACCTGTTCATGATGGGCCGCGACCAGGCGCACAGCATTCGCCGCGGCGTGGCCAATGCCAACCTGCTGGTCGGGCAGGGCGTGAACTGCTCGATTTCAACCAACAATGTGTTGAATCCGTTCACTCCGCTGGGCGACGGATCGCTGATCCGGATGGCCAACCTGCAGGCGAATGTCTGCCAGATCGGCCGGAAGGAGCAGTTGCGGGAGTGCTTCGCGATGATTACGGAGCGGTCCGCGCGGCTGCTGAACCTGCCGGATTACGGCATCGCGATCGGCCATCCGGCCGATATCGTGGTGATCGACGCCGAAACCCCCGAACAGGCGGTGGCGGAGGTCGCGGCACCACTCGCGGCGTTCAAGCACGGTCGGCTGACCATGACGCGGCCTCGGGCGGAGCTGCACCGCCCGGAATAGGCAGCCCGCCGACCGCCGGTTCCCGCATGGTTCGGTCGGTGTCGCCGTCCGGCCTATCCCGAAGCCTGCCTATCCGATGTCCATGGAGCGCCGCGCCAAGGCAGCCGCGAGCCGGCGCACCGCGATGGCTGCGTAGCTGCTGAGGCTGCCCGCGCTCTCCCGCGTCTGGCGCATGCCTTCATGCGCCGCATCCAGTTCGGCGCAGAGTTGGCGGAACAGCGCGGTGCCGTCGAGGCCGCGCGTCTCCTCCCAGGTCTTCAGACGGTCCACCATGTCATAGATCGCGCGCAGCAACGCGACGGCGGCGGGGTAGCCATCCGGTTCCTCGTCCTGGGTGCGGGCCAGCCAGTGGTCGATCCGGGCGTGCGCGAAGGCCGCGAGGTCTTCGCCGTCATGTGGCACGCGCGCGCGATCGGGGCGGGTGGTGTAGCGGTTGGTGCGTTCGATCCAGCCGGTGACGTCGGGATGCGACAGATGGTGGATGCACACGCCGGCGTCCGGCGAGACCTGCATCACGCGGTCCGACAGCAGCGCGATGCCGGCATGCACGGTGGCGGAAAAGGCGACCGCACCGCGCCGGAAGCAGCGGACATGATATTCCGGCCAGTAGTAGGCGCGTTCATCATGCACACCCAAGATGTAGTGGCGCAGGGGCAGCGCATAGATATCCGCGCGTGGTTCCGCCAGTTCGGTCCGCAGGAAGCGCGCCGCCTCCGGGCTCAGGCACTCGTCGTCGTCCAGGAACACGATCCAGTCGTGGTGGCACTGCGACAGCGCGAAGGCACGGGTCTCCTCGACGGTAGGCGACCAGGGGAGGGTGATCACGCGGTCGGCATGCTGCGCCGCCACCGCCCGCGTGTCGTCGGAGGAGGATTTGTCCACCACGAGGATCTCGTCCGCGAAGGACAGCGCCCGCAGGCAGGTGCCGATGAGCCCCGCACGGTTGTACGAGATGACGAACGCGCTGATCCGCGCAGGCGACACACGCATCCCCGGACCACCAATCTCTGGAGCCATCAGCATGCGCGTGGGCCGTTAACGTGGCATGAACACGCGGCTGCCGGTGAGCCTCAGCCGAGCAGGTGACGCTTCAGGCGCGGCAGGTAGGACCGCAGGAAGGTGCGTGCCGACCCGCGTAGCACCTCCATCTCCTGCGCGACAGCCTGGGCCGCCTCGGCCGCCCGAGCCGCCTGAGCGACGAACGCGGCATGCGCCTGGGCCTGGGCTTCGGATTGGGCGCGTGCGGCCTTCGCCGCCTCATTTGCCGCCGCCTCTGCCGCCGTTGCCGCCGCGTGTGATGCCGCCAGGGCCGCCTGTGTCTCGTCCAGCGCGGCCTGGGCGTCGCTCAAAGCCGCGCTCACCATGGCTTCCCGGCTTTGCAGCGCTGCGATCGTGGTACGGGCCTCTGCCAGGGCCGCCTCGGACTCCGCCAGCGTGTGTGTGCGATGCGCGAGGTCGATTGCCACCGTGTCGAGGTCGCTGCGCTCGATGTAGAGGCTGGCCGGCAAGAACGGCAACACCCCGTCCGAGGCCACCGCGACCAGATACGGCGCGAGCGGCAGTCCGGTGGATGCCTCGAACCGGCTGTCCCCGCGCCGGTCGAAGACCAGCGGCGGTCCGGGCGAACCAGCGTCCGCAAGCAGCGCCGAACCGACCAGCGGACGCTGGCGCAGCAGCGCGACCTCGGGAAACTGTGTTCGCAGCAGATCGAGGAACTCCTGCTGCGACAACTCCTTGACATGATAGGGATTGGGCGAGGCGTCGGGGCCCGAATAGATCGCGCGGTCGGGCGTGCTGACGATGCAGAGCCCGCCGGGCCGCAACACCCGCCGGATCTCGGCCACGAAATCCTCCTGGCGGTCGAAATGCTCGATCGTCTCGAACGAGACCACGGCATCGACGCAGCCATCTGCCAGCGGCAGGGCGCGGGCATCCCCCTGCAGGTAGGTGAGGTTGGGGCGGTCGAAGTTCCGCCGCGCGCTGGCGACAGTGGCGGGATTGAACTCCACGCCGATGACCGAACGGGCGAGCTGGGCAAGCTGGGCGGCGCCGTAGCCCTCGCCGCTCGCGACATCCAGTACGTCCAGGTTCCGGCAGAGTGCGCGGGCGAACAAATAGCGGTGGTAGTGCTCGATCTGGACCTGGCCGCCGATCGCAGCGGTCAGCCGCTCACCGGTGAACGGCTCCGGGACGGCGGCGGCTTCCCGATCGAACAGATCGCCCATGGCCCCCGCTTCAGTTCGTGCGCTTCAGTCAGTCACGTCCCGTTCAATGCCTCAATTGAGGCGGGTCCGCAGCTCTTCCATCGCACTGCGCACACGCCCGGCGGCACGGCTGTCCGGCGACAGCTCCAGGTACCGCTCGAACCCCTTGAGCGCCGCAGCCACCTGATCGAGGCGCTGGTTGAGCAGCGCCGCCTGGCGCCACAGCTCCGCCTGGTCCGGGGCGATGCGCAGCATGTCCTCGATGCAGACCAGCGCCCCCGACAGGTCGTTGGCCTGCAGGCGGCGGCTGGCGACGTTGTTCTGCAGCCGCAGCAGGACGGCCCGCGAGCCCATCGGCCGCAGCAGGCCCGGCCGCAGTTCAGCGTTCTCGCCCTCGATCCGCTTCAGCAGCTCGCGCAGTTCGGGAGCATCCATCGGTTGGCCGCCGTGGAACACGTCGAGCACCGCCTGGGTGCTCTTGCCTTTCAGGGCGACCAGGAAATGGCTAGGGAAATCAATCCCATGGGCAGCCCAGCCGGCGGCGCGGGCGGTATGCAGCCAGATGATGCCGAGCGCGACGGGAAGACCGCGGCGACGCTCGATGACCTGGATCAGGTTGGCGTTGGCGAGGTCGTCATAGCGATCCACATCGCCGGAATAGCCATACCGCGAGGTCAGGAGATTGATGAGCGATTCAGCCCGCTCGGCGAGCGTCTCGCCCGGCAGCAAAACCGCCTCGCGGGCCAGCTCCGACAGATGAGCCCGGGAGGCTTCCCAGTCCGCTCCGGGGGAGTCCACGCGTGCGAGCTGCAGCGCGGCGTCCGCGATGTCGATCTCGACGTCCGGCAACTGACCGATCGCGTCGAGCGCACGACGGGGATCGCTCATGCAACACCTCCGGCGATGGGACAACGGTCAATGCACGGTTCGGTGCAGGTTAGCATGGTCCTCGGTCGGTTGTTCGGCAACGGCACCGGCGAAACACCGGAAGTACGAACCGTTATGACAGTACGCCGCCGCCATTGCCCGTCAATGTGGCGCGACGCTCCGTTTATACCGTCGATCGGTCCGGGACCAGTCCGGCTGGGGCATGCGTGGCGCGCGCCGGGGCCGGCCTGTTTGGCCGCTCCTTTGTGACGCGCGGCACCGTGACCCGCGGGTCCCCGGGCGCGTGGCCCGGGGATGACACAGTTGTGCGGAACCGGCCTCTCAGGCGGCGGCTTCGGCGTCCACCCGGCGCTCGTGGCGCTTGCGCTCGTGCGGGTCCAAATAGCGCTTGCGCAGGCGGATGGCGGCCGGCGTCACTTCCACCAGTTCGTCGTCCTCGACATAGGCGATCGCCTGCTCTAGGCTCATTTTCCGCGGCGGAATCAGCAACATGGCATCGTCCTTGCCAGCGGCGCGGACGTTGGTCAGCTTCTTTTCCTTGATCGGGTTCACGTCCAGGTCCGACCCGCGGCTGTGCTCGCCCAGGATCATGCCTTCGTAGACCTTCTCGCCGGGGTTCACGAACAGCGTGCCGCGCTCCTGGATGTAGAACAGCGCGTAATGCACCGCCTCACCCGGTTCGGTGGAGATCAGGCTGCCGTTGCGGCGGCCCTCGAGCGTGCCCTTCCAGGGACCATAGCCGGCGAAACTCCGATTCATGATGCCGGTGCCGCGCGTGTCGGTCAGGAATTCCCCGTGGTAGCCGATCAGGCCACGCGACGGGATCAGGAAGGTCAGCCGCACCTTGCCGCCGCCGGACGGGCGCATGTCCTGCAGCTCGCCTTTGCGGCGGCTCAGCTTCTCGACCACGATGCCCGAGAACGGCTCGTCCACGTCGGCCAGTACTTCCTCCATCGGCTCCTCGCGGTCGCCCGTTTCCGGGTTGCGGCGAGTCAGCACGCGGGGACGGCCGATCGTGAGTTCGAACCCTTCGCGGCGCATCTGCTCGATCAGCACGCCGAGCTGGAGTTCGCCGCGGCCGGCGACCTCGAACGCCTCGGTCTCGTTGGAATCGCTCACCTTGATCGCGACGTTGCCCTCGGCTTCGCGGAACAGGCGGTCGCGGATCTGGCGGGAGGTGACCTTCTTGCCCTCACGCCCGGCCAGCGGGCCGTCGTTGATGCGGAAGGTCATCGCCAGGGTCGGCGGATCGACCGGGATGGCATGCAGCGGCTCGCTGATCTCCGGCGCGCCGATGGTGTCCGGGATGGTGGCGTCGGTCAGCCCGGCCACCGCGATGATGTCGCCGGCCTCGACCTCGTCTACCGTGATCCGCTCGATGCCACGGAAGCCCATCAGCTTGGTCAGGCGGCCGGTCTCGACCACATGACCATCCGGATGGATCACCTTCACCGCCATGTTCAGCTTGGCGCGGCCCTGCTCGACGCGTCCGGTCAGCACGCGGCCGAGGAAGTTGTCGTATTCCAGGATGCTGGCCACCATCGCGAACGGCGCCTCGGCGTCCAGCGTCGGAGCCGGGACGTGGCGCAGCACCAGGTCGAACAGCGGGGCGAGGTCCTTGCGCGGCCCGTCCAGCGTGGTGTCCGCCCAACCCTGGCGGCCCGAGGCGTACAGCATCGGGAAGTCGAGCTGCTCATCCGTCGCGCCAAGCGCTGCGAACAAGTCGAAAATCTCGGTGTGGACTTCGTCCGAACGGGCGTCGCCACGGTCAACCTTGTTGACCACCACGATCGGGTGCAGGCCGCGGGCCAGCGCCTTGCCGACCACGAACTTGGTCTGCGGCAGCACGCCCTCGGCCGCATCGACCAGCACGATCGCGCCGTCGACCATGTTCAGGATGCGCTCGACCTCGCCGCCGAAATCGGCATGGCCGGGAGTATCGACAATGTTGATCCGCACGTCATGCCACACGACCGAGGCGACCTTCGCCAGGATCGTGATCCCTCGCTCCCGCTCCAGGTCGTTCCTGTCCAGCGCCCGTTCGGCCACCACCTGGTGATCGCGGAAAGCGCCGGACTGGCTCAGCAGCTTGTCCACCAAGGTGGTCTTGCCGTGATCGACATGGGCG
>JARLIJ010000281.1 GCA_031291795.1 Acetobacteraceae bacterium | reverse complement strand
GAGGTGGCGCCGACCATCCTGCGGCTTCTCGGGCTGCCGGCGGTCGGAATGGATGGGCGCGGGTTGCAGGCGGTGGGCTGGGAGAGGCGCCCGAGGGGTAATCCCCCTCCCTCAAGGGGAGGGGGAGAAAACCCAAGCCCTGGTAACTGACGGCCGCTCTCAATACGCCGAGGCTTGCTCCTTCGCCGCGGCGTCCGGCGTCGCGGCAAGCTTGTCGAGCGTGCGGTGCAGGAAGCCGGTGCGGGCCTGGGCGCCGGCCATCAGGAAGTTGCCGTCCTGCCCCGACAGGATGAAGCGTGCGCCCATCTCGATATAGCGCGGCATGATGGCCTCGTTGTAGATGCCGGCCATGCCGGGGAACTTGTTCGCCTTCTCGCACGCCGCGATCATCCTGGCGTAGGCGTCGGCCAGCCGGTCGTTGCCGAAATCGCCGGGGATGCCCATCTCGGCGCACAAATCGTTCGACCCGATCAGCAGCACGTCCACGCCCGGCACAGCCGCGATTTCGGCTGCGTTGGCGATCGCGGTCGGCGTCTCCAGCATCACCACGGTCAGGTTGGCAGCGTTCAACGCCGCCGCCCCCTCACCCGTCGAGACGTTGCGCAGGCTGTAATGCGGCCCCCAGCCGCCCACCGAACGGTGGCCGATCGGCGGGTATTTCAGCTTCTCGACGACTTCCCGCGCCTCGGCCGCGGTATCGACATGCGGCATGACGATCCCAAGCGCGCCATTGTCGAGCGCCCGGGTCGCGATCGAGTACTGCCCGTTCGGCACGCGCGCGATCGGGGCGATGCCGGCGTCCAGCGCGGCGGTGGAGATCTGCGCACAGGCCTCCAGCGACATCACGCCATGCTCCATGTCCAGGAACAGCCAGTCGAACCCGCACACCGCCATGGCCTTGGCGATCTCCACGCTGCGGGTCATGCGGACCCCGACGCCGAGCGAAAGCTTGCCCTGCTCGAGTTTCTCGCGGGCGACGTTGCGGACGGTCATGGCGGCGTTTCCCCTTATGTGAGCGTGTCGATGGCCGTGGCGAGCAGGCGGTTGAGCGCGCCCAGGTCCATCGTGTGGTCCGTCTCGTTGGCAACCGCGACGACCAGGCCGGCGCGGCGCAGGATGAAGATGCGCTGGTCGGAGGCGCCCGAGGCCCAGGCGGTGTCCTCCGGCAGGTCCGGGAACAGGCGGTCGCTGTTGGTGCGGAAGCAGGCGGCGTAGCTGGTGCCGGTATGAGTGGCGGCCAGCGCATAGTCGGTCCAGCCCTCCGGCAGCAGGCGCTCCTTGTTCCAGACGCCGTCCTGCAGATAGAGCACGCCCAGTTTGGCGTAGTCGCGCAGCGTGGCGAACCCGGATCCGGAGCCGATGAAGTTGCCGGCCAGGTCGGCGGAATGCTGGTACGACGCCATGCCGATCCGGTCGGCGAGCAGGCCGTAGACCGTTTCGTGGTACGGCAGGCCACGGCGGACGATCTGGTCCCGGATGATGGCGCCGAGGACGTTCAGGCCGGCATTGATGTAGCGGAACACGCTGCCGGGCAGGGCGGCGACGATCGAGCGTTGGGCGGCCTCGAACGCGTCCATCCCGTCCTGGTAGACCGCGCTGTTCTCGAACCCCAGCGTCACGCGCCCGTCTGCCTGCTGCACCGGGAAGCCCAGCCCGGACCGCATACGGAGCAAGTGGTCCAATGTGATCAGGCGATGAATGCCTCGTGGGTCGGTCCAAAGTGGCGCCGGAGCGGGATCGTGCACCGAGGCCAGCCACCCGTCATGGATCAGCCGGCCGATCAGCGTGCAAGTGATCGCCTTGGTCATGGACCAGCTCGGCGTCGCCCGATCCGGCGCCCCAAACGCGCTGTAGCGTTCCACCAGCACCCGTTCGGGGGTCGCGACCAGCACGCCGTACGCACCGGGAGCACCGGCGAAGAAGCCATCGAGCGCGGTGGTCAAAGCAGGCGGAGGCGTAACGCCGCCATCCGTGTCCTCGCCGTGTGGCCAGGGCTGGCCGGCACCCGGAAGCTGGCGGGCAATCGGCTTCGGCTCGAACTGCGGCACCGCATGCGGGCCGAGAACGATGCCGCCATAGCCGGGACGGGCGATGGCGGCGCCGATCACGGGAGCCGGGAAGTCAGGATCGTTCCACGCCACGGTGACGCGCCGGTCGCCGGCATCGGTCTCGACCGCCAGGTGGCCGGCATGAACCGCGGCCCGCAGCGCCGCGGACAGGTCCAATCCGTCGGGGCGCGCATCCAGCCCGGCGGGCACCAGGGCCGCGCGCCAGCGGTGGTGCCGGTCGGCGGTGGCGCGATCGAGGCCGGACACGAACAGCATGTCGGCGTAGCGCTTGGCGGCGAAATTCACCGTCCGCTGGCGCAGCGCCGCAGCCGAGGCATCGTAGACCAGCGGCGCCGCCGGGCCCGTTCCGAACGGATTGGGCGTGCGATCGAAGATCGGCTCGACGGGGCGGCTGGTCACTTTGCGGGCTCCATGGCGCGGGCGGGCGTCGCGAAGAAGCGGTTCTTCATGCCTTTCTGGTTCTCGTACAGCGAGCCTTGCAGGTGCGCCGGCGGCAACGGCAGCCGGACGGGGACATGCTCCAGCCGCGGTTCCTGCGGCTCGCCGGCCACCATCAGCGCATCGAAGGCTGCGATGCCGGCGGGAAAACCCAGGATCGGCCAGGCGTCGGCGCTGCGGAACTGGAACAGCAGCAGGCGGCGGTCGTGGTCCGACAGGTTGGGGGCCGATCCGTGTACCGCCCGCACGTGATGCACCGTGATGGAGCCCGCCTTGCCGGTAAGCGGAATGGCACTTCCATAGTCCACGTCGCAATTCGATGGGTCCATTGCGCCGCAGAACACGCCATCGGCATGGTGGTCGAAGATCGGGCCACGGTGGCTGCCGGGCACGATCATCAGCGGGCCGTTCTCCGCCGCCATGTCGTCGAACATCACGCCGACCGCAGCCAGGTCGTCATTCGTGTGCGGGTAGAACGCCCAGTCCTGGTGCCATTCCACCGGCGCGCCGAAGCCCGCGCATTTCATGTTCAGCTTGGCGGTGTCGAAGCGGATATGCGGCCCCCAAAGGTCCTGCAGCACCCCGACAATCCGATTGTGGCGGGTCAGCGCGGCATAGGCGGCGTGGTGCAGATGGGCCGCCTTGATGCGCCGGACGCGGGGCGTGTCGGCGCTGTGGCTGTCCTCAAGGTCGTAGATTTCAGTGTGGGTGGTCAGGCCACGGGCGCGCGCGACGAAACCGTCGGTGACGGCGCGCAAGGTCTGGACCTCCTCCGGCGTCAGGACATCGGGGACGACGATGGCGCCCACGTCGTTGTATTCGGCGATCTGGGCCTGCGTCAGCATGGTTTCCTCCCGGCTGATCGAGCCAGCCTACACGCTGGTCCGGGGTTGTCGAGCGGCGCCACCGCTGAACCCAGGGTCGCAACAGGGTTCACTTTGGGTACGCAGGCCAGAGGCGAAAAAATACCAGAGGTATCCCTCGCGACAGCAAGGATTTTCTGAATAGATTGGGGATGTGCCTCAGGAGGAGCCGGGATGGCCTTGCAGCAGAACGTCGCGTCGACCGCCGAGGTGCGGCCTCAGCCGTCGGCCCAGCTTCGGCTGCTTGGCGGAGCGCTGCTGTGCCTGGCGATCGCGGCGGTCGCCATCGCCGCCTCGGACTACGCCCCGCTGGTGGGCGCCCCGCTGTTCGCCATCGCGATCGGCGTCGTGCTGACCAACACGCTCCGCGAGCCGCTGCGGCTGAAGGCGCTGCGGATCGGCGATGTCAGCAAACTGTGCCTCAAGGGCGGCATCATCCTGCTGGGCGCCAGCCTGAATATCGGCGACATCCTGCGCACCGGCCTCGACTCGCTGCCCTTGCTGTTCGTCACCATCGTGGTCGGCCTGGGGTGCTCGCTGGGCATCGGGCGCCTGATGGGCGTGGATTGGCGGATGCGCTGCCTGATCGGCATCGGCACCACGATCTGCGGCGGGTCCGCCATCGCCGCCCTCGCGCCGGTGCTGCGCGCCAAGGCCGAGGAGATCGCCTACGCCATCTCCGTCATCTTCTTCTTCAACATGGTCGCCGTCTTTGCCTTTCCCCCCCTCGGCCACCTGCTGGGGCTGTCCGATCCGGGCTTCGGGGTGTGGGCGGGCACCGCGGTGAACGACACCTCGGCGGTGGTGGCGGCAGGCTTCGCCTACAGCCATGACGCCGGGATCATGGCGACGATCGTCAAGCTGACGCGGACCACGCTGATCATTCCGCTGGTGATCGGGTTCGGCCTGTCGATGCCCTGGCTCGATCCGGATGCCAAAAAGAGCGAGATGTCGCTGGCCCAGCGCGCCTATCAGGCCGTCCCGACCTTCATCCTGCTGTTCCTGGCGGCGGCGGTGCTGAACAGCCTCGGCTGGTTCGGCAGCTACGCGCCGGACGTCCAGTTGCTCGGGCGCTGGGTGCTCGTGGTGGCGCTGGCGGCAGTCGGCTTGCAGGGCTATTGGGCAGCGTTCGTCGGCGCGGGGACGAAGCCGCTGGTGCTTGGGTTCGTGACCTGGGTGGCGGTCGCGGTGTCCAGCCTTGGCATCCAGACGTGGACGCATTCGCTGTAAAAAGGGCGGAGGTCCACCGCTCAGGCGTTGTCATCCCGGCGCCTGGCGCGGCGACCCACGGATCTTATGACGCGCTACAATCGGTAAGCCGTGTGTCCTCCGGCCAGGCCCGAGGACGACAACGCGAATCTGCGCGGACGACCTGACCGCACGGACGACCTTATCGCACGAACGACCAGTCGAACCGCTCCCCATCGTGCTCCACGCGCCCGACCGTCGGCGCCGGGAAATGGATCGGCAGCAGCAATGTGCCCGTTCCGGCGACCTCGCTCAGGAAGCGCCGGCGAGAGGTCGCGGCCTCCTTCGCGTCCCAGTCGAAGATGGTCGACCAGTCCGGCTCCCGGCATTGCAGCGCGTGGTGCATCATGTCGCCTGTCACCACCGCGCGCTGGCCGCCCGACTTGATGTTCACGCAGCAATGGCACGGCGAGTGGCCCGGGGTCGGCGACAGCCACACCGTGTCGTCCAGCGTGTAGTCGTCATCCACCAGCAGAGCCTGGCCGGCCGCGACGATCGGCTCGCAGTTGAACGTCCAGACATTCCCCGGCGGGTTGTCGCCGCGCTTCGTCGCTGCCTCCCACGCCGCGTATTCCCGTTTGTGGAACACGTATTTCGCATTGGGGAAGGTCGGCACCCAGCGCCCGTCGCGCAGCACGGTGTTCCAGCCGCAATGGTCGATGTGCAGGTGGGTGCAGAACACGTAGTCGATCGCCTCGAAGCGCAGGCCGGCCGCGGCGAACTCGTCCAGCCAGCGCTGCTTGGGGAAATCCATCGGCGCGGGATAGCCCTTGTCCTCGCCGGTGCAGGTGTCGACCAGGATGGTGTGGTGCGGCGTGCGCACCACGAAGGTCTGGTAGGTGATCACCATCTTCCCGCTCGCCGGGTCGAACACCACGGGGTCGAGCCGCGCCAGGTGGCGCTCCCCCACGATCGGGTCGTAGGCCGGGAACATGTCGCCCGGCTTCCGCCAGGGCCCGTCGCGCTCGATGATGCTGGTGATGGTCACGTCGCCGATTTTCAGGGTCTGCATCCGGGTGTCCCGCTCGTCAGAGGTCGAGGCGATAGAAGCGCGACGCGGTGCCGCTGAACAGGTCCGTCTTCTCGGTCGGGCTGGCGTCCTTCGCCAGGATCTTGCAGGCGTTCCAGAACGGCGCGTAGCCGTAAGACCCCTTGTCGACCGGGAAGTTGCTCTCGAACATGCAGCGCGCCGCGCCGAACGCCTCGATGCAGGTCTCGACGTACGGCTTCCAGGCTGCGGCGAGCACGTCGGATGACGGCGGGTCGGCTTTCTCATGGAAGTCCCAGCCGTTGATGCGCATCGCCATGCCGCCCAGCTTCACAACCACGTTGGGGCAGGTCGCAAGTTCGCGAATAGCCGAAGCCCACACCGGGAAAACCTCGGCCCGCTTGCCGGCATAGGCGCCATAGCCCAGCGGCCCGCCGACATGGTTGAGGCAGATGCCGGTGCCGGGAAAGGCCCGCGCCAGGGCGATCGCGTCGGCGATCTGCGGGTGGTACAGCCAGGCATCGAAGGTCAGGTTCAGCGGGGCCAGCGCCGCAAAACCCTCGCGGAACGTGGCGTCATGCATCAGCCCAGGCGGTGGTGCGTAAGCCGGATTGAGCAGCACCGGATCGGGGTCGTAGGCGGTGATGTGGCGGATGCCGCGGAACCGTCCGCCGCCGGCGCGGATATGCGCCTCCAGCACATCCCGCACCTTGGCACCGTTGCGCAGATCGGCATGGCCGACGATGCCCGCGCAGATCTTCGTCGGACCGTAGAGGCCGGACGCGCTCATCGCGGCGACGCCGTTGACGAACTCGGTCTCACCCACCGGCCTGAAGGCTTCCGGCCCGTCGGCGCGGTGCATGGAGCGCGCCTGCACGAACACCGTTGCGATGATGGTGTGGCCGCTATTGGTATCGGCGAGCAGGTCGTCCAGCATGTATTTCCAGCCGGGTCGGTCCCACAGATGGTGGTGCGGATCGACGATCGGCAGCGTCGGTTCCAGGATCGTTTCGGTCCGCCGCGCGAGCCAGTCGTCGCGCACCGGCAGGTAATGGCTCTGAGTCGGTGTGGTGCTCATGGCGCCGTTTGCTCCCCTTTGGTGGGGCGCAGTGTTGCCCAGCCGGCGGCCGCGGGCAAACCGCGGCGCCGCCCGATCCGCGCTGCGGATCGGCCCCGCCGAACCGGCTGCCGGTCACGCAGCTTGCCATCGGCATTGCCATTTCCAGCGTGCCGGCCAATTCGTTCGCAACGACCCGGCGGCATGGTGCAATCCCGCAGAAGCGTCCTACGCTTCCCGCGCAGCCACCTGGAGCGAGCCAGTCCATGCGCATTGCCGTCGGCAGCCTGATGCAGGAGACCAACACCTTCGTCCCGTTCCGCACGACGGTGGACACGTTCAACGCCTATTACCTGCGGCGTGACGCGGAACTCCTGACCGGCTTCGGCAGCGCGCGCGTGGAAATCCCCGGCTTCCTGAGCGTGCTGGCCGAGGCCGGTGCCACGCCGGTGCCTCTGCTGGCCGGCCATGGCGGATCGAACGGGCCGGTGATGCGGGAAACCTTCGATGTGCTGGTCAGCGAAATGGTCCACCGCCTGGCCGCGCGGCGTCCGGTGGACGGCGTGCTGCTGGCGCTGCACGGCGCGATGGTGGTGGAAGACGAGCCGGACGCCGAGGCCGAAATCCTGGAGCGCGTGCGCAACGTGTTGCCGCCCGGCACGCCGATCGGGGTCTCGCTCGACCTGCACGGCCATATCACGCCGCGGATGCTGCAGCCGGACGTGTTCTTCGTCGGCTACCGCGAATACCCGCACATCGACATGTTCGAGACAGGGGAACGTACGGCGCGCCTGCTGCTCGACGTGCTGGCGGGGCGGCGCCGGCCGGTGATGGCGCTGGCGAAACGGCCGATGCTGGTCAGCCCGGTGAACGCGCGCACGGCCGAGGCGCCGCTATCGGCCATCGTCGCCGAGGCGCGGCGGCTGGAGGCAGACGGTGCGGTGCTGCATGCCTCGTTGTTTCCGGTGCAACCATGGATCGACGTCCCCGACCTCGGCTTCGCCGCCTTGGCCTGCGCCGACAACGACGTCGCGGCGGCGCAGGCAGCGGCGGACCGGCTGGCCGACATGGCCTGGGCGGCGCGGGCACAGTTCGATCCCGACCTCGTGCCGTTACAGGAAGCGATCCGCATCGGCCTCGCATCCGAGGGCACGACGGTGGTGGGGGATGGCGGCGACGCGCCCTCGGGCGGCGCGGCGGGCGACAATGCCGGCGTGCTGCGGGCTCTGCTGGCGGCCGGCGCGGATCGTGCCGGGCGGTTAAGCTACCTGACGCTGTGCGACGCGATGGCAGCGAAGCAGGCGGCCTCGGCGGGCGTGGGCGCGACCGTGACGCTGCATGTCGGGCATCGGCAGACCCGCGACGGCGAGCCGGTGGAAATCACCGGCGTGGTGCGCGCGCTCACCGACGGGGTGTACACGATGCACGATGCCGGCGCGCAAGGCAGCGAGGCGCATCTCGGGCTGACCGCGGTGCTTGCGATCGGCGACATCCGGCTGGCGCTGCGTTCGCTGCCGGGGATGGAGTGGGACACCGGCCTGTTCACCTCGGTCGGGCTGGTGTTGCCGCACGCGGCGCTGGTGTTCGTGAAGTCGCCCGCGCATTTCCGGGTCGCATTCGGCCCGCACGCTGCACGCGTGCTGACCGCGGATACGGCGGGCGCCACTTGTGGCAACATGCGGCGGTTGGTGTTCCGCAACGTCACGCGGCCGCTGTATCCGCTGGACGATGCGTAGGGACCGGCCACGGATGGCCGCCCAGCCGAAGGGCCAGGCGACCGGACCGGGTCAGGCGGGTTGCAGCACGTGGACGGCGCGGTCGGCGAGCAGGTCGCGCGCCTTCTCGCCATAGGCCTTCATATGCGGCGAAGCCGCGTGCGCCTTCAGGTGATCCGCGCTCTCCCATTTTTCGATCACGACGAAGGTGTCCTCGCCGAATTTGGCCGGCGTGCCGGTGGTGGCGTCGATCGTCGGGCCGTATTCGATGCAGCCGGCTTCGGCGTGCACCGCGGGGACGTTCGCGCGGAACAACGCCAGCACTTCCTCCCGTTTGCCGGGCTTGGCGGTGATGATGGCGACAACGTGGATCATGGGGTCTCTGCTCCTTGGTTGCGTGCGCATCTGGATGCGGCCGGTTGGGCGCGCAGCGGGCACGCCGCCGGCCATGATGGGGGAAAAGCCATAATGGGGTAAATGACCGGGGGAGCGAATCCATGGGCGGTACGGCCTCGGCGGCGCAAGCCCTGGTTGCGCCGGAGCCTGCCTGCCCTGCGTCGCTTGCTTGCCCGGTCGCGGCCGGAATGCTTTATGTCCCGCCGGATTACGGCCGGCTGGCCGCGCGAGGAGAATGATGTCCGATACCACGCCCAGCTTCCAGGAGGTGATCCTGCGGCTGACCCGATTCTGGTCGCGGCAGGGCTGCGTCATCCTGCAGCCGTACGACGTGGAGATGGGTGCCGGGACGTTCCATCCCGCGACGACCTTGCGCGCCCTGGGCCCCAAGCCGTGGCGGGCGGCCTATGTCCAGCCCAGCCGCCGGCCGACCGACGGGCGCTATGGCGAGAACCCGAACCGGCTGCAGCATTATTATCAGTTTCAGGTGATCATGAAGCCCAGCCCGGAGGACGCCCAGGATCTCCTGCTGGCGAGCTACCGTGAACTCGGCCTGGACCCGCTGAAGCACGATTTCCGTTTCGTCGAGGACGACTGGGAAAGCCCGACCCTCGGTGCCTGGGGCCTGGGGTGGGAGGTCTGGTGCGACGGCATGGAAGTCGGCCAGTTCACCTATTTCCAGCAGGTCGGCGGCATCCCCGTGACGCTCCCCAGCTTCGAGATGACCTATGGGCTGGAGCGCCTGGCGATGTACGTCCAGGACAAGGAGAACGTCTACGACCTGGATTTCAACGGCGCCGGCGTGACCTACCGCGACGTGTTCCTGCGCGCCGAACGGGAATACAGCGCGCACAATTTCGAGTTCGCCGACACCGCGATGCTGTCCCGCCACTTCGCCGACGCCGAGGGCGAATGCGCCGCACTGCTGGAGCGCAAGCTGGCGCTGCCCGCCTACGACCAGT
>JARLIJ010000280.1 GCA_031291795.1 Acetobacteraceae bacterium | reverse complement strand
CACCGACAACGACGCGTCCAACAAGGCGCTCGACAGCCTGCTAAACTACGAGACCGTCAAGTATTTCAATAACGAGTCGCATGAGGCCGCCCGTTACGACACTGCGCTGGCGCGCTACGAGCGGGCCTCGGTGCGTGTGCAGGTCTCGCTCAACGTGCTGAACCTTGGCCAGGCGCTGATCATCGCGACGGCCCTGAGCCTGATCATGCTGATGGCCGCCGCCGGCGTGGCCAACGGCACGATGACCGTGGGCAAGTTCGTGCTGGTCAACACCTACCTGCTGCAGCTCTACCAGCCGCTGAACTTCCTTGGCATGGTCTACATGACCATCAAGCAAGGCCTGGTCGACATGGAGCAGATGTTCCGCCTGCTGCAGGTGGAGCAGGAGGTGTCGGACCGCCCCGGTGCGCTCGCTTTGGCCGCACATCTGTCGGATGGGGCCGCGGGCGAGGTTCGGTTTGAGGATGTACGCTTCGGCTACGTCCCCGAACGGGACATCCTGAAAGGCGTGAGCTTCACGGTGCCGGCCGGGCACAAGCTGGCGATCGTCGGTCCGACCGGTGCCGGCAAGTCGACCATCAGCCGCCTGCTGTTCCGGTTCTACGACGTGACCGGCGGGCGGGTGCTGATCGACGGCCAGGACGTGCGCGACGTCACACAGGACAGCCTGCGCACCGCGATTGGCGTGGTGCCGCAGGACACCGTGCTGTTCAACGACACGATCGGCTACAACATCGCCTACGGTCGCCCTGGTGCCTCGCAGGCCGAGGTCGAGCACGCCGCACGCCTGGCCCAGGTGCATGATTTCGTCATGACCCTGCCAGACCGTTACGAGACCCGCGTCGGCGAGCGCGGTTTGAAGCTGTCTGGCGGTGAAAAGCAGCGGGTCGCGATCGCGCGCACCATCCTGAAGGACCCGCGCATCCTTATTCTGGATGAGGCGACCAGCGCGCTCGACACCCGCACCGAACAGGACATCCAGACCGCGTTGCGCGCGGTGTCGCGGCACCGGACCACCCTGGTGATCGCCCACCGGCTGTCAACCGTGGTCGATGCGGACGAGGTCATCGTATTGCAGGACGGCCAGGTGGCGGAACGCGGCAGCCATGCGGCCCTGCTGGCGCGCAATGGGCTGTACGCCCGGATGTGGACCTTGCAGGCGGCCGAACAGGACACCGCAGACGTGGAGCCCGCCCCCGCGGGATAACAGAAACCGGCCCGGCGCCGGCGGACAGGAGACAGAGCGATGCAAGAAGGTCTCGAGAGCGCACCACCGGCTGACCTCAGCCATGCGGGCGCCGTGGTGGACAAGGCGATCGAATATATGATGGGACAGAATATCGGCTCGCTGGCCATTGCATCGGCGCTGCTGGGCGGCGCGATGGCGCTGCTGGCGCGTAGCGTGGCTGATGAGTCGATCATCCGGATCCTCGACAGCGCTATCGCCAGCGTCCGCGCCGGCGAGTTGCACGGTGCGCGCCAGGAGGGCAGCGCAGAGTGAACGTACCGTGTGAACGTACCGTCCGCGCGGAATCGATTTGCGCGATATCCAGCCGAACCAGCGCGTCTTCCTTGACTGTGCCGGCCGCTGCGGCCATAACCCGTGCCTTCCAAGCTGGACCAAGGATATTCGTGCGATGTCACGTCGCTGTGAACTAACGGGCAAGACGGTGTTGTCAGGCAACAACGTCAGCCATGCCAACAACAAGACCCGCCGCCGCTTTCTGCCCAATCTGCAGATCACGTCGCTGTTGTCCGATGTCCTGGGCAGCGCGGTGCGGTTGCGCCTGTCGACCCGTGCCATTCGCACTGTCGAGCATAATGGTGGGATCGACGCGTTCCTGTTGGGCACGCCCAATTCGAAGCTGACGCCAGAAGGTGCCGTCCTGAAGCGCCGGATCGAGCGCGCGAAAGCCAAGCAAGCGGAGAAGGTGGCGGCCTGAGCCGTTCGGCGCATACCAGATGCGCCGTTAACCAATTCTTCCGATTTGCGGCGCCAATCTCGGCGCATGGGACAGACACTCATCATGTCGCTCGCCCTGACGGTGATCACCGCCGGGTTGAGCTTTGGAATGGCGCTGCTTCTGGTGCGCGCTCGGGTTGGTCTTGCCGGTGCGTGCGCGCAACGCGATCGTGCCATGGTGGCCGAGGCAACCACCATGCGTACACTCCGATTGGCGGTCGGTGACCTCCGCGAGGCTGGCATGCGCCTGCTGGGCCATGCGGAGCAGATCAACCTGCGTGGGACCGAGCCGACACAAGATATCGGCGGCATCCTGGCAATGACACGTCAGTTGCTCGACCTCGCGGATGACATGCAGGATCATGCGGTGCCCGCCGCGGCGACACGCGTCCTCAAGACCGAGACCATCCTGCTCGAGCCGTTCCTGACCGAGACGATTGCCTCGGTGGCCGCCATGCTCGGACCGAGCCGTCGACACTGGCGCGTGGCGTCCGAGGTCTCCGGTTGCGCGCTACGCGTCGACCGCCGTGCGCTCTCCCAGGTGCTGGGTCGCGTGCTGGCCAATGCCGCGCGGGAATCCCGGCATGGCGACTGGATCGATATTTCGCTCCGCCGGCGCCTGGATGGCGTGGAGCTGATGGTCGATAATGAGGGAGCCGGCCTCATAGCCATGCAGCACCCGGACCAGCCGAACCAGCAGGAGAGCCGCGGCCTGGGCTTCGGCCTTGTGCTATCGCGCGTCCTGATGGAAGCCCATGGCGGCATGCTCACGATCGATCCGGCCCAGGGCGGCACACGCGTGACGCTGCGCTTTCCGCCCGGGCGGGTGGCTTACATACCGGAGAACGTCGAGCGGATCACCTTCGCCGCCTGACAACGCGGCCGATCGATCGGAACGCATCGGATCGCCGGTCGCCGCCTCCCCGACGGCACCGTCGCAGCGTGTGACTTACTCCGCCTCAAATAGATGGTCCGGTATGTCCAGGGGCGCTTCCGAACCGCTCGTATTGGGCGGGATGGCCATCGGGCTCAGCGTCGTCAACGGCATGAGAGCCGGGAAGCGCTGCGCCCGCATGCCGGCGGCGAAGCTGTTGCAGGCGCGGCTCCACATCTCGCCGATCGCGAAATCCGGCCGAAAGGTGCCGCCGGGAAGCGCCGTCACGCGGGCATGACCGCCCGGCGCCAGGAATACCGACGCCGCCACGCCGCCGGCACCGTCGCGCAGTTTCACCACGGCCGGCTGGGCCGTGCGATTGGTTACGTCCAGACTGCCGGAGCCCTGACCGTGCCGCTCCAGGACCTCCCCGTTATCGGGCAGCGGGCCGGCATTGTAGGCGCAATAGGCACGCCGCGCGGCGGCTGCATCGCCGGGAGCCAGGCGCGATGCTTCCACGAGACCCGTGGAGGTCTCGGTCACCCGCACCTCCACCAGCCCGTTCTGGCGGAACAGCCGCAATGCCTGAACCGCCGTAAACGGCGGCACTTGGCCGTTCGGCACGAAGGCGTTGCGGGTGGGATCGAGACGCCACAGCACGGTGGGGCCCGCCGCCGGCACGATGTAATAGTTCGGAATCCCGGCGAGTTGTGTGGGGGCCATCGACGCGACCGGTGACGATGCGCCGGGCATGCCGCTGGCGGCCTGCGGTGCCGGAGCCGCGATCGGCGGGTGCCCGGCCCGGGGAGTCGGCATCGCGACCGGATCGACACGCGCGGACAGATGCAAGGCCGCCTCCACCACGCCCAGGCAGATCACCAGCGCCCCGCCAACCCATAAGCCCCATGGCAGGTCGGAAAGCCGAGGATGCCGCGTCGGAGCCGCCGCCATCGCAAATGGCGGGCCCGGCTCAATTTCCCCGACCTCCATCGTCTCCAGGGCCGCGCGGCGCGCCTGCCGGTCGTAGCTGGCACGGCGTTGCGGGTTCGCCAGGACGTCGTAAGCCTGACGCGCAGCAACAAAAGCATCCGTGTCGCCGGTGCCGGGTATGTCCGGATGCAGCATCCGCGCCTTGCGGCGGAACGCCGCCGTGATCGCGTCTGGGGGCGCGGATGGCGGCACGCCAAGCCGCGCATAGAGGCCTTCCGGGTCTAATCGGGTCTGGGGCGGCAACATCAGATGCGAATGTGAGTCACGCTTGTGGCAACGACATGTTCCCGCTACTCAATTTCGCGTCGCCGCGCCAGGATGACGCGACGGGCGGGGAGGAACGACGGACGAGACAGGCCAGGCGTCGGGATTGCCGTGGCCGGTGCGCCGCCCGTCCGCGAGGCCGTACACTGGCTCGCCGCGATTGCCTGCTGGCCGGCGAATTCTTGCCCCCTGTTGATTTCTTTATCGTTAATGTCGCACTGCCGTCGATCCACGAGAGCCTCAGGGCGCGCCCCTCCGAGCTGCAGCTCGTCATCTCGGTCTACGCCGCCGGCTATGCGGTGGGCCTGATCACGGGTGGGCTTCTCGGAGATTTGTATGGCCGCCGCCGGCTGTTTCTGTGCGGCATGGCGGGGTTCCCCCTGGCGAACCTGATCTGCGGGCTGGCCACAACGCCGCCCCAACTGCTGGTCGGTCCCGCGCGACAGGGGTTGGCCGCCTCCATGGTGGTCCCGCAAGTGCTCGCCTCACTGCGGGGCGCTGTTCTCCGATGAGCGTTCCCTGGCGCGCGCAATGAGCGCCTACAGCATCATTGAGCATGGCCGTCGTCCGTGGGACAGTTCGCCGGCGGCGCGCCGGTGCAGTGGAACCCGGCCGGCCTCGGCTGGCCGGGCGATTTTCCTGCTGATGCTGCCGGTCTGCCTCACCACGATGCTGGCGGCCTAGCCGTTGGTGCCGAAGGTCAGCAGCAGCACCGCCTTGTCCTGATGCCCAATGGGGCAAGTCCCCCTGCAAATGGCCCATCCGAGCGACAGGAATGTAAACTAAGCACTCAGATCAGACAAAGCCTCGCAGCCTAAAGCCGTGCCGTAATCGTATTTTCTATGCGTATACTGACGAGTTTTTTGCCAATTTTATCGTGGCGCAGGAACGGTTTGTCTTTCAGTGGCGGGGATGGTTGCCACATGCTGCATTGCGGCCGCCGGATCTAAGGTGGTTCACGACAAATAGGTCAATTTGTATACAATACTGGTCGTTGGGCCTTGGTTCGGCAGCCCGTGACGGCTGAGATCCGCCGCCCAAGTGCAACTCATTCAGGGATTCAATGCTTGCCCGCCACCCTCGAACAAGCAATCGCAGCCGTGCGCGCCAGCTACGGAGACTCTCGCTGGCTGTCGCTCGATGTCGCTGAGCAGACACGCGCGATCTACCGTGAAATGCGCCGGCTGGATCTGGAGGAGACGATGGTTCGGCGCGCCGTGGCGCGAGCCGCCATAGCGACGCCCGAGGCCGATCTGCCTCAGGGGGTTGCTTTTTTCGCGCAGGAGGACGCTGCTGACCCGCCCACCGAGGCCTCGCCGCGCTGCAGCGCCTTCATCAAGACGCGGAGCGCGGACCGCTGCACCTGGCAGCCGGTCACCGTCCACGAGGGCCGGTCGTATTGTGGGTTCCACAATCCGCTGCGCCAACGCATCCCTCGCAATTGCGAAGCCACCAAACCATCGGCCACGCCGGCTGATGCCGTGTTCGTAGCCACCGGAGCCTGATCGCGGGTTGGGCAAGCCGCTCGCGCCGCCGCGCAATCAGCGCCGCGGAGCCGCGTTGGCGCTGGACCGCGTCTGTCGGGCGCGGTAGTGGAACCGTCATTATGGCTCGCACCGCCACGCTCACCCGAACTACGTCCGAAACCGACATCAGCCTGACCCTGAACCTGGACGGGTCGGGCGAAGCGGACATAGCGACGGGCATCGGTTTCCTCGACCACATGCTGACCGCGCTGGTGCGCCACGGGCTGTTCGACCTCACGCTCCGTGCCAAAGGCGACCTGCACATCGACTTCCACCACACCACCGAGGATGTCGGCATTGTCCTGGGGACCGCCTTTGCCCGGGCACTGGGTGAGAAGCGCGGCATCCGCCGCTTCGGCCATGCCCTGGTACCGATGGACGAGGCCCTTGCCGAGGTGGCCGTGGATATCTCCGGTCGGCCCTTTCTGGCCTGGAATGTCGACTTCGAACGCCCCAAGATCGGGGACATGGACACCGAACTGTTCGAGGAGTTCTTCCGCGCCCTGGCTTTCAACGCCCTGGTAACGCTGCATGTGACGCGCCGCGCCGGGCACAACGCCCATCATGTGGCCGAGGCATGCTTCAAGGCAACGGCGCGGGCGTTGCGCGTGGCGGTCGAAGCCGACCTCCGGGTCGGTGATGCAATCCCGTCCACCAAGGGTGCGCTGTGACAACGGGTGCGCCATGAGGGTATGGACCGCACATCTCCGCCGCGATGCCGAACCGGTGCTGCTGCGCGAGGGGTTCTCCTGGGGTGCCTTCCTGTTCGGTCCGATCTGGCTTGCCGTGCACCGCGCCTGGATCCCGGCCGCGCTGAGCTTCGTCGTCTGCGTGCTCATCGCGCTGCTCGCCCCCACTCCCATCGCCGGCATCCTCGGCCCCGGCCTCGCCTGGCTGCTCGGTTTGACCGGGCGCGACATGGTGCGGTGGTCGATGGCGCAGCGCGGCTACATCGAGACCCATGTCGTGGTCGCCCGCAACGACGTCGACGCGCTGGGCCGCCTGCTGGCCAACCGTCCCGACCTGATCGGGCGCTACGGCGCGGCGGAAGCCCGATGAAGATCGCAGTTGTCGACTACGGCAGCGGGAACCTGACCTCGGCCTCCCGCGCGCTGGCGCTGGCGGCGGAGCGCCTGGGGCTCCCGGCCGAGGTGACAGTCACCGCCGACCCCGACACGGTTGCCGCCGCCGACCGGATCGTGTTGCCCGGTCAGGGAGCGTTTGCCGACTGCGCCCGCGGGCTCGCAGCCGTCAGCGGCATGCGGGAGGCGATCGAGTCCGCCACCGGCGCCGGCCGGCCCTTCCTGGGCATCTGCGTCGGCATGCAACTGATGGCGCAACGCGGGCTGGAGCACGAGATCACGCCAGGCTTCGGCTGGATCGCCGGCGACGTGGTGGAGATGCCGGCCACCGGCCTGCGCCTGCCGCAGATGGGCTGGAACGACCTGCTCTTCGAACCGGGTAGCCATCCCCTGCTGGACGGGCTGGTGCCGGGCGACAATGCCTATTTCGTCCACAGCTATGCGCTGACGGACGGTGACCCCGCGCAGACCATCGCCACCACGGAGTACGGTGGCCCGATCGTTGCGTTCGTCGCCGCCGGCAATCGCGCCGGCACGCAGTTTCATGTCGAGAAGAGCCAGGAGGTCGGCCTCCGCATCCTGGCGAACTTCCTGCGGTGGAACCCGTGAAGGGGAGCGAATGATGGCTGACGCGCCTCCGCTGCCCTCGCGCTCCACCGATCCGGAGCTGTTCGTCGAACGGATCGAGACGTTCTCCGACCACGACCTGCATGCGCTGTGCGAGGCCACCGACGCGGCGATCCTCGACGGCGGTGGGTTCGGCTGGGTCAATCCGCCGGGCCGGCGCGTGCTGGAATCCTACCTGAAGGGCGTGCTGCTGGTGCCGGAGCGCGAGCTGTTCGTCGCGCGGCTCAATGGCAACGTCGTGGGGTCGGCCCATCTGGTGCGCCCGCCGCGCAACAACGAGGCGCAGGCCTTTGCCGCCCAGTTGATGCACGCCTTCACTGCCCCCTATGCCCGCGGCCATGGGCTGGCGCGCATGCTGACCCTGGGGGTGGAGGAGCGCGCGCGGGAGCTTGGCTACCACGTGCTGAACCTGGACGTGCGTGAGACCCAGGAGGCCGCGATCCGGCTGTACGAGTCCCTCGGTTATGTCCGGTGGGGCATTAATCCAGATTATGCACAGGTTCGCGGGAAGATCATCCGCGGCTTCTACTACTCCAAGCGGCTGCGCCAGCGCCGCGGCCAGGCGCCCGACTGAAGCGAACCATGACACTCACCTTGTATCCCGCGATCGACCTGAAGGATGGCCAGTGCGTCCGACTGCGGCGTGGCGCGATGGACGACGCGACGGTCTATTCCTCGGACCCGGCCGGGCAGGCGCGGGCGTGGCAGCAGGCGGGCTTTGCCTGGCTGCACGTGGTGGACCTGAACGGCGCGTTCGCCGGGCGGCCGGTCAATGCCGATGCCGTCACCGCGATCCTGGGCGCCATCGACCTGCCGGTGCAGCTTGGCGGCGGCATCCGCGACATGGCGGGGATCGCCGCTTGGCTGGATGCGGGCGTGCACCGGGTCATCCTGGGCAGCGCCGCCGCGAAGAACCCGCCTCTGGTGCTGGAAGCCTGCCGCGCGTTTCCCGGGCGCATCGCGGTCGGCATCGATGCGCGCGACGGCTTCGTGGCCACGGAGGGTTGGGCGGAGACCTCCACCTTGCCGGCCACGGACCTGGGATTGCGGTTCGAAGACGCCGGCGTGAGTGCCATCATCTACACCGATATTGGCCGCGATGGCATGCTGGCCGGGCTCAACCTGGAGCAGACGGTCGCGCTGGCGGACCGCCTGACCACGCCGGTGATCGCCTCGGGCGGGGTTGGCAGCCTGGCGGATCTCGCCGCGTTGCGCGATGCCGCCGCCGGCACCCGGATCGAAGGCGCAATTGTTGGGCGCGCGCTTTATGACGGTCGTGTGAATCCTGCCGACGCCCTGGCGCTATTCTCCGCGTAAGACATTATATCGGTCCGGATGAATGGGCGCGTTGTACGGTGATCGAGACCTGTGCATACCGGCCCCTCCGCTTAATGCCTTGCAACGCCCGCGCGCGGCCAGTCTAAGGACGGCGGCATGCTGAAACTCCGTGTGATTCCCTGCCTGGACGTAAAGGACGGCCGCGTCGTCAAGGGCGTGAACTTCCTGTCGCTGCGCGACGCCGGTGACCCGGTGGAGCAGGCCGCGGTGTACGACGCCGCCGGTGCCGACGAATTGTGCTTCCTCGACATCACCGCCAGCCACGAAAACCGCGACACCATCCTGGAGGTGGTTTCGCGCACCGCCGCGCGGGTGTTCCTGCCGTTAACCGTCGGCGGCGGCATCCGGTCCACCGAGGACAT
>JARLIJ010000049.1 GCA_031291795.1 Acetobacteraceae bacterium | reverse complement strand
GGAGGGGGAGGCTTTCGGTCGCCTGGCTCTCCCTCATCGGCCGGCTCCACGGCGGACGATGCGCAGGCGCGGGTCCACGGCGTAGTACAGCAGGTCCACCACCAGGTTGATCGTGACGAACACCACCGCGATCAGCAGCAGATAGGCGGACATGACCGGGATGTCGGCGACCGCCACCGACTGCACCAGCAGCAGGCCCATGCCGGGCCACTGGAACACGGTCTCGGTCACCAGCGAGAACGCGACGATGCCGCCGAACTGCAGGCCCATGATGGTGATGACGGGCACCAGCGTGTTCTTCAGGGCATGGCCGAAATTGATCGCGCGGTTGGTCAGGCCGCGGGCACGGGCGAAGCGGATATAGTCGCTCCGCAGCACCTCCAGCATTTCGGCGCGGACCAGCCGCATGATCAGCGTCATCTGGAACAGACCGAGGGTGATCGCCGGCAGGATGAGCGCGCGGATGCCCGCCCAGGACGTGAACCCTGTCGACCACCACCCGCCCAGCGACACCACCGGTCCCCGCCCGAAGCTCGGCAACCACCCCAGCAGCACCGAGAACACCAGGATCAGCAGGATGCCGAGCAGGAAGGTAGGCAGCGAGACCCCCACCAGGCTGACCACCATGAACAGCCGGGACAGCCAGGAGTCCCGGTAGATCCCGGTGTAGACGCCCATCGGCACGCCGATCGCGAAAGCCAGGACCGAGGCGGTGATCGCCAGCTCCAGCGTGGCCGGCAGGCGGGTGGCGATCAGGCGGGAGACCGGCTGGGCCAGGCGGTAGCTGATGCCGAAATCGCCATGCAGCGCGGTCCAGAGGTAGCGGGCGTATTGCACGAAGAACGGCTTATCCAGCCCGAGTTGCTGGACGAGCGCAAGGCGCTGGGCCTCGGTGTGGTCCTGGCCGAGGAGGATGGCGACCGGATCGCCAATATAGGCGAAGAGGGCGAAGGCGATGAAGCCCACGGCAAGCAGGACGGGGATGGCCTGCAGGATGCGGGACGTGATGAAGGCGAACATGGACGCATAGCATTACGCGAGGGGGACCGTTCGGGCCAGGGTCCTGATCACGTCGGCGTTATACTGTGTCGGCATGGCCACGCCCCGAGCCGGTCGCATCAGCTTGGTCGGGGGCATCATGGGCGCGCGCGGCGGTCAGGCAGGGGCCTGTGAACCGAGCTGGGCGTAGGCGGCCGCGAGCTGCCGCGTCAGGGAGACGATCGAGTTGACGAGGGTGCCCTCCGCCGCGCCATTGGCCACCCTGGCCTGTTCGACTGCGACAGGGGTCGGTCCATCGAAGACGTTCACGACCAGCCGCGAGACGCCGGGCGTGGCGTCTGGGTTTACGTGCCATACGATGCGATGCACGGGGAAAGGTGGCGTTACGGGCCCTGGGGCCGCGCTGCCGGGCATGGCGGCTTCCATCCCGGTCCGCACCATGCGTGCGAACGTGGCGTCGGTCATGCCCGGCGGCGATTGGCGGATGCTGACGCTCGCGGTCCCGAGCGAGGTCGTCATCACGAAGTCGGGGCGCAACGCGAGGGTCGCGGGCGATCCGGTACAGGCCGTGAGCCCCACCAGGGCGAGGATGAGGGTCGCTGCCAACGGGGATCCGACCCTGCCGGCCGCAGCGCGCCTCGCGCCGAATGTCATCCAGTTCATATTAATGTGCTCCGTTCTTTCGGCGGTCATTTGCCGGGGAGCCATGCATGCATCGCCAGCGGCACAATTATCGCCGTGATCAATCCGTTGAGGCCGATGGCAAGTCCGGCAAAAGCGGCGGCGGCAGGGTTCTGCATATAGACGCGGGCCGCCGCGATGCCGCTTCCGGCCGTGCCGGCGGCAAGCCCATAGGCGCGCCAGTCCGTCGCGCGCACCCAGCGCAGGACGGTCTCGCCGACACAGGCGACGAACACCCCGCCGAGGATTGCCAATGACGCCGTCAGAGCGGGGATTCCGTGGCTTTCCGCGGCCACGCCCATCGCGATCGGCGTGGTGGCGGCTTTGGGCGCCATGGACGCGGCAATGGCCACGCTGCCGCCGCACAGGCGCACCAGCAACACGCCGCTGGCGGCGGACACGATCGAGCCGGCGATCGTCGCGATCGATATTTCCGGCAGATGGCGCCGAACGTGCTCGAGATTGGCTGCCAGCGGCACCGCCAGCGCCACGGTTGCCGGCCCGAGCAGGAGGTGGAGGAGGCGCGCGCCGCCGAAATAGGTCGCGTAGGGCGTGCCGGTCAGCTTCAGGATCGCGATGATCAGCGCGATGGCAATCAGGACCGGGTTGACGAGCGCCGCGCCGTGCAGGGCGCGTTGCAGGCGGGCGGCTGCCAGATAGGCCAGGATCGTCACCGGCAGGCCGAACAGCGGCGTGCCGGCGAAGGCGAACCAGGCGGCGTGGAGGTCAGTCGGCATGGAGCGCGCCCTCCGAGACCGGCCTGCGCGACCGCCGCGCGACCAGATGCTGCATGATCAGGCCGGTGACGATCACGCCCGCCAGCGACGAGCCGACCAATCCCACCGTGATCGGCAACAACTGCGCCTCGATCAGGTCGACATGTTCCATCAGGCCGACGCCGGCTGGCACGAACAGCAGGCCCATCCAGATGAGCAGAGCGTTTGAGGTGCGACCCAGCGCGGCGTCCGGTGCGGGCGGGCGGCGACGCACGATCAGGACTCCCGCCAGGAGTGCCATGCCGATCGCCGGCCCTGGGATCGGCAGGGCGAGTGCGCGCTGGAGCAATTCCCCGATCAACTGGAAACCGACCAGGATTGCCAGGGCGGCCAGCGATTTGGCGATGTACTTGAGCATGAAACGGCGTCCGGACGTGCTGCCATCATGTTGTTACGCGCGGCGGCAGCCGGGACTTGCTGTGATCGCAAATGACCTTTGTGTGGCGGGCATTCCTTGGCTTGACGGGAACGCGGCGACGGCGCCCCCCGCGTCAACCAAACCCCTCACCGATCCGGCGGCGCGGTGTCCGGTGCCCGCGCCCACTCGTTCATCAGCGTGTAGCCCACCCCCAGCAGCACCGGCCCGAGGAAAATCCCCAGCAACCCGAACGATAGCGCGCCGCCCAGCACCCCCAGCACCGTCAGCAGGAACGGCAATTGCGCGCCACGGGAGATGAACCAGGGCCGGATCACGCTGTCCGCCCCGGACACCGCCACCACGCCATAGATCGCCAGGAACACGCCCCAGCCCAGATGCCCGCCGCCCATCAGCCATAGCGCCGCGGGGATCCAGACGACCGGCGCGCCGATGGGCAGCACCGACAACAGCCCGGCCACGCCGCCCAGCAGCATCGGCCGGGGCACCCCCGACAGCCACAGCCCGAGCGCGGTCAGGATGCCCTGCACGACCGCGGTCCCGAGGATCCCATAGACCACGCCGCGCACCGTCGCTCCGGTCACCAGGATCAGCCGATCCGCCTGCACCCCGGCGATCCGGTGCAGGATCAGCCGCAGCCGGGCGGCGATCGGATCCCCGTACACGTAGAAGAAGAACGCCACGAACAGCGCCAGGATAAACATCAGTACGCCGTTGGCGATCCCCAGTAACAGCCCGAGGCTGCCTTCCAGAAGGATCCCGAAATATGGCCGCAGCGCCTCCAGCATCACGCTGATATCGGCCGCCCAGCGGTTCCACAGCCCGCCCACGATCTGCCCCACCAGCGGGATTTCGAACACCCAGTCGGGGGAGCCGGGCAAGCCGGCTCGCAGCGCGGCCTCGATCGCGTGGCGCAGCTGGTTCACGTCGTCCGCGCCGCCGGGGGCTGCCAGCGCCAAAGGCAGCACCAGCACGACCGCCGCCACCAGCACCATCGCGCATGCGGCCAGGCTCGGGCGCAGGTGGAGCGTGGTGCGGAACCACTCGCAGACCGGCCACGTGGTAAAAACCAGGATAGCGGCCCATAGCAGGGCGGAGGCGAATGGATACAACACCAGCACGCAGCCGACGGCGATCCCTCCGACCAACAGTCCCATCAACAGTCGTTCGGCGATCATCTGGCTTCCTTGAACCCTGCCCCACCCGGCCCGGACCCCCCGCTAGGCAAGGCGGTAGCACGCTTGTAGCTTCCGCGCCCGCCTAATGGGAGCTTTGCCATGCCGCGCTTCGCCGCCAACCTATCGATGATGTTCAACGAGGTGCCGTTCCTCGATCGGTTCGCCGCCGCCCGTGAGGCTGGGTTCGAAGGCGTCGAATTCCTGTTTCCCTACGAATTCAAGCCAGCGGAGCTGCGTTCGCGCCTGAAGGCCGAGGGCCTGACCCAGGTGCTGTTCAATATGGCCCCCGGAGACTGGGCGAACGGCGAGCGCGGCATGGCCAGCCTGCCGGGCCGCCAGGCGGAGTTCCGCGCCTCGGTCAGCCAGGCACTGGAGTATGCTGCGGCGCTGGAGTGCAAGCTGGTGCATTGCATGGCCGGGATCCCGTCCGCCGACACGTCGCCGGTGACTGCGGCGTCGCTGTACGCCGCCAACCTCGCCTGGGCCGCGGAACGGGCCTATGCCGCCGGGGTCCGGCTGGTGATCGAACCGATCAACCATCGTGATATGCCGGGCTATTTTCTCAACACCCAGGCGCAGGGCGCGGCGGTGGTGGATGCGATCGGGCGGGATCGCCTGGGCCTGCAATTCGACGTGTACCACGTGCAGATCACCGAGGGGGATATCACCAAGCGCATGGAGCGCTACATGCCGGTGATCGCGCATATGCAGGTTGCCGACGTTCCGGCCCGCAACGAGCCCGGCACCGGCGAAATCGGCTGGCCGTTCGTCTTCAAGCGGATGGACGAGCTCGGCTATGAGGGCTGGGTCGGCTGCGAGTACCGCCCGGCCGGCGAGACGGTCGCCGGCCTCGGCTGGCGGCAGCGCTTTGCGGCCTGAGGGCCAATCGCCCTCCAATTGGGAGGTATGACATGAAGATCGGTTTTATCGGCCTTGGCATTATGGCGATCGAGGGCCTGGCCAATTTTTCGATGCGCGACAACACCTGAGGCTTCACCAAACCTACGGAGCGAGTCGCAGGCCGTGAACAGGGGTTGAATTAGCGAGCGGATGCGACATAAGCTGGATATCCGGAACCGATTCTGAGATTCGCCCCGTGCTTCTGGTGCGGGGCGGGAGGAGCGGGCGCCACAAGGATTACCAGCATGTCGATGCGCTTTACCGAGATCGGTCAGCAGCTTAGGGCGTATCGGCTCGAATCTGGGCTGCGCGCGGAAGAGATTGCGGCGCGGCTGGGCGTGTCTCGCGCTGCGCTCTATCGCTACGAAAAAGGCGAGGTGATCAAGCTCGATACCATCAAGCGCCTCGCCGAGTTGCTGAAAATCTCGCCGCTCTCGCTACTCGGGATCGGCGTCGAGTACTACAACCGACCAATTGGCTATTTCGAGCGAATTCGCCAGGTCGAGGAAACGGCCGATCAGATCCTCCAGTTGTTCGGACCAGTTTGCTACCTGACGACCTCGGACGCCTACGATGCCGCCCTGTCGGAAGCGTTCGAGGAAGCCGCCGACCAGGGGGGCGCCGAGCGGATGGCCATGCGCAGCATGGCGGAGCAGGTGCTGGGAATCCTTTCGGCACGCAAACGTATGTATGCCATGCGCCGGCCGGGGATCATTGCGATGGTTTCGCTGTCCGCAGTGCAGCGGCTGCTGGAAACCGGAATCGCCGACGGAATCGCGGTGTCCGAACGGGTCCGGCGGATCTGTCGGGATGTGGCTGTGACCGAGGTCGAGAACATGGCCGCCCTGATGGAAGCCGAACCGATGGGCCTCCAGTTCGGCTTGCTGACGCACGCGGAGCCGAGTTCGGCCTTCAAGATCCTGCGCGCGCGCGATCGCGTGAGCCTGGCGATCAACCCGTTCCGCCCCGACACGCATCCCAGCGCGCAGACCGGCGTCGCGATGATCACCGGCGCCGACGAGGCGATCGCCGCCCACCAGCGCGTTGCCGAGACCAGTTGGCGGGAGGCCGTGAAAGGCCCGGCCGGCGCTGCCCGCCTGCGCCAACTTGTGAGCATGGCCATCCCGGCGATCTAGCCGGCTGCGCTCACCCGTTCTGGCTCTGCTGGCGTGCGGCTCGCGGGAGCCATGCCGCTCCCAACCCCTGGTCGCCACCAGCCCCTCGCCGTATGGTCCGGCCATGTCCCTCCCGCCCCACTCTGACGTCGAGATCGACTCGGAAAGCCGCGCCTGGAGTGGCCGCTTTCCGCTCGACATCGTCCGCTTCCGCCATCGCCGCTTCGACGGCGCAATGTCGGGCATCCGGACATGGGAGCTATGGCGCCGCGGCCGAGCCGCCGCGGTTGTGCCGTACGACCCGGTCAAGGATGCCGTCGTGCTGATCGAGCAGTTCCGCCTGCCTGCGCTCGCTGCCAGCCTGGACCCGGTGCTGGTGGAACTCCCGGCCGGCCTGTGCGACGCGGACGAGCCGCCCGAGGTCACCGCCCGCCGTGAGATGCAGGAAGAAATGGGCCTCACGGTCGGCAAGCTGGCTTATATCGGCCGTTTCCTGCTGACCCCCGGTGGCTCCGACGAGCTGTGCGAACTCTATGTCGGCCACGTCCAGGCGCCGCCGACCGATGCCGAAGGTATTGCCGGCCATTGGGGCATGGCAGCCGAACATGAAGACATCCGCGTTCGGGTCTGGCCCGCGAGCCGTGCGATCGAGACGGCCCTGGAAGGGCGGATGCCCAACTCCGTCACCACAATCGGCCTGCTCTGGCTGGCTGCGCGCCGCGAACGGCTGCGACAGGAATGGACCAACCCATGACCGAACGCCTCTTCCTGGACGATCCGACCCTGGCCCGCGCCTCGGCCACCGTCCTGACGTCCGACCCGGCCGCCATCGTCCTCGACCGCACCATCTTCTACGCCCGGTCCGGCGGACAGCCGGGCGACACTGGCCTGCTGCGTTGGGACGGTGGGGAGACCCCGATCACCGATACCATCAAGGGCGAGGGCGACACGATCCTGCACGTTCCGGCGCCGGACGCGGCCCTGCCACCGGCGGGTGCGGCGGTGGAGGGCGAGATCGACTGGGACCGCCGTCACAAGCACATGCGCATGCACACCGCCATGCATCTGCTGTGCAGCCTGATCAAGGGCGCCGCGGTCACTGGCGGGTCGGTGGGGGCCGATCGCTCCCGGCTCGACTTCGACCTGCCCAATCCGCCGCCGAAGGAGGAGGTCGAGGCTGGCCTGAACGCCTTGATCGAAGCGGACCTTCCGGTGCGCATCGAATGGGTGGACGAATCGGTGCTCGATACCGACCCTGGCCTGGTGCGCACCATGTCGGTCCAGCCACCGCGCGGCATGGGCCGATTGCGGCTGATGCGGATCGGCGAGGGCGAGAGCCAGGTCGACCTGCAGCCCTGTGGCGGCACGCATGTGTCCCGCACCGGCGAGATCGGCCGGATTCAGGTCGTGAAGATCGAGAACAAGGGCAAGCAGAACCGCCGGATCACGATCGTCCCGGCGGTCTGAAAATCGGTCACCCGGCCGGCTTCCCCCCCTTTGAGGGAGAGGAAGCCATGACCCGATTCCTATTGACTCCGCCCGCCCTCAGGCGGCGGGGGACAGGCTTTCGTGCTGCGCCGGGTCGATCCAGCCGATGTTCCCGTCGCTCCGGCGGTAGACCACGTTCAACTCACCGGTCGCGCTGTTGCGGAACATCATCACCGGCTGGTCGGCCAGGTCCATCCGCATCACCGCCTCACCGACCGACAGCCGGCTGATCTCGGTCTGCGTCTCCGCGATCACGGTCGCGTAGCACAGCGCCTTCACCTGCTCGGGCGCCGCCGTCTGGTCGGGTTCGGCCTCTTCCTGCCGCAGGACGTATTGCCGCGCGGCCTCGGGCCGGTCGCGGTTCGCCAGGTCGCGCGCGTGCTCATTCACCCGCCGGCGGTAGCGCCGCAGCCGCTTGGCGATGTGCTCCGCCGCGTCGTCGAACGCGCCATTGGCGTCGGCTGCCTCGCCCTCACCGCGCAGCCGCAGGCCGCGCCCGGCGTGGACATTGATATCGCACGTGAAAAAACTACGCGCCCGGCTGAACGTGACCTGCGCCTCCATCGCCTCGTCGAAGTATTTGTTGGCGATGACGTCGAGGTTCATCGAGACGCGCGTGCGCAGCGCATCAGACAGTTCGACTTGCTTGCCGGAAACGGTGATGTGCATCGACCTCTCCCCCGCTGTGAAAGCGGTACTGGCCGAACGGCCGTCAGGCCGGCACGGCCTTTTCCCGCCGACGCTGCGCCGAATTGGGGATGCGCAACGCCTCCCGGTATTTGGCCACGGTCCGGCGGGCGATGTCCACGCCCTCGCGTCGCAGGACTGCCACAATCGCGTCGTCCGACAGAATCTCCTCTGGATGTTCGGACTCGATCAGGAGGCGAATACGGTGGCGCACTGCCTCGGCACTGTGACTTTCGCCACCATCGGTACCGTGAATGGCTGTGGTGAAGAAATACTTAAGTTCGTAGGTACCACGGGGGGTTGCGATGAATTTGTTCGCGGTTACCCGGCTCACGGTGCTTTCGTGCATCTCCACCGCGGCGGCGATATCGCGCAGGATCAGCGGCCGCAGATGGGCCACCCCATGCTGCAGGAAGCCGTCCTGCTGGCGGATGATCTCCGCAGCGACCTTCAGGATGGTTTGCGCCCGCTGCTGCAGGGAGCGCACGAGCCAATTTGCCGTGGCCAGCCGCTCTGCCAGGAAAACCCGCTCCTCCTTGCGCGCCTTTGGTGCCACGCGGGCATAGAACCGCTCGTTCACGAGCACCCGGGGCACCGTCTCGGGGTTCAGCTCGATCAGCCAGGCGCCGTCGGGCAAAGCGCGCATCAGCAGGTCCGGCACCACCAGCTGCGCCGGGATGCTGTCGTAGCTTGCCGCGGGCTTCGGATCGAGCGCCCGGATCTCGCCGATCATGTCCGCGAGGTCTTCGGAATCCACCCCGCACACCACCATCAGTCGGCGGGTCTCGCGGGCCGCCAGCAACGGCAGGTTGTCGAGCAGCGCCTGCATTGCCGGGTCCAGCCGGTTCTTCTCCGCCAGCTGCGCGGCCAGGCATTCCTTCAGATCGCGGGCGAACAGGCCGGGCGGGTCGAACCGCATCATGCGATGGCGGACGTCCTCCACGCGCACCAGCGGCAGGCCCATGGCGTCTGCGATCGCCGCCGGCTCCGCGATCAACCGCCCGGCGGGGCAGAGCAGAGCGATCAGGTGCGCGCCGATCATCCGATCGACCGGATCGTCAAAGTTCAGCCGCAGCTGCTCGCCCAGGTAATCGCGCAGCGAAGGGCGGGCGCTGGCGAAATCGTCGATGCCGCGGTCGTCGGATGAGAAATCCAGGCTGCCGCCGCGTCCCTCCGTTCCGCCGGACATCGGCGCGCCATCGGACGGGCCGCCCATGTCGTATGTTTCGGCGTGGTCCATATCGAGCGGTGCGGCCGAGTCGGCCGGCAACGCGTCAGTGCTCGCCGCTGTGGCCGAATCGGTCGCCGTCTCGGTCCGGCTGAGCAGCTGGTCCACCGCGGCGCGCTCCGCGGGCGGTTCATCCACGGTCTCGTCCCGCTCCAGCAGCGGGTTGCGCTCCAGCTCCTCCTCCACGAAGGCGGTGACTTCGACGTTGGAATATTGCAGCAGTTTGATGGCCTGACGCAGTTGCGGCGTCATGACCAGCGACTGGCTTTGGCGGAGATCGAGACGGGGGGCTATCGCCATGAGGCGATTATCGGCTGATGTCGGGCCGGGTCAATTGGTTTCACATGCAAGAAGCATGCTAAAGACTGAATCTCTCCCCCAGGTACACCCGCCGCACATCTTCGTGTGCGACGACTTCCTGCGGCCGCCCCTCCATCAGCACCTGGCCATCGTGCATGATGTACGCACGATCGATGATCTCCAGCGTCTCGCGCACGTTGTGGTCGGTGATCAGAACCCCGATGCCGCGGTCCTTCAGGTGCTTCACCAGGTCGCGGATTTCACTCACCGCGATCGGGTCGATGCCGGCCAGCGGCTCGTCCAGCAGGATGTAGGAGGGTTGGGTCGCCAGCGCCCGAGCAATTTCCACCCGCCGTCTCTCGCCGCCCGACAGCGCCAGGGCGGGCGTCCGGCGCAAATGTCCGATCCCGAACTCGGCCAGCAATTCGTCCAGCATCAGGTCGCGGGTGTCGGCGTCCGGTTCTGCCACCTCGAGCGCCGCCATGATGTTCTGTTCGACGTTCAACCCACGGAAAACGCTGGCTTCCTGCGGCAGGTAGCCGATCCCCATGCGCGCGCGGCGATACATCGGAAACGTGGTGATGTCGGCATTGTCCAGCCGGATGGCGCCGGTGTCCGGCTTCACCAGGCCGACGATCATGTAGAAGGTCGTGGTCTTGCCCGCACCGTTCGGGCCCAGCAGGCCGACAGCTTCGCCGCGGCGGAGTTCGATGGAGACGTTGCGGACGACCGGACGCTTCTTGTAGGTCTTGCCGACCCCCTTGGCGACCAGCCCTGCGCCGCCGGCAACCACCCGCAATTCGGGCTGGCTGCGGCCTTCGGCCTCCGTCTCACTCACCTGCGGGCCTCTGTCGGCTTGCCGGCGCCGGCGGTGGCCCCTGCCGCGGGTGCCGCCGCGCCACCCAGTTCGGTGCCGATCTGCGGGTTGGTCTTGTCGTTCGGGACCACGAGGCCTTGCACGCGGCCCGCAGTGCTCGACAGGAGGCGGGAAATGCCGGTCTTCATATTCACTTCCGCCTCTGAGCCATTGAGTTGGTTCTGCCCGCGTGTAATCCGCACCGAACCGCCGATCCGCGCGATGCCGGTGTCAGGAACGTAAACCGCGCGGTCGCCGGTCACCATGTCGGTCGGCGTCCGCACTGAGACATGGCCGTAAGCTTCCACCTTCTGCAGCTTGCCGGATGCTGCCATCGCATCGTCGGGCGAGGCCGGCTTGGCCGCTGCCGGCGTCACACCACCGGGAGGCGGGGGGGCAGCGTCGGTCGTGTAGGCGACCAATGTGTCGGCAGCGAGGCGGCGGGCGTCGTTTGTCACCACCACCGCGTCGCCGCGCGCCACGGCCATATGTTTCAGCGCCCAGTATTCCAGGTCGTCACGCGCCGTCAGCACATCGTTGGGGGTGGCCAGCTTCAGGTTATGCCCGGTCATCACCAGGACGCCCTGGTCCATGTCGTAGGTCGCACGATCGCCCCAGGCCTGGTCGGTCTGGGTGTAGATGTGCACGTTGCCTACGGCCTCCACCCGGTAGATCTCATTGCCGCCAGTATCTCCGGCGTCGGCCAGGCCCTGGGAGGGCGCCGCAGGGGTCGCGGGCGCGCCAGCCTTCTTGCGGTACCAGGCGATCAGCTGGTCCGCATCGACGGTCACACCCTCTCGCACGGCCTGGGCGTGGCCGCGTGCGATCACCTGCTGCTGGGCCTGCCGCCACTCGATCCCGTCGGTGGCCGTGATGGCGACCGGCCCGCCATGCGACAGGTCAAGCTGCTGGGCGGCGGCCGGTGTGGCCACCAGCAGCAACGCCGCCAGCCCAAGGCCACGGATCATGGCGAAGCGCCATTGAGCACGACATGCGACTGCCCGGTGAACTGGACCGTGGCGCCCTTGTCAACAACCGTGAACCCTTGCGAATCGAGCGTGCCGAACGGCCCCTCGGCGTGGGTCGGGTCGGAACTGGCAGCCGCGCCGTTCTTCAGGTCGACCGAGGCGCTGGCGGTGGTCAGCGTCAGCCCGTCGTCGCGATAGAGCGTGACCTCATGGGACAGGTCGAGCTGGTTGGCATGCTGCATGAACACGCCCTGTTTGCTCTGTACCATCAGCCAACTGCCGTTCTCGAGCGTGATGTCGCCCTTCGGGATGGTCAGGTTGATCCGTTCGGCGTCCACCTGCTGGGCGACCGCCGCGGTCACGGTGTAGGGGCGGCCACGCTCGTCCACGCCATGATATTTTGCATCGAGCAACCGGGCGCCCTCGACCGTCCCGCTGACCCGACGGAACGCGAGGCGCGCGGTATCGGAGGCCCGGTCCAGTTCCGGCCAGACCGCGATGGTGCCAAGCAGGGCGAGCGCCAGGACCGGCAGCACCCACTTGGTGAACGTGATCATGACCCGCCGCCGCGCGAGGCCACTGGGCGTCAGCGTGGTACGCACCCGCTTGGCGGCACCACCCATCAGGTGCGAGCCGGTCCGGCGATCCGGCGTGCCGATTGGGGGCGCCGCGGAGGTGGCGGACCCCAGGGTCATGCGCCCGCTCATGCAACGCCCGCCCGAAGCAGGTCGTGGATGTGCAGGACGCCGGCCGGCCGGCCATCGCGATCGACCACGAACAGGGCAGTGATCGGCCGGCCACGCGCGTTCATGGCATGCAGGGCCTCGACCGCCAGCGCGTCCGGCCCAATGGTGCGCGGCGCACGGGTCATGATCTCGCCGACCGTGCGTTCCAGCAGATTGGGGCCCATGGCGCGGCGCAGGTCGCCGTCGGTCACGATGCCGACCAAACGCCCATCCGGGTCGGTCACCCCAAGGCAGCCGAAATGCTTCTCGGTGATCACCAGCAGGGCGCGGTCCATCGGCAGGTCGACAGGCGCCAGAGGCATCGCGGCATCGCGATGCATTAGCTCGCGCACCCGGCGCAGCCGCGCGCCCAGCTTGCCACCAGGGTGGAACTGGCGGAATTCCGCCGCGGTGAAGCCGCGCCGCGTGAGCAGCGCGACGGCGAGTGCGTCCCCCAAGGCCATTTGCATGGTGGTGGATGTGGTGGGCGCGAGGCCCATCGGACAGGCCTCTGCCGCTGCAGGCAGCAGCAATGCGACATCTGCGGCAGTGGCAAGCGTCGAATCGGCCCGGGCCGTGATCGCGACGAGCGGCATCGCGAACCGCCGGGTATGGGCGACCAGATCTGCCAGTTCCGCCGTCTCGCCGGAGTTGGACAGCGCCAGCACCGCGTCGCCGGCCACGATCATGCCAAGGTCGCCATGCGACGCCTCGGCCGGATGCACGAACAAGGCCGGCGTGCCGGTGGAGGCGAGGGTCGCGGCGATCTTGCGCGCGACATGGCCGGATTTGCCCATGCCGGACACCACGACGCGCCCGGTGGCTGAGGCCAGCCGGTCGACGGCCAACCCGAACGTCGCGTCCAGCCCGTCGGCGAGGGCGCGCAGGCCCGCGGCCTCGGTCGCCAGCACGGAGCGCGCAACCTCCAGATCGGACGAACCTACGGCAACCAGATCGACTCGGGCGGTGACAGGCATCCTGCGGCGCTTACCCTGCGGTGCAATACGACGCTCTCTATGGGCCTCGCCGCTGGGAGGGGTCAACCATTGGAGCTTATCGAAAGGTTGCGCGTGACAAGAATTATGCCAAACGAAACGCTTTTGGATGATTGTTTCTCTGTCGTGATCGGCAGCGCAGGATTCGGTGCAACTGTCGCCGATTAGTGCGAAAAGATGTCCGGCTCATCGTAGCCAAGCAGATCGAGTCGGCCGCGTGCGGGCAGGAAGGCGAAGCAGGCCTCGGCCAGCTCCAGCCGGCCCTCGCGGATCAGCAAAGCCTCCAGTTTCGCCCACAGCGCATGCAGGTGCAGCACGTCGGAAGCGGCGTAGGCCAGCTGTTCAGGGCTCAGTTCGGGCGCGCCCCAGTCGGAACTTTGCTGCTGCTTGGAGATTTCCACCGCCAGCAGTTCCTTGCAGAGGTCCTTGAGGCCATGACGGTCGGTAAAGGTGCGGACCAGCTTCGCAGCGATCTTGGTGCAGCGCACCGGGGCGACGGTGATGTCAAGGCTGTGCTGCAGCACCGCCACGTCGAACCGCGCGAAGTGCATCAGCTTGACCACCCCGGGGTCGGCCATCATGCGGGCGAGGTTGGGACAGTCGAAGCCACGCCCGCCCAGGTGCGGCGGCACGAGCTGGACCAGATGCGCGTGCCCGTCGCCGGCCGAAAGCTGCACCAGGCAAAGCCGGTCGCGATGCGGGTTGAGGCCCATGGTCTCGGTGTCGACCGCCACCACTGGTCCGAGGGACAGACCCTCAGGCAGGTCGTGCCGATGCAGGTGGATGGTCCCGTTCGGCATGAACTGTGTGGTGCTCATTCTGTTGGTGCCCAGGAGAAGACTCGAACTTCCACGACCTTGCGGCCACAGGTACCTGAAACCTGCGCGTCTACCAATTCCGCCACCT
>JARLIJ010000279.1 GCA_031291795.1 Acetobacteraceae bacterium | reverse complement strand
TCGATGTGGCCGTTCACCAGCGTGGCGATACCGGCGCTGTCGTAGCCGCGGTATTCCAGCCGGCGCAGCGCTTCCAGCAGCACCGGCGCTGCCTCGCGGGACCCGATCACACCAACGATGCCGCACATGCTACTTGCCCTTTCTCGCCGCACGCATCTCGGCCGCGCGCCCCGGCTTCTGCACCTGGCGGCCGCGGGCCAGGGCCAGCGCGTCCGCTTCGACGTCCTCGGTGATCACGCTGCCGGCGGCAATGATCGCGCCGTCGCCCACCGACACCGGCGCCACCAACGCGACATCCGACCCGACGAAGACGTTCGCGCCGATCGTGGTGCGGTGCTTGGCATAGCCGTCGTAATTGCAGGTGATCGTTCCTGCTCCGATATTGGTTGCCGCGCCGACCGATGTATCGCCCAAATATGTCAGGTGATTGGCCTTGGCGCCCGCGCCCATCGTGGTGGCCTTCAGCTCCACGAAGTTGCCGATATGCACGCCGCGCTCCAGCATTGCGCCGGGGCGCAGGCGCGCGAACGGGCCGATGATGCAGCCGGGGCCGATGCTGCAGCCTTCCAGGTGGCTGAAGCCGCGGATCTGCACGCCGCCCGCGACCCGCACGCCGGGGCCGAAAATGACGTTCGGCTCGACCGTCACGTCCGGTTCGAACGCCGTGTCGGCCGAGAGGAACACCGAGGCCGGGTCGACCAGCGTCACGCCGGCATCCATCGCCGCGGTGCGCAGCCAGCCTTGCACCACGGCCTCGGCCGCGGCCAGCTCGCTGCGGGAATTCACGCCGGCGAGTTCCTCGGCAGGGGCTTCCACCGCGGCGACCTGCACGTCATGGGCGCGGGCGAGGGCGACCACGTCGGTCAGGTAGAACTCGCCCTTGGCGTTGTCCGGCCGCACGTCCTGCAGCCAGCGCCGCATGTCGGCGGCGGCGGCGCACAGCACGCCGGCGTTGCACAGGTTGATGGAACGGATTTCCTCGCTGGCGTCGGCCCATTCGACGATGCGCTCGACCAAACCTTGCTGCGCCAGCACACGGCCGTAATGGGCGGGATCGGCCGGGCGGAAGGCCAGCAAGGCCACGCCGGCGTCGCCGGTGCGCCGACGGTCCAGCAGGCGCTTCAGCGTGGCGGCGCGGATCAGCGGGTTGTCGGCATACAGCACCGCGACCTCGCCGTCGCCGAACCGGTCGACGGCCTGCAAGGCGGCATGGGCTGTGCCCAGGCGTTCCTGCTGCACGACGCATTCGTGCGGGGCGGCTTCGCGTGCCACGTCGTCCATGCCGGGGCCGAGGACGACGACGATGCGGTCGAACAGGGGCTCGCAACTCGCCAGGAGATGGCGCAGCATCGTCCGGCCCGCGATCCTGTGCAGTGTCTTCGGCAGCGCGGACTTCATCCGCGTGCCCAATCCCGCGGCAAGGATGACGGCGGTTGCTTGCATCTGTTCCCCTGCTTCGCTGTGCTCCCGGGCGTAGCGGCGGACGCCGACGCGTGTCAAAGGTCACCGTTATGATGTTGGTTCAATTCACGTTTCGGAGTGCAACATAGTGGGCCCCACGCTGCTGCTCGACCTTGATGGCACACTGGTGGACAGCGTGCCGGACCTGACTTCGGCGTTGAACCGGCTGATGGCGCGCCGTTCGCTGGCGCCGTTCGCCGCCGCCGAGACCACCCGCCTGGTCGGTGACGGTGTGGCAAAGTTAGTGGAGCGTGCATTCGCCGCACGCGGACTTGTTCCGGATTCGGGGGCAGTGGCGGAGTTCTCGGCGGACTATGGTGCCCATGCGGCGGTCGCCACCCGGCTGTTTCCCGGCGTGAAGGAGACGCTGACCGTGCTGGCGCGGGACGGGTGGCGGCTGGGGGTCTGCACCAACAAGCCCGAGGCCGCGTCGCACGACGTGCTGGCGGCGATGGGGATTGCGCCCCTGATCGCCGCCGTGGGGGGCGGCGACAGTTTCCCGGTGCGCAAGCCGGATCCGAAGCACCTGCTGGCCACGCTGGAGCAGGCGGGCGGAGTCGTTGGGCGGGCGGTGATGTGCGGCGACCACGCCAACGATGTGGCTGCCGCCCGCGGCGCCGGGCTGCCATGCATCTTCGCCGGCTGGGGCTACGGCACCCCGGCGATGGCCGAGGGCGCGACCGCGGTCGCCCAGGACGTGCCGGCCATGGCGGTGATCGCGCGGCGGCTCTTGGGCGCGGGGTGAGGGCTGCGGCCCGATTTAAGCACGATCGCATGGAGGATGGCCTGGGTGCATTTCTCCAGGGGCATCGCTTTCAATGATGATAGGCATCTGAAGGAATCGCTTTTCCAGACCCGGACGCGCGGCCAGTTTCATCTCGCAACGCCGCCAGCCGGCACGCGGGAAGGACAGGTCCATGGTCATCGGCGGTCGTGTCGCGCAGCCTTCCGATCTGACGTGCCGGATAGCGTCCGTGCCGCGCGGCTGGGGCGTCGCCCTGGGCGGCATGCTGGCACTCGCCTCCGCCATGGGGATCGGCCGCTTCGTCTACACCCCGATCCTGCCGCCGATGGCCGAGGC
>JARLIJ010000278.1 GCA_031291795.1 Acetobacteraceae bacterium | reverse complement strand
CGCGCAGCGACGGGGAAATGTTCTGGTTCCTGTCCAACGGAGTCCATGATGGAACTGGCAGGCCCCTGATGCCCGGCTTTGGCGACCGCTTGAGCGAGGGCGAGCGCCGGGACCTGATCGACTTCGTGCGCACGCTCGCCGACGCAGAGCCCGGCGACAATGCACCGTTGCACCATCGGCATCGATGCCAGCGGCCCAGCCGGCTGCATCTCCGGACCACGCAACGGCCGGCAAACCGTTCTTTGCCGGATGCGCGCGTTGGGACATAACCACAGCGACGCGGCCCCCCGCGGCAGGAGGACAGGTTGATGTCGAGGAACACGGCGCCGCAGACCATCGCTGCCGGGAACGGGATTGGCCGGGACAGCGCCTTCGGGGCGGTGGCGCCGCCAATCCACCTGTCGAGCACCTTCACCTTCGAAGGCTTTGGCCGTGCACGGGCCTATGACTATACGCGTTCCGCCAATCCGACGCGCGACCTGCTCGCCGACACCATTGCCCAGTTGGAGGCCGGGGCCGGAGCGGTCGTCGTCGCAACCGGCACGGCTGCCATCGACCTCACGCTCGCCAGCCTGGTACCGGGCGATCTTATCGTCGCCCCGCACGACTGCTACGCGGGCACCTGGCGCCTGCTGAGCGCGCGGCAGGCCAAGCGGCAGTTCGACGTCGCATTCATCGACTTCACCGATGCGAACGCACGCGCCGCCGCGCTGGCACGTGCCCCGAAACTCGTCCTGGTCGAGAGTCCCAGCAATCCGCTGATGCGCGTCATCGACATCCGCCGGGTCGCCGAGGAGGCAAAGGCCGTCGGCGCCAAAGTCATCGTGGACAACACCTTCCTCTCGCCGGCACTGCAGCAGCCGATCAAGCTCGGGGCGGACCTGGTCGTCCATTCCACCACCAAGTTCCTCAATGGCCATTCGGACGTGGTCGGCGGCGTGGTGGTGGCGGCAACCCGGACGGATGCGGACGAACTGATATCCTGGGCGAATGTCACCGGCGTGACCGGCTCGCCGTTCGATGCGTATCTCACGTTGCGCGGCGTGCGCACGCTGTTCGCGCGCGTCGAACGCCAACAGCAGACGGCGGCCGCGATCGCCGCGTTCCTGGTCCGGCATCCGGCCGTGTCGGCGGTGCATTACCCCGGCTTGCCCACGCATCCCGGGCACGCGATTGCCAAGGCGCAGCAGGCTGGCTTCGGGGCCATGCTGAGCTTCGAGATTGCCAGCGGCGTCGAAGGCGTGCGCCGATTCGTCGAGACGGTCGGGCTGTTTACCCTGGCCGAGTCGCTGGGGGGAATCGAGAGCCTGGTCGCGCATCCCGCCACGATGACCCACGCGAGCATGAGCCCCGAGGCCAGGTTTGCGGCCGGCATCAAGGACAGCCTGCTGCGGCTGTCGATCGGTCTGGAGGCCGAGGCGGATCTCCTGGCCGACCTCGCGTCCGGCCTGCAGGCTGCCTGACGGCAGGATGCGGCAACCAGATGCGCATCTCTGACAACGGCGGTCGCAGGGCCACAGCGTGACACGGGAGCCTTGGCGGGTCGGCGTGCTGTTTTCTCGCTCCGGCGTGATGGAGGTCGTGGAGTCGGAACTGTTCCGCGGCACGGCACTCGCCGTGGAGGAAATCAACCGTTCCGGTGGCGTACTGGGGCGCGAGATCGAGCCGGTGTGCCATGATCCCGGTTCGGACCCCGCCGCGTACCGCACGCTCGCCGACCGGTTGATGATCGAGGCCGGTGTCGGCACGATCTTCGGGTGCCTTACCTCGGCGTGCCGCAAGGCGCTACTGCCCTCGCTCGAGCGCCGCAACGGGCTGCTGTGGTACGCAGCCAATTACGAGGGGTTCGAATACTCGCCGAATATCATCTACACCGGCGCTGCACCGAACCAGTCCACGTTGCAACTCGCCAGCTACATCCTGCGCGAACGCGGCAATCGGATCGCGCTGGTTGGCTCCGACTACGTGTTTCCCCGTGAAACCAATCGAATCATCCGCGATCTGGTCGAGCAGGAAGGCGGCGACATCGTGGCCGAAACCTATGTGCCGATCGCACCTGGCGCGGCGGACCTGCAACGCGCCATCGGACAGATCCGCAGCGTCCGCCCGGAGGTGATCGTCTGCACCATCATCGGGCGTGGCGTGCGGGAATTCTATCGTGCCTGCAGCGAGGACGGCGGGCTGCGTGGTATTCCGATCGGCAGCCTCTCGCTCGCGGAGACCGAACTCGCCATGATCGGGCCGTCCCGCTGTGTCGGCCACTTCTCCTCCGCGGCCTATTTTCCCAGTGTCGACACGCCGGCCAGCCGACGCTTCGTCGATGCGTTCGCCGCCCGCTTCGGGGGGGAAATGCGTGCCAGCGTCTACTCCGAAGGGGCCTACAGCCAGGTGTTCCTGTTCGCCGCCGCGTTGGAGCAAGCCGGCCAGATCGATGCCGAACTGCTCAGCGTCTGCGCCGGTCAGACGGAGATCGCCGCGCCGCGTGGCCCGCTTGTCATCGACGCCGACAACAACCACGCCTGGGTCCGGCCACGGATCGGCGTCGTGAACCAGGACGGGCACTTCGATATCGCGTGGGAGGCGGACGCGGCGATCAAGCCCGATCCCTACCTCATCCACCCGTTCCTGCATGGAAGCGGCGCGTGACCACCGCTCAGATCCTTCTGACGCTGCGCGACGCACGGGTGCTCGTCCTGCATCCGCGCGACCGCGAGGGCGACGATCTGATCCGCCAGCTCAAGCGGATCGGCTGTCAGGTTCAGTGGGCCTGGCCGGCCCCCGCACAACTGCCGCAGCCGCTCGACGCGGTGTTCTTCCTGATCGAGGACACCAACGCGCCTTTGCCGCTGCGCGGCGGCGATCCGTTGCCGGCACTCATCGCGATCATGGACTATGAGAATCCGACCAACCTGAAGGCGCTTCTGGATACCACGGCACAAGGCGTGCTGCTCCGGCCGATCCGGGCCGTCGGCGTACTTTCCAGTCTGGTACTCGCACTTTCCCTGCGTGGTTACGAAAAGCGCCTGCTCGGAAAAGTTGCGAAGCTGGAAGAAACTCTGCGCACGCGCCGCGATATCGAGAAGGCAACGCGGATCCTGATGTCGCTGCGCAAGATCAGCGAGCCCGACGCGTACCAGTTCCTCCGCCGTCAGGCCACGGCCAAACGCGTCTCGATCGGGACGATCGCCACGTCCGTCATCCATGCGAGCGATCTGCTGGATCCAGGAGTGCTCGCGGGTGAGGCGGCCCCATCCAGGAAATAGGCGATAAGCCCAATTTATAGGCTGACGCAGGCCGATGGAAAATCAACCCGCAGGGACGTTGACAAATTCCTGAGCAGTGGGCCAAACTTCCCACCGTGCTCGATGAGCACGCGCGGCAGCGCTGCCGCGAACATAAGGCTGTGTAGCCCCCGAACATGCGTCTGCGGACGCAAGCGGGGGCTTTTTGCGTTTTGACCGGAGATCGAATGCCTGACGCTCGCCTGACTCGTATCGCCTGTGTGCAGATGCGGCCATCGATCGGCGACGTGACGGCCAATGTGGACCGGAGCGTCGACTTCATCACCCGCGCGGCCGACGCGGGGGCGAATGTCGTTGTGCTGCCTGAACTCGCCAATACCGGCTATGTGTTCGAGACGCGTGCCGAGGCCTTTGCACTCGCCGAAGCCATCCCGAGCGGCCCGACAACCGCGCGGTGGATGGCGCTCGCCCAGGCGCGCCAGGTGTACATCGTTGCCGGCATCACCGAACGTGACGGCGATTCGCTGTATAATTCGGCGGTCGTGCTGGGCCCGGACGGCTATATCGGCACGTTTCGCAAGATGCATCTCTGGAACGCCGAGAACCTGTTCTTCGAACCCGGTAATCTCGGATTTCCCGTGTTCCACACACCGATCGGCCGGATCGGCGTCGCCATCTGCTACGATGGCTGGTTCCCCGAGACCTTCCGCCTGCAGGCGCTGCAAGGGGCCGACCTCGTCTGCGTGCCGACCAACTGGGTGCCGATCCCCGGCCAGGCCGAGGGACAGCCGGCCATGGCGAACGTTCTGCTCATGGCAGCTGCCCATTCGAACTCGCTCTACATCGCCGCGGCGGACCGGGTCGGAATCGAACGCGGCCAGCCCTTCGAAGGCCGCAGCCTGATTGTCGCCCACACCGGCTGGCCGGTCGCCGGCCCCGCAAGCCGCGACGGCGAGGAAATCGTGATGGCCGATGTCGATCTCGGCGCGGCACGGCGCCAGCGGAACTGGAACGCCTTCAATCAGGTCCTGCGAGATCGCCGAACGGATGTCTATGGGGAGATGCTCGGTTCGGGCCTCCCGCGCGGCTGGTACTGACGATCCACTTCACGCCAACAGGAGCGTAACGCATGTCGATCCGCAAACTACTGCTCGGTGCCTGCCTCATGGGGGCCGGCCTGCTGCCCACCGCCAGCCAGGCGGCGGATGCCATCACGATCGGCATTCCGGTCGGCCTGAGCGGCGCGAACAGCGTGGTCGCACCGTCCGTCGTCCAGGCGGCCCAACTGGCAGTCGACGAGATCAACGCCGCAGGCGGCGTGCTCGGCAGGAAGCTGGCACTGGAAGTGTCCGACGACGCGAGCGGTGCCGCCGGTGCGCAACGCGCCTTCGACTCGCTGATCTTCCAGAAGAAGGTCAACAGCCTGATTTCGATGGAAACCAGCGCCGCCCGCAACGCCGGCCTGCCGATCGTCACGCGCGGCAAGACGCCGTTCATCTACACCTCGTACTACGAAGGCCGTTCCTGCAACCGCTATATGTACGTCGATGCCTGGGTGCCCGATCAGCAGGTCGGCCCGATGGTCGACTTCTTCATGAAGTCGAAGGGCTCGAAGACCTTCTTCCTGGTCGGCAGCGACTACGCGTTCGGCCGCGGCATGCTGGAATTCACCCGCGCCTATATCGAGAAGCATGGCGGCAAGGTGGTCGGCGAGGAATACGCGCCGATGGACGCCACCGACTGGACCGCCATCATCAGCAAGATTCGCAGCAGCAATCCCGATGCGCTGATGATGTCCACGGCCGGCGGCGTGCCGAACGTGACACTGACCAAGCAGCTGCGTGCCGCCGGCATCAAGGCCCTCTACGGCAATCTCGGTCTTGATGAGGGAACTGCGAAGAGCATGGGGGCGGACGCGGAAGGCACCTACCTGTCGGGTTCGTACTACACCAGCATCGACTCTCCCGCGAACAAGAAATTCCTCGCCGCCATGCAGCAGAAATTCGGCGCCGACCTGAAGACGCCGAACGATCTGTCGGTCCCCGAATATGAGGCGGTCTACCTCTACGCGGCCGCGGTGAAGAAGGCCGGTTCGGTCGACTCCGACAAGGTGATCCCGGCGCTCGCGACCGTCAGCTTCGATGGGCCGCGCGGCACGATCAGGATGGACAAGCAGCGTCATGCGCCGCTCACGATGTATCTCGGCCAGGTCACGGCCGACGGCAGCGTCACGCTGATGTCGAGCTTCAAGGACGTCGATCCCGGCGCGCAATGCCCGGCCCTGAAGTAGCCCAAAGGGGATCTCTCTGAAGCGATGATCTCGCAGCTTCTCGATATCGTTACGTCGGCGGCGATCCTGTACGCGATCGCCGTCGGCCTGCTGCTGGTGTTCGGCGTCCTGAAGATCATCAATTTCGCCCATGGCGGATTGATGACGCTCGGGGGCTACGCCGCCCTGGTCACAACCCAATTCGGCCTCAACCCATGGCTCGCCATTCCGGCGGCAGCCCTGGTCGGTGCCGTGGTCGGCATGGTCATCGAGCGCGTGGTCGTCCGCCCGCTCTATGTCCGGCCGCTCGACGCCATCCTCGCAACCTGGGGGCTTGGAATCATCATCGGTCAGCTCATCACGATCGGGTTCGGGCGAGGAGTGCAATTCGTGCAATCCCCGCTGTCCGGCACGCTCGAAATCCTTGGCGAGGGATATTCGCAATACCGCCTCGTGCTGGTGTTGATCGCTGCGGCGCTCGGCCTGGCGCTTAGCCTGCTGCTGCACGGCACGCGGCTGGGCCTCGACACACGCGCCGTGATCATGAATGAGGATCTCGCGCGCGGCCTCGGCATCAACAGCACCCTGGTCCGCTTCATCACGTTCGCGATCGGATCGGGCCTTGCCGCCGTGGCAGGGGCGCTGATCACGCCTTTGTCGAGTGTGGATCCCAACATGGGCGTGCCGTGGCTGGTCAACGCCTTCATGCTCGTCCTGGTGTCGGGGGCCTCGCTCGTCAGCCTGCTCGTTGCCTGCCTCGTGCTGGGCGGCGCGCAGGTGCTGATCAGCTCGCTGGTCAGCCCGGTGCTCGGCGGCATCACCATCGCGGTGCTGGCGGCCATCATTCTGCGGGTCCGCCCGGCCGGGTTCGCCCGTGGCTGAGGCGGCCGGCGCGCAGGGCGCGGCGATCACCCGCCGCGGCGTCCCGATCCCCCTGCTGGTCCTCCTCGCCGCCATCATTGCGGTCGCGGCCGGCCCGTACGTGCTCGATACCTACTCGGTGAATGTACTCGTGCGCTCGCTGTTCTACGCGGCAGTGGCGCTCACCGTCGATCTGCTCTGGGGCTACCTGGGCATCCTCACCTTCGGCCAGTCGGCCTTCTTCGGGATCGGCGCATACGCGGTCGGCCTGATCTCGACGCATGTCGGCTTCACGCCCGGCCTCGCGGCGCTGTCACTGCTCGCGGGCATCGCCGCGTCCATGCTTGTCGCAGGCATCGTCGGGTGGCTGGCGTTCTTCTACGGCGCATCGGCGCTCTACGCCTCGGTCATCAGCCTCGTGCTGCCGATCGTCGTGGTGCAACTGCTGTTTGCGGGCGGCAATTTCACCGGCTCATCCAGCGGTCTGTCCGGATTCGACTCATTCGACGACGTGTCGGTCGAGACCTGGTTCTGGATCGCCGGCGCCTTTCTCATCGTCGTCGCCGGCTGTGCCTGGCGTTTCGTCGCCAGCGATGCCGGCCGCGTCCTGATTGCGGTGCGGGAGAACGAACAGCGCTGCCAGTACCTCGGCCTGGACACACCGCGCCTGAAGATCATCGCCTTTGTCGCGACCGCCGCGATCTGCGCTGCCGCGGGCTATGGTTTCGCCTGTTACACGACCGTCGTTTCCCCCGAACAGGCGGGCTTCGTGTTCGGCACCGAGTTGGTGATCTGGGTGGCGCTGGGCGGCCGCGGCACCATCCTCGGACCGGTGCTCGGCGCGGTCCTGATCGACTACGAATCCGCCCAGCTCAGCGGCGATTACCCGTTCGTGTGGCAACTGATCATCGGCAGCGTCTTCGTCGCCGTGATCGTGCTGTTTCCACGTGGCTTGCTGCCGTTGATCGGCGATGCGCTGCGCTATATCGGGCCCAAAGTCCGGCCCGCTGTCCCGCCGGAGCTGGTGGAGCTGCCCATGCACGTCGTTGCCGGCACCACCGGGCCGGCGTTGGCGATCCACGGCGTGGCAAAGCACTTCGGCAGTCTGAAAGTCCTCGACGGCATCGATGTCTCCGCCGCCGCGGGCGAACTGGTCAGCCTGGTCGGCCCGAACGGCGCCGGCAAGACGACGCTGATCCGCTGCATCGCCGATGGCTCCGAGCGATCGGCTGGCCGGGTGGCGATCAACGGCCATGAGATCGGGGGGATGTCGCCGGACCGCTGCGTGCGCCTGGGCGTCGGTCGAAAGTTCCAGATGGCGAACGTGTTCGATACGCTCACCGTCGCCGAGTGCCTGCAGATGGCGCGCATCCGCCATGGCTTCCCGTCGGTGCTGCGGCGCGCCAGCCGGATCGGCCTGCCGCGGCCGGCGCTGCACGTGATCCGCACCACCGGCCTCGACCATGCGCTGATGACGCCGGCACGCCTGCTGTCGCACGGCATGAAGCAGGCCCTCGAACTGGCCATGGTGCTGGCGCTGGAACCCAGCGTGCTGCTGCTCGACGAGCCGACCGCGGGGCTGACCAAGGCGGAACGAACTCTGATCGGCGGCATCCTGGTGGACCTCGCGGCAACCGAACGCCTGTGCATCGTACTGGTGGAGCACGACCTGGATTTCGTGCGCGAGATCAGCTCACGCGTGATCGTCCTGCATCAGGGACGCATCGTGCTCGATGGTTCGGTGGATGACGTGGTCAACTCCGATCTGGTGAAGCAGGTCTATGCCGGCGGCGGCCATGGCGTGGGGGCGGCCGCATGACCGACGCCCCGATGGTGGATGCCCCGATGGTGGACGCCTTGGCGATACGCGACATGAGCGCCGGCTACGGCGAGGCGATCGTGCTGCGCAACCTTTCGCTGCGCGTGCCTCGGACGGACATCGTCGCGGTCCTCGGCAAGAACGGTATGGGCAAGAGCACGCTGCTGAAATCCATCATGGGATACCTGCCGAAAGCCACCGGCGCGATCGCGCTGGATGGCCATGACGTCACGCAGGTTCCGCCGCATCGCATGGCGCGTCGCGGCGTCAGCTACATCGCGCAGGAAAAGGCGCTGTTCCAGGACCTGACGGTCGAGGAGAACATTCGCCTCGCATTGGCCCGCGGCTCCGATCGGGCCGCGGCCATGGCGACGGTCGAGCGTTGCTTTCCGTTTCTGCTCAAGCGGCTGCGTCAGCAGGCCGGTACGCTCAGCGGCGGGGAGCAGAAGATGCTGCTGGTGGCACGCGCCCTCGCAGTACGGGCACGGCTATTGCTGATCGACGAAATCACCGAGGGGCTGCAGCCGTCCGTGGTGACCACGCTGGCGCAGGTGATCCGCGACGAGCGGGCGCGGTTCGGCACCACGATCCTGCTGATCGAGCAGAATATCGGCTTCGCATTGGAGGTCGCCGACCGGTACGCGGTGCTCGATCGCGGCGAGATCGTCGATGGCGGGCCGACCGCGGGCGCAACGGCGCGGGTGGCGGGTTATCTCAGCGTCTGATGGAGGGCAGGGCGATGCGCGAGTTCAACACCTTCTCGATCGTCGCCCGCTGCAAGCGGACCGGACATCTGGGTGTCGCGGTGGCCACCGCGGTGCCCGCCGTCGGGGCGGTGTGCCCGTATATCCGCAGCGGGATCGGCGCCGTTTCCACGCAATCCTGGGTGAACCCCTATCTCGCCATCGACGTGTTGGATGCCATCGCCGGTGGCGCGACGGCGCAGGCGGCGCTGGACCAGGCCATCGCGGCCGATGACGGGCGGGCATTGCGGCAGATCGGCGTGGTGGACGCGGCAGGGCGGGCCGCCGCGTGGTCCGGTGCGGATTGCACGTCCTGGTTCGGGCAGGTCGTCGGCGATGGCTTTACCGCACAGGGGAACATGCTGACCGGCGCGGAGACCATCGATGCGATGGTGCGTGCCTTCACCGAAGGCGAGACGGCAGACCTCGACGAGCGCTTGATGCGGGCGCTGGAGGCGGCCGACGCGGCCGGTGGGGACAAACGCGGCAAGCAGTCGGCCGCAATCCGGGTGCATGGCGAGGAGGCCTATGCGCTGATCGACGCGCGGGTGGACGAGCACGCGCAACCGGTGACCGAACTGCGGCGTGTGCTGGAGATCGTGCGCCTGCAGGCAGTGCCTTTCGTGAAGGGCATGCCGCGGCGCGACGGACCGGCCGGTGCGGCGCCCCCGGAGGTCACGGCGATGCTCGCGCTCTCCCCGCCGCAGCGGCCCGGCGGCGGCGGTAGCGCACTACCCCGGTAAGCGCGTCCTGATCCTTAAGCTGCGGGACCGCGGACGAGGTTCGGCAAATCATGCGGAAGTATTGCGCCGGCTCCGTTCCAGCGTCGCGCGTCCCATCTGGCCGGACATGTCATGCCAACGGCCGTAGAGAACGACACTTCTCCCTCTCCCCTTGAGGGAGAGGGGCGGGGTGAGGGGGCGAGCCGCACCGCCGGTGGTGGTACGACCCCTCACCCCAGCCCTCTCCCTCAAGGGGAGAGGGAGAAGTGTCATTCTCAGCGGCGGCTGGTACCAGTGGAAATCGGGCATCAACTCGGGCGTTCCGGGTTGCACGAACTTCGCGAACGCACGCAAATCGGCATATTCGATCCCCGCATTCCGCCCCTCTGCCCACCGAATGGGGGCAGTTTCAATCATGCGTTTGGCGGCAAGGATGCGGAGGAACCAGCTTCCGTCCATAGCAGAAGCGCCATAAGCCCCAAGACAGCGCCGACCAGGCCGAGGTGGCTCCAGCCGGTCAAGGCGAGCGGCGCTGCGATCGCGGAGCCCGCGGCACCACCGAGGAAAAAGATGGCGATGTAAAGACTGTTCAGCCGGCTGCCGGCTTCCGGCCGCATCGACAGCACCGCGCGCTGGGAAATGACGTGGTTGGCCTGCACACCGGCATTCAGAAGGAAGGCTGCCCCGGCGAGCATCCAGACTCGGCTGGCAAAAGCAGCCACCACAAAGGCCGTGATGACGGCAATCACCCCCACCAGGCTGACGATACGGCCCCGCCCAGCGTCGGCGAGACGTCCGGCCAGCGGTGCGATGAGCGCCCCAGTCCCGCCGATCAGGCCGAATAGCGCGATAGTGTTGGCGCCCAGGGCATAGTGCCGGACCAGTTCGATCGGCGCTGCGGTCCAGAACAGGCTGAAGCCACCGAACAGGAACGCCTGCATGGCCGCCCGGCCGCGAAGTTCCGGCGTCGTTCGCAGGAGTGCCCCCAGGGAAAGCACGAGCGCGCCGTATTTTGGTCCACTGGCCGGCCAGCGGCGCGGGGTCGCCCGGGACAATACCGCCGCAAGCGTGACCATGGCAGCGGCAGCGCCACCGAACGGCACACGCCATCCCCAATGGCCGGCTGTAAAGCTCGCCACCGGCCAGGCCAGCAGAATGCCGACCAGCAGGCCACCGGTGAGGCTGCCGATGACCAATCCGCGCCGCGCAGGGGCGCTCATGACGGCGCCCAGCGTGACGAGCATCTGCACGGCGATCGAGGAAATGCCGATGCAGAAACAGGCGATGAGAAACAAAACGCCGTCTGGCGCCAGGGCCGCCAAGGTCAATGACAGCGCCGAGGCGGCCAGCGTGCCAAGCAGAAGCCGGCGGTTCTCGACGAGATCCCCCAGCGGTGCCACGAGAAGCAGGCCGAGAACGTAACCGAGTTGGCCCACGGTAACGATCAGCCCGGCAATCGTGGGAGGCAATCCCACGTCCCGCCCGATCACCGCCGTCAGGGGCTGGGCGAAATAGCTTCCGGCGGCGATCAGACCGCAACCGGAAGCCAGAACAGCCATCATTGCCAGCGAAATTCCCGGGGCGATCGCGCGCCCCGGGATGGAAATGTCACCATGCGGCATGGCGTCGCCCTTTATTGATTCTGGGAAATTGGGCAGCCCGGCCCAAGCCGATGGTCATCCGTGTGCCACGAGTTGGCGCAGCACGGTCTCGATCCCGGTCTGGCCCTTGAGCGAGCCCTGCTCGCCACTTTCGAACTCGATCCAGCCCTGGTTGAAGCCGTCGAGCATCTGCGCGCGGGGCGTCGGGTTCTTCATGCCCTGCGCGGCGAACAGTTCCTCCCAGGTCTCGCGTGCAACTTCCTGCATGCGCACCGGCCGGTCGAGGATTTTGGCAAACGCCGTGGCGATGTCGTTCGGGGTGACGCGTTGCGGTCCCTCAAGCTCGACGATGCGCCGGCCGGTCCAGCTCTCTTGCAGCAGCCTGGCGGCGAGGCGACCGATGTCGGCCGTCGCCACCATCGGGACCGGCTTGTCGAGCGGCTGCAGGAAGCTGGGCACCACGCCGTCGCGGGCGGGGGCCACGTCCCACGCTGCGTTTTCCATGAACCAGGCCGCCCGCAGGAAGCAGACCGGCACCGGCAGGGCACCCAGCGCCTGTTCCATCTGACGAAGCTGGCCGAGCAGGTTCGGCTGCGTCGCCTGCGCGCCGATGGTCGACAGGCAGACGATTTTCGGCGGTTGCGCGGCCTGGATCGCCGTGGTCAGGGCGGTGTTGATCGCCTTGATCTCGGGGAAGCCCGGAAGCGGGTCGAAGTTCGGTGGGATCAGCAAGAACACGCCGTCCACTTTGCTGAAGGCGGCCGTCAGCGCTTCGGCGTCATTGATGTCGGCCAGGGCGACCTCGCAGCCACGCTGCATCCAGGCGGCGCCCTTGGCGGCGTCGCGCACGACGGCGCGAACGGGCAAGCCGGCATCGAGCAGGGCGTTCGCGACAACGCCGCCGACCTTCCCGGTAATTCCAGTGACAGCATACATGTTCGGTCTCCCTTGACGTGCAGCCTGCGGCAGCGCGCCGACAGGTCGATGGAACGAAGATGCACTCTCCGCAGCTTTGACTTGAACTGCGCTTGTGTCACATTATTCGTGACTAAAAGTCGGGAAACGCCATGACGTTCGATGGTCGGCTGCTCTCTGGCGTGAGTGTCCTCGCCGCCGTCGTCGAGGCGGGCAGCTTCGTGGCCGCCGCCGAAGCGCTGGGTCTTTCTGCCTCTGGTGTCAGCCGCGCCATCGGGCGGCTGGAGACGCGCGTCGGTATCCGGCTGCTCGACCGGACCACCCGGTCGTTGCATCTGACCGACGAAGGCCGGCGCTTCTATCAGCAGGTGGCGCCACTGCTGGAAGGGATCGAGGAGGCGGCAATGCAAGCCTCCGGCTCCGCCACCGCCGTGCGGGGGCGCCTGAGGGTGAATGTCGATCCGTTTTTCTCGCGGCTGGTCCTGGCGCCGCACCTCGCCGATTTCCTCGCCCGCTACCCCGACCTGGAGATCGAGCTGATCACCCGCGACGAGATGGGCGACCTTGTGGCTGACGGCATCGACATCGCCGTCCGCTTCGGCCCGCAGCCCGCATCCTCGCTGATTGCTCGGCGCCTGCTGGAAACCCGCATTCTCACCGTGGCCACCCCTTTATACATTGCGCGACACGGCAGGCCGAAGACCCCCGAAGATCTCGTCCAGCACGCCTGCATCCAGTTCCGCGACCCGCGAACGGGCCGGCCGTTCGAGTGGGAGTTCCATACCAGGCGCAAGGTCGTTCCGGTCGCAACCAAAGGGAACCTGACTCTGAGCGACGTCGGCACCATGCTCGGTGCCTGTCTGGCCGGCGCTGGGATCGCCCAGGTCATGGCGCTGGGTGTTCAGGATTTTCTGGATCGGGGGCAGTTGATCGACCTGTTTCCCGACTGGCCCGACGAAACCTTCCCGCTCTACGCGGTCTATCCGTCGCGACGTCATCCGCCGGCGAAGGTTCGCGCGTTTATCGATTTCTGTATCGAGACGATTCGGTAGGGCGCGGCCTTGGCTGGATGCTGAGAGTCCGTCCAGGGTGTTTCTCAGGCATTGCGGATTGCGGTGCGTTGCAGGAGCGCTCGCGTGTCGCCATTGCAGAATTCATGTCACGAATGAAGTTACCAAACCGCATTTCTGGTAAGGGCCGTTCCGCGCAAGAATGCCTTCCGGAAGAGGCTCCTGCCAGGCATGCACGCATGGGTTGGCTGGCGCGTCGCCTCCGTCACGGCACAGCCTGGAAGACAAAACATGTCACGCGTATTCATTTCCGGATCGTCAACCGGTCTCGGCTTGATGGCCGCCCGGCTTCTCGTCGAGCAAGGCCATCGGGTGGTGCTGCATGGTCGCGATCAGTTCCGCGCGGAAGCGGCCCGCCGGGCGCTGCCTGACGCTGAGGCGGTGGTCTTCGGCGATCTTTCCAGCATCGCCCAGACCCGCGATGTCGCTGAGCAAGTCAATAAGCTTGGCCGTTTCGATGCCGTGATCCACAACGCGGGTGTCGGCTATCGCGAGCCGCGGCGCATCGCGACAGAAGACGGTCTTCCGCATGTCTTCGCCATCAACACGTTGGCGCCGTTTATCCTGACCGCGCTCATCGGCAGGCCAGGGCGGCTGGTCTATCTCAGTTCCGGCATGCACCACGGTACCACGGCGAACATCGACGACCTGATCTGGAAGAAGCGCCGCTGGCAAGGGGCCGAAGCCTATGCGGAGAGCAAATTGCACGACGTTCTGCTGGCTTTCGCCGTCGCCCGCCTTTGGCCCGGCGTGCTCTCGAACGCATTGGAGCCCGGCTGGGTGCCGACCCGCATGGGCGGTCCCGACGCGCCGGACGATATGGACCAGGCCCATTGCACCCAAGCGTGGCTGGCGGTCAGCGACGATCCAGGTGCACGTGTCACGGGCGCGTATTTCTATCATATGCGCCCTCGGACGCCGAACCCCAGCGTCCATGACGTCGATCTCCAGAACCAGATCCTTGAAGCCTGCCGCAAGTTGTCAGGCGTCGCGCTGCCGGCATAGGCCGCATGGCCGCCATTCTCTGACCCACGCACAGCAGGAAAATTGCGAGGTCAGATCGAGCTTCATCATCAGAACGCGGTTCCCGCTGCCCTGAACGGAGGTCCCGCGGTCGCGCGCGCAGCCCTGGAGCGGTTTCACAATGACTGGAAAACCCATGCCGTCATGGCCGGGCTTGTCCCGGCCATCAATCGCGGCACGGTGCTGGTACAGATGGCCGGGACAAGCCCGGCCATGACGATCTCTGACAATGGCAGGTTTCCAGTCAGCCGGAACGTGCTCGCATTCTTTGTCTG
>JARLIJ010000277.1 GCA_031291795.1 Acetobacteraceae bacterium | reverse complement strand
GGTGCCGAGGTAGCGGAGGAGTTTCATGAAACTCCACATCACACGAAACTGTGATGCGGGCGGCATCGGGTCGATGATGATCGGTGGCCGCCTTGCCTCCGGCTCCAGCGGCGTCGGCTCGTCGCCTTCCAGTTCCGGCGGCGGCAGGCGCTCCGGCGTGCGCAGCACCAGCGGCACGACGACGCCGTGGGAGCCGGCGAGCCTGGCGGCAGAGGAAGCAGGACGCGGCCGCGTAACATGGACCCGCAGCCCTGCGGCCATTGTCACGTACGCGATCTCAACCTCCCCCTTTTACAGCGACGGCTGGCGCGGGGGCGCAGTGGCCGCAACCGGTCTCAGGCGGCACCAAGGCATGACGCCGCCGCCCGAGCTGCTCGCCCGGGCACCATTCCTTCGGTGGACTCTCGACGTGTCGACCGATCAATCATCGTCGTCATCGTCATCATCATCGTCGTCGTCATCGTCGTCATCACGGCCGCCGAACAAGCCGGTCGGCTCCTGCCGCACGACGATGACGACGGTCTGGGCATCGGCGCTCAGCACGCCGTTGTCCTGCAGCGCCGCCACGGCGTCTTCGACCTTCTCCATCAGTCGGCCTTCGCCGCGCCGCAGACGGCGGACACGCTTGCGCGAATGTTCGCCCAGGTCGATCACGCAAGTAATGCCTTTCTCGACCTTCTCCGCAGCTTTCGCCTCGGTTGCACTCATCGTTGGTTCCTTTGCTCAGAGCCAGGGTGTCGCAGGCGGCAATATTGCTAGCTGTGGCGGATGACGTTGCGCAGGTTGCTGCCCAGGTCCTTGACCCAGCCGTTGCGCCGCTTCCGGCGGGACCGGTCGTGCAGCACGAGGTAGCGACCAAGCGCTTTGTATTCCGCACGAATGAGCTTGCGCAGCCGCCGCTCAACCGGGCGCATCCGGCGCGAACTCTTCTTGACCGGGCCAAGGTCGAGCCGCAACTCGCCGCGTTCCACCTCGCCGGTCGGCTTGATGACACTGAACTTCAGCTTCTCATCCGAACCGTATCCGCGATCCCGCCGCACCACCATGTGGCTGGCGGAATGCGTGGGACCCAGCACGGTCACGCGTTTGACACCTGAAATCAATCTGACACGCATCGTGCGGCTACCCCCCATCTGCTTCGCGCGCCCCGGCGCTGCGGCCTGCCTGCCTTCGCTCCCGACCGATCGCATGCGGGCACCGACACTTGGCCAAGCTGTCGGGACACAAGCATACCGGTCACTTACGGTCCTAGGGAAGCCCAATTACACGTCCCGACGGTTTAAACCGCGGTCATGAATGCGACTTTCCCGGCCCGCTACCACCGGGCGCCCTGCGGACCAAAGTCTCATTGACACGTGCGCCCTTGTTGGCACGAAATGCTCCCGAATGAATGCAGGGGGAGATTTCGTGCGGGCATCCTGGCTCACTTGCCCACAGAGGCGGCCCGCCGCCGCGTTGCAACTGGTCTGCCTGCCACACGCAGGTGGCGGCGCCGCGTCGTTTCATCCCTTTGCAAACTTGTTTCCCGACTCGATCGAGATGCTCGCCGTGCAACTGCCCGGCCGCGAGACCCGTCTCGCCGAGGCACCGTATCGCCGGATGGGCCCGCTGATCGAAGGCCTGTTGGCCGGAATACGTGAATCTGTTGTTAAACCCTATGCTTTCTTCGGCCACAGCATGGGAGCGCTGGTCGCGTTCGAGCTCGCGCGCGCGCTCCGCCGCGAAGGCTTGCCGTTGCCGCAGAGCATTGTCGTCTCCGGCCGCAGGGCGCCTACGGTGCCGAACAACGAACCGTCGCTGCATGTCCTGTCCGATGATGCGTTCGTCGACGCGCTGGTAAGACGGTACGACGCGATCCCGCAGATCATCCGGAACGAACCGGAGCTGATGGCGCTGTTCGTTCCGGTCATGAAAGCCGATTTCGCGACCTTCGAGACGCACGTCCATCGCGACGAACCGCCGCTCGAATGTGCGCTGGCGATGTATGGCGGACGTGATGATCCGCAGACCCCGCAGATGGCCGGGTGGGCCGATCTGTTCGCCGGCCCTGCCACGACCCGCTTCTTCGATGGCGGGCACTTCTACCTTGCCGACCAGCGTCGCGCCGTGGCGGCGGCGCTGACCGAGGACGTTCTGGCTTCCGTTGCTGTCGCATAGGCCAGCCGTATGCCCGATACTGGCGCTGATCCCGGCGCTGCAAAAAGCGACCTGACGCTCCCCTGGCTGCGCGCCCTGCTGGGTGCGCGGCTTGGCGTCGATCCGGCTGCGCTCGATCCGGATGAGCGGCTGCATCGCTATGGCCTGACCTCGCTGACCGCGGCGTCCATCGTGGCCCTGCTTGCGGACCGGCTGGGGCGAGCCCTGCCGCCCACCTTGCTGTGGGACCATCCGACGCTACGCCGGCTTGCAGCATTCCTCGACGGGCGGGCCGATCCGGACGGACGTGCGCCGATGCAGCCGCTGCCGGCCGACGAACCGATCGCGATCGTCGGCCTGGCCTGCCGGCTGCCCGGCGCGGACGGACCGGCGGCATTCTGGCGCCTGCTGTGCGACGGGGTCGATGCGATCGCGACGGTGCCGCCTGCGCGCTGGCCGATCGATGCGCTGTACGATCCCGACCCGCAGGCGCCGGGACGCATGGCGACGCGCTGGGGTGGCTTCATCGACGGCGTGGACCAGTTCGACGCTGCGTTCTTCGGCATGTCCCCGCGGGAGGCGGCGCAGGCCGATCCGCAGCAGCGTCTGGCGCTGGAACTCGCCTGGGAGGCGCTGGAGGATGCCGGCATCCGTGCACGCACGCTGAGCGGCAGCCGCACCGGCGTGTTCATGGGCGCGATGTGGAGCGACTATGCGCGCCTGTTGACCGATCGTGCAGGCATCGCACAGCACACCGCGACCGGGCAGGACATAAGCATCGTCAGCGCGCGCATCGCGTACGTGTTGGGTCTGGAAGGGCCGGCGCTGACGATCGACACCGCGTGTTCCTCGGCTCTGGTCGCAGTGCATCAGGCGTGTCGCAGCCTGCGTGCCGGTGAGTCGACACTGGCGTTGGCCGGCGGCGTGCACCTGCTGCTGGCACCCGAGAGCAGCATCGCGATGACCAAGTTTGGCGCGATGGCGCCCGATGGCCGCTGCAAGCCGTTCGATGCCCGTGCCAACGGCTATGTGCGTGGCGAGGGCGGTGGCCTCGTCGTGTTGAAACCACTGCGTAAGGCACAGGCGGATGGCGATCGCATCTACGCGGTGATCCGCGGCAGTGCGATGAACAATGACGGGCCTAGCAACGGCCTGACGGCACCCAATCCGGCGGCGCAACGGGGGATGTTGCGCGATGCGCTGGCGGATGCGCAGCTCGATCCGCTCGATGTCGATTATGTCGAGGCGCACGGTACCGGCACTGCGCTGGGCGATCCGATCGAGGCGCAGGCGCTTGCCGCCGTGCTCTGCCGCGGGCGGCCTGCTGTGCGCGCGCTACGCGTGGGTTCGGTGAAGAGCAATATTGGGCACCTGGAAGCAGCAGCCGGTGCCGCGGGGCTGATAAAGTTGGCACTGTCGCTGCAACACCGCTGGATCCCCGCCAGCCTGCACTATCGGTCGCCGAACCCGGCTATCGACTTCGCCGGCAGTGTACTGGCCGTGCAGGCGACCGGTGGCCCCTGGCCGGGGGATGCCGAACGTCTGATCGGCGGCGTCAGTTCGTTCGGCTTCGGCGGCACCAACTGCCACGTGTTGCTGCAGGCCGTGCCGGCACCCGTGACAGCTTGCGTCGGGCCGGTGTTCGTGTTCGCCGGCAATGGCGGCAACTGGGCCGGCATGGCCCGCGTGCTCGCGAACGAGCCGGTCTTCGCCGCCGAACTTGCCGCCTGCGACACGATCCTTGCCACGCTCGGTTATCCTGCCCCCGTCGCGGCGGTGCTCGACGACGCCCGGGTGGTTGACGTGGCGTTCGGCCAGCCGGCCCTCTGCGCGTTCCAACTTGCCTTGGTGGCGTTGCTGGCCAGCCTTGGCGTGATGCCGGCCGCGGTGATCGGCCACTCGGTCGGCGAGGCCGCGGCTGCCTGCGTCGCCGGTGCGCTGACCCGGGAACAGGCGTTGCGCCTGGTCATCGCCCGCAGCCGCTTGCAGGCAAGCGTGGCCGGGCAGGGCGGCATGGCGCTCGCCGTGGCCCCGGTCGAAGTCCTTCAACCTCTGCTGCCGTCCGACGTCGTGGTGGCCGGCGAGAACGGCCCCCGCGCCACGTTGCTGGCCGGCCCGCGTGAGGCGGTGGCGCGCGTCTGCGCCATGCTGGATGCCGCCGGTATCGTCAGCCAGCCGATCGATGTCCCGGTCGCCTATCACAGCCCGCAGATGGACCCGTTGCGCCCGGTATTGGAGCGGGACCTTGCGGACCTTGTCCCGGCGTCCGGCACGGTGCAGATGGTTTCCACCGTAACCGGCGCGCCGATCGAAGCGACCGCCCTGGACGCGGCCTACTGGGGGCGCAACCTGCGCGAGCCGGTGCGCTTCCGCCAGGGCATTGCGGGGCTGCTCGACGCCGGCCATCGTGCGTTTCTGGAACTGGCACCACACCCGTTGCTGGCGGCGCAGATCCGGCAGATGGAAGCGGGCGCCACCGTGGTGTCCCCGCTGCGTCGCGGACAGCTCGATACGGCTGTCCTGCGTGACGCAGTGGCGCCGCTGGCCAGTGCCCGCACGGGCCGTCGACCGCGCCATTTGCTCGTGCTGTCGGCACAGTCCGCGGCCGCGCTCGATGCCTTGCGGCTGCGTTGGGCGGCGCGCCTGCCGGAGGACTGGTCGGACCTGTGCCACACGGCGCTGATGGGCCGCGAACGGTTCGCCTGGCGTCTCGCACTGCATGCCGCCGAGGGGGACGAGGCACGTCGCCGTCTGCTGGCAGGCGATGTGCTGCAAGGTGAAGTCGCACCCGGAGCAGTGCAGGCGTTCGATCAACGCCGTCAGGCCGACGAAACCTGGGAAGCGTATCTCGACCGCTGTGCAGCCGCCTTCGTTGCGGGCGCCGACATCGACGGGGCGTTGTTCGACGCCGACGAACCCTGGCGGGTCGTTTCTGCGCCGACCTATCCGTTCGAGCGCCAGCGCCACTGGCTGCCCCAGACCAATGCCGGCCTGAGCTACGCGGTGGCATGGGAGCCCTTCGTCCCCGCGGACGACGACGTCTCCTGGCCGCCGATCCCCCCGGTCGCCGATCCGCCCGACCCCGGCCTCGACGCAGAGGCGACGTCGTTCGTGCACGCTGCTCTCGCAGCGGTTCCCGCAGCCGAGATCGCGCCGCGGCACCGCGCGCTCGCCGAACGCCTGGCACGCTGGTCGCCGCTGCCGGACGCGAAGGCCGGGGAGGGGCCGGTCGCGGCCCTGGTCCGTCGAACCGGACAGGCGCTGCCGGCCCTGCTCCGAGGCGAGGCCGATCCGCTCGACGTGCTGTTCCCCGGCGGCGACCTTGAAGCCGCGGCTGCGGTCTATCAAGGCGCTCCCTTCGCGGCGGCGCAACGCGCGCTGGCAGCGACGATCGGTGCGCTCGGACGTCCGCTCCGGGTGCTGGAACTGGGTGCCGGCACGGGTGCCCTCACGTCCGAGTTGCTGCCGAAGCTTCCGCCTGGGAGTGCTATAATAAGCAGCGACGTCTCCGACACGTTCCTGGCTGGGCTCCGCCGTCGCTTCGCCGACTGGCCTGCCTTGCGTACCGCCCGCTTCGACCTGGACAGGCCCACGAGCCTCGATGGTCCGTTCGACGCCATCGTCGCCGCAAACGTGCTGCATGCCGGCACCTCGATCGGGGATATCCTGGTGCGCCTACGCGGCCTGCTCGCACCAGCTGGCGTCCTGGGCCTGGTGGAACTGGTTCACGCGCCACGCTGGATCGATCTGGTCTTCGGCCTCACCGAGGGCTGGTGGCGCTTCCGCGGCGATCCGCAGCGGCCGGACCACGCGCTGCTGGATCCAGCGGGGTGGCGCACCGCCCTCATAAGCGCTGGCTTTGCCGACATCGACGTGCGCCCCGACGGGGATGCCCATGCGGTCATCCTGGCTCGTGCGCCTGCCACAGCCAGGCGTTGGGCGGTGCTGGGGCAGGGGGATCCGACCGGGCTGCTGCCCGATGCCGCCGATCCGACGGATCGCCTGTATTGCCCCGGCGACGCACCGGCCGTCTCCCTGGTCGCCGAACTGACCGCGTTCGCCGCGAACGGCCCGCCGCTTACCGTCCTGCACAATGCCGGCGTGCCGCACGCCGCGGTGGCCGGGGCGGTCCGCGCCCTCTCGCTCGATCGACCCGACGCGATCGCCGCCAGCTTCGAACTGGCCGATCGCTCAGAGGCCAGCCTCCAGGCCGTGCACACCGCGTTGGGCCGCACCGGCGCGGAAGACCAGCTTCGTGTGGTCGACGGCGCGGTGTGCGTCGCGCGGCTGACGCGAATCGCACCAACCGCACCGCCGCCGCCCTTGTCCGCCGATCGGCTCTACGTCGTCGCCGGAGGCTTCGGGCGGCTGGGCCGCGCGTGTACCCAGTTCCTGATCGATCGAGGCGCCCGCCATCTCCTGCTGATCGGCCGCATCCAAGGCGATCCGTCGGGGTTCGCGACGCAAGGCGCGCAGGTCCGTGCCCTGGCGCTCGACCTGACCGCCCCACACGCCGCCGAGACCCTCCGCGCCGCGTTCGACCGCCCGCTCGGTGGGCTGGTGCATGCCGCGGGTGTGGCCGACGGCACGCCGGAAGCGGTGTTCGCGGCAAAACTCGACATCGCCGCAACGCTGGCGCAGGCTGCCGATGGGCTCGATCCGCCGTTCCTGTTGCTGTTCTCGTCGGCCGCGGGGGTCTGGGGCACCCGTGGCCACGTCGCGTACGCCGCCGCCAACCGCGCGCTCGACCGCTGGGCGGAGCAGGCGCGCGCGCGCGGCCTGCCCGCCACTGCGATTGCCTTCGGGCGCTTCCAGGAGCCCGGCCTGCTCTCCGCCGAGGAAGACGCCGCCCTCGATCAGGCCGGCCTGCGCGCGATGTCACCCGACGACGCGTTCACCGCCGCCCTGCAGGCCGTGGCGGACGGGGCCGCGCTGCGCATCGTCGCCGCGATCGACTGGCCCCGCTTTCGCGCCACCTTCGAGGCCCGCCGACGCCGCTCCCTGTTCGATCGCTTCGTCGAGGCCCCGGCGGCGCCCTCGGTCGTTGTGCCGATCGCGCCGAAATCCATCCGGCTCGACCGAGCGGGCGTTGCGGCCCTGCTCGCCGACCTGCTGGGTCATCTGGATGCCAGCCGGATCGACCCTGAACGCGGGCTGTTCGAGCAGGGGCTGGATTCGCTGATGGCGGTGACGCTGCGCCGGCGTCTGGAGGAAGCCGCCGGTATCCCGGTCCCCGCCGCCGTGCTGTTCGCACAGCCCACCGTAGCGCTGCTCGCCGATTGGCTGGCCGGTGCGGCCAACACTGTGCCCGCCGCAGTACCAGTCAGCGCGACGCACGCGCCGATCGCCATCGTCGGCCTTGGCTGCCGGTTCGCTGGTGACGCCGACGGGCCGGACGCGTTCCTGGCGCAACTCCTGGCCGGCGGCGACGCAATCCGGCCAGTGCCCGCATCGCGTCCCACCGCCGCGCTCTGGCATGCCGCACCCGAGGCCGTCCGACTGGCAGGGTTCCTCGAAGGCGTGGAGCAGTTTGACGCCGCGTTCTTCGGCATCAGCCCGCGGGAGGCCGCCCAGCTCGACCCGCAGCAGCGCCTGCTGCTGGAGGTTGCCTGGCGCGCGCTGGAACATGCCGCCATCGCGCCCGACCGGCTGAACGGCAGCCGCACCGGTGTGTTCGTCGGCGCCACCGGCAGCGACTACGCGGCCTTGGCACGCAGCGGGCCGCGCGATGCGCACAGCCTGGTCGGGCAGCCCAACAACACGCTGGCAGGGCGGCTTGCCTATCATTTCGGTCTGCACGGGCCGGCTCTGACGCTGGATACCGCCTGCTCGTCGTCTTTGGTCGCGTTGCACCTCGCGGTTCGCGCGTTGCGCTCGGGGGAGGCCGACATGGCGCTCGCCGGCGGCGTGAACCTGCTGCTGACGCCTGACACCTCGATGATGCTGGCCCAGGCGGGGCTGCTGGCGCCGGACGGGCGCTGCAAGGTGTTCGACGAAGCCGCCAACGGCTACGTGCGCGGCGAAGGCTGCGGGATCGCGATCCTCAAGACGCTCGCCCGCGCCGAGGCCGACGGCGACCGCGTGTTGGCAGTGATCCGCGGCAGTGCGGTCAACCACGACGGCCGGAGCAGCAGCTTCACCGCCCCCAATGGCGCGGCGCAGGTCGCCGTCATCCGCGACGCGCTGGCAGACGCCGGCCTGTCGCCGGACGCCATCGACGTCATCGAGGCGCATGGCACCGGCACCGCCCTCGGCGATCCGATCGAGCTGGACGCCCTGGCCGAGGTCTTCGCCGGTCGTGATCGGCCCCTGCTGGTCGGTTCGGTCAAAGCCGCGATCGGCCACGCCGAGGCTGCCGCCGGCATCGCCGCAGTCATCAAGACTGTCCTGTGCCTGAACATGGGCGCCCTGCCGCCACAGGTGCATTTCGGTCGTCGCACCCCCCACGCGCGGACCGACACGCCGATTGCCGTAGCGACTGGTGGGCCGCTGCCAGCCGGCATCCGGCGAGCTGGGGTCAGCGCGTTCGGGGCCAGCGGCACCAATGCCCACGTCGTGCTGGAGAGTGTCGTCATCGTCCCGACCGAACGGAGCGCCACGGCGCCTGTCCCATTCGACCGCCAGCCGTTCTGGCTGTCGGGCACGCTTGTGCGCAGCGAACGCCGCGCGACGCTGGGGCCGCCGCACCGGTCTGCCCGCTCCGGCGAAACGGTGTGGGAGACCCGCCTGGACCCGGATGCCGCCTGGTTGCGCGACCATAGGGTGGAGGGCGGAATCGTGTTGCCAGCCGCCGGTTTCCTCGATCTGGCGCTGGCCGCCGGGATCGGCGCGCTGACCGATGTGACGTTCCGCCGCAAGCGCGACGTGCCGCCCGAGGGCCTGGCCGTGCAGCTCGTGCTGGAGCGGTCCGGCGAGGTGATCCTTTATGCCGAGGACGCCGATGGCTGGGCCGAAGTCGCGACTGGCCATGCCACGATACTCCCCCTCCCCTTGAGGGAGGGGGAGACTCTAAACGGTTCCGCCTTTGCAGCGGAACTCGCGACGCGCGGCTTCGATTTCGGTCCGACCTACCGGACCATCCGGCGGCTGACCCGCGCCGCCGGCAGCGCGGGTGCCGAACTGGCAGCCGACGGGCCGCTGGACCCGCCGCTGATCGACGCGGCGATCCAGACTTTGAGCGCGCTCCTGCCGCCGTCCGGCCTACCCTGGCTGCCGGCGCACATCGCCCGTGTGGCCCTCGGCCCCGAACCGTCCGGCGCTCTGACCGTCCAGGCGCGGCTGCGGACACGGGACGACCGTCACGCGATCGGTGATGCCTGGCTGCTGCAGGCGGACGGTTCCGTCGCCCTGTCGCTGGAGGGCGTGGAACTGCGGCCAGCCCAGGCGGAACCCGGTGCCTGGCACCACGACGTAACCTGGGGTCCCGCCGCCACCCAGGGCGCCGCCCCGTCCGGGCGGTGGCATGCGATCGGCCCCGGCGCCGCCGCTCTCCTGTGTCCCAGCCACGACGAGGCAGGCGACGCGCCGCTCCCCTCGGTGGATGGCATCATCGACCTGCGTCCGTTGACCGCCCGCACGCCCGCCGTATGCCTCGCGGCCACGGCCGCCCTGGTGCGTGCCGCCGCCGCACTGCCAGCCCCGCCGCAGGTCGTCCTGGTCAGCCGCGGGGCCAGCGCCGCGCCGCCGGTGCTGGCCGGCGCCGTGCCGGCTGCTGCCGTGCTGATGGGCCTGCAGCCGGTGATCGAGGCCGAATATCCCGCGTTGCGCTGCCGCTGGGTGGACCTCGACCCGGATGACACCGCCATCCCGCCTGCCTTGCACGGTCCTGCCGGACGCTACGCGTTGCGCCATGGCCGGCTGCTGACGCCTGAACTGGTGAAAGCCCCCCCGCCGCCCGCCGAACCGGTGCGGCTGGTGCCCGGCCCCGAACGCAGCTTCGCCGATCTCCGTTTGGTGCCCGCGCCCGAAGTTCTGCCGGCCGCCGGGGAGGTCCTGATCGCGGTCGCCGCCGCTGGCCTGAATTTCAAGGACGTGCTGACCGTCCTCGGCCGCGCCCCCGGCGATGACCCGCGCCTGGGCCTGGAATGCGCCGGCACCGTCGTGGCGGTCGGCGAGGGGGTCACGCACCTGACGTCCGGCGATCCTGTGCTGGCATTCGGCCCCGGCACGCTGGCGAGTCGCGTCATCCTGCCGGCCAACCGCGTGCTGCGCCGCCCTGATTGGCTGGACGCCGACACCGCGGCGAGCCTGCCGGTCGCCTGCCTGACCGCTTGGCATGGTCTGCACGACCTGGCTGCGCTGCGTCCCGGCATGCGCGTGCTGGTGCACGCCGGCGCCGGCGGCGTCGGCAGCACGGCGATCCGCCTCGCCCGCCTCGCTGGCGCCCAGGTCTTCGCCACCGCGAGCGCCGGCAAGGAAGCCGCGGCCCGCGCCGCCGGCGCGCAGGCAGTCGGTGACTCCCGGTCGGCCGCGTTCGCCGAGGCAGCACGCCGCTGGGCGGGACCGGGTGGCTTCGACGTCGTGCTGAACGCCCTCGGGCCAGAGATCGCTGCCGCCTCCGCCGCGCTGCTCGGGCTCCAGGGGATCTTCCTGGAGATCGGCAGCGCGCCACCACCACCAGGCGTGGCACGCCACGTCGCCTACGACCTCGACCAGCCGATGCGCGCCGATCCCGGCTGGTTCGTGGATCGCATGGAACGCGTGCTGGCGCTGCTGCGGGACGGCCGGCTCGTCCCGCCACGCCGGACAGTGCTGCCGCTGGCCCAGGCGAGCGAGGCGTTGCAGGCCCTGGGCCAGGGCCGGACCATCGGCAAGCTGGTGATGCGCCTGCCGCAGCCGGTCGTGCTGCGCGCCGACGCCAGCTATCTCATCACCGGCGGCACCGGCGCGGTCGGCCAGGCGCTCGGGCGCTGGCTGCTGGGGGCGGGCGCCGGACGGGTTGTGCTGGCCGCCCGCCATCCCGTGGCTATGCCCGGCTGCGAGACCGTGGCCATCGACGTCACCGACCCGGCTGCGCTGGCCGCGCTGCTGCGGACGCTGCCGGACCTGCGCGGTGTGATCCATGCCGCGGGCGTGGTCCAGGATGCCACGCTGGACCGTCTCGATCCCGCCGACAGTGTCGCCGTGCTCGCGCCCAAGGCCGATGCCGCCGCGCAGCTGGACGCGTTGACCCGCGATCTGCCGTTGGACTTCTTCCTGTTGGTGTCGTCGACCGCCGGCAGCCTCGCCGCACCCGGCCAGGCGTCCTATGCAAGCGCGAACGCCTGGCTCGACCGGTTGGCCGCCGCCCGCCGCGCGGCCGGGCTGCCTGCCACCGCCATCGGTTCCGGCCCCTGGGCCGCCGGCATGTTCGCGCGACTGGACGCGACCGCGCAGGGCCGCCTGCAACGCAGCGGCTTTCGCCCGATGGCGCCGCAGCGTGCCGCCGCCGCCTTCGCGCAGGTGCTCGCCGACGGCGCGGTGCACCGGCTGGTGATGGATCGCGTCCAGCCCAGCGTCGAGGCGGCGGTGCCAGACGGTTCCATCCGCGCCGCGCTGCTTGTCGAACCGCCAGCGGAGCGGCTGCGCGTGCTGCAGGCCGAACTGGCGCAGCGGCTGGTGACCGTCCTTGGCTTTCCGGCCGGCACACGGATCGAGCCCCACCGCGCGCTGCGCGACCTTGGTCTGGACTCGCTGCTCTCCGTCAGCCTGCGCAACGAACTCGCTGCCGGCTTCGGCCTCGACCTGCCGGCCACGCTGGTGTTCGACCATCCGACCCTGGCGGCCTTGGCGACCCATCTCCTGGCCCTGCTCGATGCCCCCGGAGCCCCGCTCGGCGATCTCGACGAAGCGGAGCTTGCGGCTCTGCTGGAGCGCGAGCTGTGACCGCCACTGACCCCCGCGACGTCCTGCGCCGCGCCCTGATCGAAATCCGCGGCCTGAAGGAGCGCCTGGCCGTAGCCGAACGCGCCGCCCCCGCGCGAGCGGAGCCGGTCGCCGTGGTCGGCATCGGTTGCCGCTTCCCCGGCGGCATCGACTCCCCGGCTAGCTTCTGGCGCTTGCTCGCCGAGGGCCAGGATGCCATCCGCCCCCGCCCGTCCGGCCGCTGGGCCGATGGCGCTGCGCCACGTGAAGGCGGCTTCCTGTCCGATGTCGAGGGGTTCGACGCCCGCTTCTTTGCCATCGCCCCGCGGGAGGCCGCCGCGATGGATCCCCAGCATCGCCTGCTGCTGGAAGTTGCGTGGGAGGCGCTGGAACACGCCGCGATCGACCCCCACGGCCTGGCCGGCAGCCGTACCGGTGTGTTCGTGGGCCTCGCCACCAACGACTTCGCCCGCCGCGTGCCGGAGGTCTCGGTCGACCGCTATTTCGGTGTCGGTAGCAGCCCCGCGGTGGCGTCGGGACGGATTGCCTATCTGCTGGACCTGCGCGGGCCATGCCTGACGCTGGACACCGCGTGCTCGTCCTCGCTGGTTGCGGTGCATTACGCGATGCGGGCGCTGCGCGACCGGGATTGCGATACCGCGTTGGCCGGCGGCGTCAGCCTCATGCTGGGGCCGTCGCTGGGCGAGAGTTTTGTCAGCGCCGGCATGCTGGCGCCGGACGGCCGCTGCAAGAGTTTCGATGCCCGCGCCGACGGCTACGGGCGCGGCGAGGGCGCCGGCATGGTGGTGTTGCGCCGCCTGTCCGACGCGCTGCGCGACGGCGATCCGGTGCTGGCGGTGCTGCGGGCTAGTGCGATCAACCAGGACGGCCGCAGTGCCGGCCTGACAGCACCTAATGGCCCGGCGCAGACCGCACTGATCCGGACCGCGTTGGATGCTGCCGGCGTGGCACCGACCGATATCGACTACATCGAGGCGCACGGTACCGGCACACCCCTGGGCGATCCGATCGAGTGGCACGCCCTCGCCACGGCCTTCGCCGGCCGTGACCGCCCCCTGCTGGTCGGGTCCGTGAAGAGCAACCTCGGCCACACCGAGGCTGCCGCCGGTGTTGCCGGCCTGATCAAGACGGTGCTGGCGCTGCACCACGGAACGGTCCCTCCCAACCTGCATTTCGCCCGCCGCAACCCCGCCATCAACACGGGCAGCACGCCGATTGAGGTGCCGGTCGCCGCAACCTCCGGTGTGCGTCGTGCGGGGGTGAGTGCGTTCGGCTTCTCCGGCACCAACGCGCATGTCGTGCTGGAGGCCCCACCGGTTCGTGATCTTCCGCCGGTGGTCGGGGAAGGGGTGCTGCTGCTCTCCGCCCACGATCCGGCCGCCCTGCGCGCGCTGGCGGCGCGCTACCAGGCGGCGTTTGCGGCGGGGATGCCGTTCGCCGCCGCGTGCCACACCGCCGCAACCGGCCGCGCGCGGCTGCCCTGGTGGATCGCGGTGCGCACGCCGGTCGACCTGGCGACGGCAATGCCCTCCGATGCGCCGCCGCCGGTGCCGGGTCCCACCGCCGGGCCGCGCATCGTGCTGCCGACCTACCCGTTCCACCGCGAGCGCTTCCCGCTGCCGGGCGCGCCGCCGGCCGACCGCACGCTGACCCCTGACGATAAGCTGCTGAGCGGGACCGACGGGCTGGCGCATCTTGGCGTGCTGCTGACGCTCCTTGACGCACCAGAGGTGCTGTCCGACCTGACCTTCCCCGCGCCGCTCGTGCTGGCGACCGCACGGATCGTGCGGACGCATCGTGCCGATAGGCGGATCGCGCTGCAGAGCCGCACGTCGGCCGAGACGGACTGGACCACCCATCTGACGGCGACCCTGGCCGCGGCGGACGCGCTTCCCCTTGCCACGTCATCCCCGTCCCCCCTCACGTCATCCCCGTCTCCCCTCACGTCATCCCCGGGCCACGCCCGGGGATGACGTGAGGGGAGACGGGGATGACGTGCGTGGGAACGGAGACGACGCGGCCGGGATGACCGGAAACGATCCCGGACCCGCGGCCTCGACGGTGGCGTCGCCGTTGGCCGCGTTCGGTCCGGAATTCCAACCCGCCGCCTTGCTCTACGCACGGATCGAAGCCGCCGGCTTCCGCTACGGACTGGCCGCGCGCTGCCTGGAGCGGATTGCGGTCGAGCGTACCACCGCGCGTGGCACGCTGGTCCCGACCGACGCCCTGTCGCCCGGCCACATCGAGGCGGCAGCCCAGCTCGCCTACGCAATGCTGCCGCCGGACGCGCCGCCGGTCATGCTTGCCGGCGCGGATCGTCTGGTCCGGTTCGCCGGCGGCGCTCCAGCCGCCGCCTGGCTGCACGTCACCGGCATCTCGCCCGAGGGCGGCCTGCGCGCCGATCTCGGTCTGTCCGACGCCACCGGCCGGGTCCTGTTCCGGCTTGAGGGCGCCAGTTTCGCGCCGCTGCCCGACCATGCGGGACGTTGGAGCCGAGTGGTCGCCTGGCAGACGGTTCCGCCTCCGCAGGCCACCGTTCAGGCGCCCTTCGTCTGGCGGGCGCCTGACGGCGACCCTGCAACGCTCTGCGCCGCGCTGCTCGACCTGCTGCCGAAGGTGGGCGAGCGCGTGCTGCGCATCGTCACCCGCGGCGCGCAGCATGTCGGCAGTGAGGCCGCGCCGCCCAACCTCGGCCACGCTGCGTTGTGGGGCATGGCACTGGCGATCGTCGCCGAACGCCCGGCGTTGCGTTGCCGGTTGATCGATCTCGATCCGGATGTGCCGAGCGATCCGGTGGATGCCGAACTTGGGGCGGATGATGAACCGGCGGTGGCGTGGCGTGGCGGGCGGCGGCTGGCGCGCCACCTTGAACCGCCGCCGCGTCCGCTCCTGGCAGCCGAGGTGGCGACGCTTGCAAGCCCCGGCATCCTGCACTGGATGCGGCGCGAGCCGACCGCGCCGGGACCCGGCATGGTCCGCATCGGGGTGGTGGCGGCAGGCCTGACCTTCCGCGACCGGCTGCTGTTCAACGGCCTCGCACCCGCAGGCAGCGCCCTCGGGTCGGATTGCGCCGGTGTGGTCGAGGCCGTCGGCGCCGGCGTCGCCGGCCTGCGCGAGGGCGACCGCGTCGTGGTGCTCGCCGCCGAACCGATTGCCGACACGGTGATGGTGCCGGCCGGTGCCGTGGCGCCCGCGCCCTGTGCCGACCTGATCGCGGCGGCGAGCATGCCGGTGCCGTACCTTACCGCGCTCGCCGCCCTGCCGAATCTGGGGCCGCGGGACTGCGTGCTGGTGCACCAGGCCGCCAGCGCCGCCGGGCTCGCCGCCGTCGCGGTCGCACGGCGTGCCGGCGCGCGCGTGGTCCTCACCGCCGGCCGCCAGCGTCATGGCTGGTTTGCCCCTGAACCGGTGCTGGACAGCCGTGCGCCGGAGACCTGGGGCGACGCGCTCGCCGATGTCACCGTGGCATTCGGCGCGTTCGAACCGGCCCTGGCCGCTCGGCTGGGCGGACTGCCGCTGGTCAATCTCGACAAGCGGGCGGCGTGGCATTTCGACCTCGATCGTGTCGACCCCGCGGTGAAGCGCGGCCTGATGGAGCAACTCGCCGATCTGCCGCCGCTGCCGCGCCGCGTGGTGCCGCGGGCCGACCTGGCGGCGGCGCTGGCCGGCGAGGGGCCGCTCGTCGGACGCACCGTCGTGTTGCTGCGCGAGCCGCCGCCTGCGCGCATCGAACGCGGCGCGACCTATCTGGTCACCGGCGCCGCCGGCGCGTTGGGGCGGATGGTGGCCGATTGGCTGGCGGCGGCCGGGGCGATCGTGTGCCGCGTGGACCGAGTGCCGCTCAATGCCATCCCGCCGCACAGCGCCGTTCAGGCCGATGCCGGCGACGCGGCGGCAATGATCGCGGTGCTCGATCGGCTGACGGCCGGACCGTCCCCCTTGCGCGGTGTCTTCCATTGCGCGGCGATCGTCGATGACGACCGATTGGAGCAGCAGACCGCCGACCGGCTGGCCGCCGTGATGCGGGCAAAAGTGGACGGCGCGCTGGTGCTCGACCGGCTCACCCGCGCGATCCGGCTCGACCATTTCGTGCTGTTTGCCTCGGTGGTCGGGGTGTTGCCCTCCGCTCGCCAGGCCGGCTATGCCGCGGCCAACGCGGTGCTCGACCAGATTGCCCAAGGCCGCCGCCAGCGCGGGTTGCCGGGTCTGAGTCTCGATTGGGGGCCCTGGCATGCCGGCATCGGGCGCGCGATGGGGGCACGGGCGGCCGAGGCCTGGCAGGGCTTCGGGGTCACGCCGATCATGCCCGCGGCCGGGCTGCGCGCGCTGCCCGCGCTGCTGGCCGCACCCGAACCGCAGCGTGTCGTCGCCGACATGCGCTGGGCGCAGGAGGATGCCCCGACGCCGCAGGCCCAGCCGGCACGCCCCGATCCCGGTCCGGTCACGGTTGCACGCCTGCAATCCGTCCTGGCCCCGCTGCTGGGCGTGCGCGACCCGGCGACGCTGGATGCGGACACGCCGCTGCTGTCGTTCGGCCTCGATTCCCTCAGCGCGGTGGAGTTTGCCCGTGCCTTGAGCCGCGAGTTGGGGCGGCCGGTGGCACCGGATTTCGTCTACAACCACCCGACGCTGACCCAGGCAGCGCAGGCCTTGGCCACCCGCCGGCCGGCGGCGCCGCGCCCGAGCGGGTTCCTGCTGCGGGCGCCGCATTGGGTGGACGCGGGGACGCACCGGACGGTGCCGCGGGGCTGGACCGTCGCGGGCGAGGGGGCACTGGCCGGCACGTTGCGCACCACGCTGGCCACCGATCCGGCCAACCTGGTGGACCTCACTGCGCTGGACGTCGACGCGTCGGCCGATCGGCCTGCTCGCGAGGCGCTGTTCCCCGGCCTGTTGGCGCGTCTGCGCGACCGCCTGGGGCGGCCGGCGCACATCGTCCTGGCGCTGCCGCCACACGGGGCCCTGGCCGGCGCGGTCGAAGGCCTTGCGACGGCGTTGGCAGCGGAACAGCCGGCCTGGACCCTGCGGACAATCCGGCTGGACGCGGACCTGGCCGACCCGGTGGCAGCGTTGGTGCGCGAACTGGCCGCCGACGATGCCGAACCCCGGCTGCGGCTCGCGCGGCATGGACGGCAGGTACAGCGCCTCGTCCCGGTGGCGGCGCATGGCGGATGGCAGGCCTCGCCGGACGCAACCTGGCTGGTGACGGGTGGTAGCGGCGGGATTGGCGGCCGGGTTGCGGCCCATCTGGTGGCCAACGGGGCGCGCCATCTGGTGCTGGCGGGCCGGCGCCCCACTCTGCCGCCGGCGCTGGCGGGATCGGCGGCACAGGTGCGGCTCCATCCGGTCGACCTGGGGGATGCCACCGGCGTGGCGGCGCTGTTCGCGGACCTGCGCACCGCGCATCCGCCCCTGCGTGGCATCTTCCACGCGGCCGGCGTCACCGCCGACGGCATGCTCGCCGCCACGGACTGGGAGCGGATGGCACGCGCGTTCCCCGCCAAGGCCGACGGCGCCCGCCTGCTGGACGCGGCCTCGCGCGGCCTGGACCTGACCGCGTTCGTGCTGTTCTCGTCCACCACCGCCTGGTTCGGGCTCCCCGGCACCGCGGGCTACGCGGCGGCCAACGGTTTCCTCCACGGGCTGGCCGAGGAACGCCGGGCCGCCGGCCTGCCTGCAGTGTCGATCGGGTGGTGCGCCTGGCAAGGCGTCGGAATGGCCGCCGATTCGGCCCTGTGGCAGGGTGGCCGGGTGCCGTCGCTGCCGCCCGATGCGGCGCTAGCGGCGCTCGACGCGGCGCTCGGATCGGGGGCCACGTCGCTGGTGGTCACCGACCCGGCCTGGCGTCCGGCCGGCGCGGACCGCCTGCTGGAACACCCTGAACCCGCCGCAGCAGGAGCACGCGCGTGATGCAGCACGAACCGGTCGCGATCATCGGCCTTGGCTGCCGCTTCGCCGGCGGCGCAGACGGCGATGCCGCGTTCTGGCAGTTGCTGTCCCGCGGCCAGGACGCGGTCGGCCCGATCCCCGCCGCGCGCTGGGACCACGCGCGCTGGGTCAGCGACGATCCCACCTCACCCGGCCGCACCACCCAGGCGATGGGCGGCTTCCTGCCGGAGATCGACCAGTTCGACGCGGCGTTCTTCGGCATCGCCCCGCGAGAGGCGGTGCAGATGGACCCGCAGCAGCGGCTGGTGCTGGAGGTCGCCTGGCATGCGCTGGAGCATGCCGGTATTCCGCCCAATTCGCTGACCGGGCGTGCCGCCGGCGTCTATCTCGGGCTGTACAACGACAATTACGGCATGATCGGCCGCGGCTCGCCGGATGCGACGCTGATTGACGGCTGGTCCGCCTCCGGCACGCATACCAGCGTGGCGCCCGGCCGCATCGCGTTCCAGCTTGGCCTGACCGGACCGGCGATTGCGGTGGATACCGCGTGCTCATCGTCGCTGACCGCGTTGCATCTGGCGGTGCAAGGGTTACGTGGCGGCGATTGCGACCTGGCCCTGGCCGGCGGCGTCCACCTCATCCTCTCGCCGCTTGGTCTGGTCGCCAGTTCCCGGCTTGGTGCCGCGTCGAGCTCCGGGCGATGCCACGCCTTCGATGCCGAGGCGGACGGCTTCGTGCATGGCGAAGGCTGCGGCGTGCTTGTCCTGAAGCTGCTGTCGGAAGCGGAGGCGTCGGGCGACCGGGTGCTTGCGGTGATCCGGGGTTCGGCGGTGAACCAGGACGGCCGCAGCGCCGGCCTGACCGCGCCGAACGGCCCGTCGCAGGAAGCGGTGATC
>JARLIJ010000276.1 GCA_031291795.1 Acetobacteraceae bacterium | reverse complement strand
ATGCTCGACCGCGGCCAGGACCAGGACTGGTTCACCTCCACCGAGGTCATCACGGAATGCGTCCTCGGCCTGCTCGGCGTCTACCTGTTCACCGTGCACATGTTCACCGCGCAGAAGCCGTTCATCCCGCCGGCGATCTTCCGCGACCGCAATTTCTCCTGCGGGCTGCTGATGATGTTCGCGGCCGGCACGATCCTGGTGTCCAGCTCCTCGCTGATGGCGCCGTGGCTGCAGAACCTGGCCAACTACCCGGTGGAGACCGCCGGCCTGATCATGGCCCCGCGCGGCGTCGGCACCATGGCGGCGATGATGATCGGCGGGCGGCTGACGGCGCGGGTCGACGCGCGCAAGCTGATGGGCGGCGGCATCCTGGCGCTGGTCTGGTCGATCTGGCAGATGACGACCTGGACGCCGGATGTGTCCCAGATGCGCATCGCGCTGACCATCATGGTGCAGGGCGCCGGCCTGGGCTTCCTGTTCATCCCCTTGCAAGTGCTGGCTTTTGCGACGCTGCCCGCGCAATACCGCACCGACGGCGCGTCGCTGTTCAGCCTGCTGCGCAACATCGGCGCGGCGATCGGCGTGTCCGTGACGTCCGCCATGCTGTCGCACAACACCCAGGTGCTGCATGCCGAGATCGGCGCCCGGGTGACGCCGTTCAACCGCGCGCTGCAGCAGGGCGACGCCGTGCAGCACATGTGGAACCCGCTGAGCGCTCATGGTGCCGCGATGCTGGACCGCGTGGTGAACGAGCAGGCGCAGATCGTGGCCTATATCGACGACTACAAGATGATGATCTTCACGACGCTGCCCTCGCTGCTGCTGCTGTTCCTGATGCGCCGGCCACATCTGACGCGAGATGCGGCCCCGGCGGACACGCATGCGGCGATGGACTGACCCGGGGCTGTGGCAGGGTGACGGCCGGCGGCTGCGTCGCGGATTCGATGCCGATTTGCACCGAGGCAAATGAAATCTTTTGTTGAGCGAACGCCAGGGTGGACCGGCTGGCGGTGATGGATCGCCGCCCGGTCCGCCCCGCACTGCCCGACGACGCGTGACACAGAAAGTGACACGTTTTGTGGCCTCTTCTGTGTCAGCGGCGTGTCCGGCGCGGCAAGTCCGTCTCTGTCGGTGAGGCGAGCTTCGCATTGTTGGGCAATGCGGGCCTCTGCACTGCCGGCAAGTGATGCCGTCTGAAAATTGCGATGCGTATTTTGTGGTCCAATTACACGCGTTGCGAGTGGATTTGGCCGATATTTGAGACTGGATGATCAGTCCAAAGCACGCCGGTTGCAGCAGGCCGGCACGTGCACGTTCGTGAGCGGATATGGCCACTGGAGGGGAAGGGGAGCCGGGTTGGCGATGCCCGCATGCGGCGGCACCAGGAATGCATGTCGGCCGGTCGGTGCCGGCCGACCAGGACGACATACGCGGGTACAGGGCGGCAGACCGGCCGCACCGCGCGTCAAGACGAAACGGCAATCGGCGAGGCGCCCGCCGCCGGTCGGCTGTTCCGGCGGGCGCCGGCGACATCGCTGCCCAAGTGCGCATGACCTGGCGTGGCCTGGTCACCCGCAGCTATTTCACCTTGCCCGATGCGGCGGGATGGCTGACGGTCCATCTTCCGACCGGATCGCTTGCCACCTCCATGTGGTCCTTCGGCGCGGTATTGCGGATGGACTGGAACTGCGGTGATTCGACCGTCCCGGACACGGTGTCGCAGGCCGAAGTAAGCAAACGGAAGTCGAGTTGCATCCTGCCGGCGATGTTTTGCGTAAAGCTCCCTGCACCGTCCGTTCCATCGACAGTAAAGCGAATGGCGATCGGCGCGGTCCCCACCGCACGGAAGCTCTGCGAGGTGCTGGGGGCAGCCAGATCCAGCTCCGTCGTCGCGCTGCTCATTCCGCTCTCGGACGACCCGTCACCCTGCGCGCTGTGCAGGACGTCGACGGAAAGGTCGCCAGCCAGGCTGTCGACATTGCTGTTCCGGTCGACGTGGAAGCGGATCGCGCCGTGGAACCGGACATCGACCAGGCCGTTGGCGGCGGCGCCGCGCAGGCTGATCGATTTCTGATACGTTCCGCTCCAGTCACCTTCCGCAGACCGTCCTTGCGACGGGTTGCAATCCTGTGCAGCGGCAGCGCTGCCCAGTGTCACGAACAGGCAGGCTGCAAGCGTAGGCGTACGCATGGTGCGTGTTCCCCGGTTCAGTGCCGCGCGAGTGCGACCCGGCGGTTCTTCACGCGCCCCGCCCCGGTCGCCTGGTTGGCCTCCAGCGTCTGCTGCATCGACCTGGTCTCGACGATGACCAGTTCGGACCTGGGCGTATCGCGGTCGCCATCGTGCCGGGCGTGCAATGAGATCCAGGTCATGCCCCTGCCGGGCTCTTCCCACCGCCGATACCCGACAGTGTCTTCCCTGCCGCGTCGAAGTCCTTGACCTCATACCGGTCGATGCGGGCCTGCGGATAGAACTTGGTCAGGCGGTATTCCTGGGCGCCCGGCACATCGGGATCGGTCCGGTCGGCGGCGGCCGGCAGCGGTACTAACAATGTCGCGCCAAATAGCACAATGGCAGCGAAATTCATCGCAGGCCCCAAAACTGTGCATACCCAGCGTGGGCGTCGTCCAGGGGGCGGGCATTGATTCAGATCAACGTATGACCGGGTCACGCAATGACCCGGGTCGGGCTCAGTGGCGTGCGGCGGCCAGCGGCGAAAGGTCCGGCATCTCGATGTCGATCTCCAGGGTCGCAATGTCTTCGTTGCGGTCCAGCTTGACCTGCACCTGGTCTCTGGAGACTTTGATATGCTTGGCGATCACTGCCAGGATCTCTTCCTGCAGCTTGGCCAGCAGCTCCGATTGCCCATGTGCGCCGCGCTCGTGCGCCAGCAGGACCTGCAGGCGTTCGCGCGCGATCGGGGCGGATGGTTTCTTGCGGAACAGGGCAAGGAGGTTCATGCGACCCTCCGCCCGAACAGCTTGCTCATCAGCCCGCCGCGCTGCATCGGCACCACGATCTCCACCTTCTCGCCCTTCAGGCGGCGCGCCGCGTCGAAATAGGCGCGGGCGGGGGCGCTGGTCGGGGAGTTCAGGGTCACCGGCGCGCCGAGGTTGGACGCGCGCAGCACTTCCTCGCTTTCCGGAATGATGCCCAGCAGCGGAATGGAAAGGATCTCGAGCACGTCTTCGGTCTTCAGCATTTCGTTGCGCGCCGCGCGGCCGGGGTCGTAGCGGGTCAGCAACAGGTGCTTCTCCATCCGCTCGCCGTTCTCGGCCTTCACGGTCTTGGAGTCGAGCATGCCGATGATGCGGTCGGAATCGCGCACGGATGAAACTTCCGGGTTCGTCACGACCACCGCCATGTCGGCGTGCCGCATCGCCAGCAGCGCGCCTTTCTCGATGCCGGCGGGGCTGTCGCAGATCACCCAGTCGAACTTCTCGCGCAGTTCGCCGATCACCCGCTCCACGCCTTCCGGCGTCAGCGCGTCCTTGTCGCGGGTCTGCGACGCCGGCAGCAGCGACAGGTTCTCGATGCGTTTGTCGCGGATCAGGGCCTGGTTCAGCTTGGCGTCGCCCTGCACCACGTTGATCAGGTCGTACACCACGCGGCGTTCGGCGCCCATGATCAGGTCGAGGTTGCGCAGCCCGACATCGAAGTCGACGACGACCACATTTTCCCCACCCTGTGCCAGGGCGGCTCCGAGCGCAGCGGTGGATGTCGTTTTGCCGACGCCGCCCTTGCCGGATGTCACGACCAAGACCTTGGCCATATGCGTCTCCCGTTGTTTCAGTCCAGCGCCGTCATCTTCATCTGCTCGCCGTCGAGCCACGCCTGCACCGGCTTGCCGACCAGGCCGGGCGGCATGTCGTCGGCGGTCTGGTAGACGCCGTCGATGGCGACCAGTTCCGCCTGCAGCTTGCGGCAGAACACCCGCGCGCCGCTGTTGCCTGCCAGCCCCGCGATCGCCCGGCCGCGCAGCGCGCCGTAGATATGCACCGACCCGCCGGCCATGACCTCGGCCCCCGATGCGACGGAGCCCAGGATGGTCACGTCGCCCCGCTCGAACACGATGGACTGGCCCGAGCGCACCGGCTCCGCAATGACCAGCGAGGTCGGCTCGTGGGTCTCCGGCGCCGCCGCGGAGGGGCGGGGCTCGTCCGGGATCTCGATCGGCTTGCCGGGCTTGCCGGCGTTGGGCAGCGGGCGCCCCCAGGCCTCGATCCCGGCCCAGGACGGATGCGCGCCCTCGGTGCCGATGATATGGATGCCGCGCTTCTCCAGCCCGTGCAGCAGGCCGGCGACATCCGGCTGCTCCCGTGGCAGGGTGGCGAGGTCGACGATGACCGGCCGCCCCTCGAAGAAGGTCGGTGCGCGCTCGATCTGCGCATCCAGCGCCGTAAGCCAGTCGGCCAGCGGCAGTTCGGGCGCCAGCACGAGGGCCATGAAGGAGCGGCCACGCAGGCGGATGAAGGGATGGGACTCGACGGTTGTCACAGTTCGGACGTACCCCGAGGCCCTGACGCGGTCAACGAGATTCGAGTCGCGTGCTACAAAATGCTGTGGATATCATCCCCTCTGACCGCTAGGGATTGATTATCTCATCCTCGTGACCGCTATAGAGCGGTTTCACGGTGACTGGAAAACCCGTGCCGTCATGGCTGGGCTTGTCCCGGCCATCAATCGCAGCACGGTGCTGGTACAGATGCCCGGGACAAGCCCGGCCATGACGATTCTCTGACAATGGCAGGTTTTCAGTCAGCCGGAACGTGCTCCGGCGCGTGCCCCTGGCGCCGATCGGCTCGGCTGCGCTATGAAATCCCCCTTCGGGAAATCCCCTTTGCGGAAATTTCGCCGAACGACGGGCTGGGAGCGACCAAGCAGCAATGACGTCAGGCCCCGCCGATCCGGAACCCAGCCAGGCCGGCTTCGATGAGATGGCCGCCGCCGCCCAGGCCGCCCGCGACTCGGGGCAGACCGACCTCGCCTTGAAAACCTACGCCGATATGCGCCGGCGGTTTCCCGAACGGTCGGAGCCGTTGCGCCGCGCGTCCGACCTGCTGGTCGAGATCGGCAACTTCGAGGAAGGCGACATCCTGCTGGAGACTGCGCAGGCCCGCTTCCCGACCGATGCCGGCATCGCCATCGAGTATGCCTGGGCGGCCTATCGCCGGCGCGACCTGCCCAAGGCGCTGCGCCGGTGGCAGGCCGTGCGCGACACGTTTCCCGACCATCCGCTCGGCTACACCGGCGCCGTCGTGGCGCTGCGCGAGACCGGGGCGCTGGATGCCGCCGACGCGCTGCTGGTGACCGCCTGCGCGCGCTTCCCGATGGACCCGTCGCCGTTCATCGAGCAGGCCTGGATGGCGTTGGCCCGCAACGACCCCGCCATGGCGGCGCAGCGCTGGGAGACGGTGCGCACGCGCTTCCCCGACCATTGGCTGGGCTATACCGGCGGCGCGCTGGCGCTGCGCGACCTGCAGCGCCTCGATGAGGCCGAAATCCTGCTGGCCGACGCCGCCCAGCGCTTCCCCGATGTCTACCAGGTGGCATCGGAATACGCCTGGCTGGCCGCGGTCCGGCAGGACTGGAATGCAGCCTTGGTCCGCTGGGCCGGCGCGCTGGCGCGGTTCCCCGAACAGTCCGATCCGCGGATCGGCACGGCGCGGGCGTTGCGCGAACTGGGCCGGTTCGAGGCGGCGCAGGCGGCGGTCGACCAGGGGATGGCCCGCTTCCCCGACCATCCCGGCCTGCTGCTTGAGGGAGCGATGGTGGCGCATGACCGCGGCGACTGGCTGGCGGCGACGCTGCGCTGGGCCGTGTTGCGCGAACGCCAGCCGGGGGAGGTGGCCGGTTGGCGCCTCGGGGCCGCGGCGGCGGAGCATCTTGGACGCTTTGCCGAGGCCGCTTCGCTGCTGGCCGAGGCGGAGCGACGCTCCCCCGATCCGGCCGCCGCCCTGATCCAGCATGCGCGGGAGGCGTTGGCGGGCCAGCGCTGGGGCGATGCCTCGGACGTCTGCAACCTGCTGCGCCAGCGCTTTCCGGACCAGATGGCCGGCTACACCGGCGGCGCGGCCGCGCTGCGCGAACTCAACCGCCTCGATGAGGCGGCGGCGCTGCTGGATGCCGCGACGCAACGCTTCCAGGATGCGGCGGAGCTGCAGCTGGCGCGGGCCTGGCTGGCGCATGCGACCGGCGACTGGCACGCGGCGATCGAGCGGTTCCTGGCCTGTCGCGCGCAGTATCCCGACCAGCCCGATGCGGTGCTGGGCCTGGCGCGCAGCCTGGTGGGCGCGGGGCGGTTCGACGATGCGGCCGGGGTGCTGGCCGAAGGCGTGCAGCGCTTTCCCGGTGCGCCCGCGCTGGCCGAGGAACGCGCCGCCTTGCCGGTGCGCCGCGTCGCCTGGCAGGAGGCGCAGCAGCGCGCCGTGGCGGACGTGCAGGTCCCGCTGCCGCCGCCGCGGCTGATCCCGGTGCCGGAGCCGGGGCCCGACGACCAGGCCGCCGACCCGATGCTGCGGGATTTCATGCTGGGCTTCGCCAGCATGGGCGGCGACCGGTTCGGCGCGGAATTCGGCATCGTCCAGCGCGCCTGCGGGGCCCATACGCAGGATCTGCTACGCCGTGCGGATGTCTCGATCGAGGCGCTGTGCGCCATGCTGGAGGCACGCTTCGCCGGCGTCGGCGATCCGGCCAACACCGAGGCGTTCGTCATGACCGATGGCGCCGCGCTCAGCGAATACGGCATCCGGGACCGGCGCGGCTGGTTCACCCAGCGCAGCTTCATCCCGTCCGATGCACTCGACGCGGACACCTTCCTGGCGGCGTGGTGCGCGCGGCTGCGCTGCCATGCGCGCGAGATGGCCGAGGCGCTGAACAAGGGGAACCGCCTGTTCGTCTACCGCATGACCACCCGCAAGCTGGCGCCCGCCGAACTGGGCCGGCTGCGTACGGCGATGCGCCGCTACGGGCCGCGCAACGCCTTGCTGTATGTCAGCGACGTGGAGCCAGCGCATCCGGACGGGTCGGTGACCCAGGTGGGGGAGGGGCTGCTGATGGGACGCGTCACCGCCGGCCCGCCGGGGCTGTCGCCGGGCTGGCTGCCGCCGATGGAGGCCTGGCTGATGACGCTGGGCAACGCGTGGCAGCTGTTGAAGGGGTAGCGGGAGACGCCCTTTCGCTTGAACGGGCGATGTCTCAAATGTTATGCCAACCGCCGTTGAGACCGACTGATAGGTTGCGGCGGCAGTAACGCCTCCCTCTCCCTCAAGGGGAGAGGGAGAAGTGTCATTCTCTACGGCGGTTGGTATTAGAGACGGTTTGTGCGGTGCAATCAGCCGTTCCCGACGGCGGCCGGCAAGCGTTCCCGAAGCGACACGGCGCGTGGGATCGACGAGAGGGGACCGACAGTGACCGAGCTTCATTGGCTGCCGACGATTGCCGACTGGCGGCCTCGGCTGAGGGCGTTCGGCACCGATGCCCCGTCATGGGACGCAGCCGTGGCGCTCGCCAACGCGAAGCTGAACTTCGTGCTGACCAATGCGCTGGACGAGACAGTGCGGCGCGGCTTCCCGCAGCGGCCGGAGGGCCTGGCCACGCAGCCGGTGCGCCTGGCGGTGCTGGGATCGAGCACGCTGACCCATCTGCTGCCCGCGATCCGCGTCGCCGGCCTGCGCCGCGGCATCTGGATCGACACCTATGAGAACGATTACGGCCAGTACCTGCAGGAGCTGTCCGATCCGGAGTCGGACCTGCACGCGTTCAAGCCGACCGCCGTGCTGCTGGCGTTCGATGCCTACCACCTGACGGCGGGCGTCACCGCCGGCATGGACGCCGCCAGCGCCGACGCCGCGCTGGATGAGGTCACGGCGCATGTGCGGGAAACATGGAAACGCGCGCGCGCCGCGTTCAATGGCCCGATCCTGCAACAGGCCGCTCTGCCGCTGCATCTTTCCGTGTTGGGCAACAACGAGCACCGGCTGCCCGGCTCGCGCGCGCGCTTCGTGACGCGGCTGAATGAGGCGCTGCGCGTCGCGGCCGAGGAGGACGGGGTCGATATCCTCGCGATCGACGACCGGGCCGCGCGCGACGGCGTGCTGAAATGGCACGATGCCGGCCTGTGGCACCGTTCCAAGCAGGAGATCGCACCGCCCGCCGCGCCGATGTACGGCGACCTGGTCGGGCGCTGGCTCGCGGCGAAGCAGGGACGGTCGTCCAAATGCCTGGTGCTGGACCTGGACAACACCGTCTGGGGCGGCGTGATCGGCGATGACGGCATGGAGGGCATCGCGCTCGGCCAGGGCAGCGCGCTGGGGGAGGCGTATGTCGCGTTCCAGGATTACGCGCGCGAACTGACACGGCGCGGCGTCATCCTGGCGGTCTGTTCCAAGAACGACGAGGCCAACGCGCTGGAGCCGTTCGAGAAGCATCCCGACATGGTGCTGAAGCGTGGCGATATCGCCAGTTTCGTTGCCAACTGGTCGAACAAGGCCGACAACATCCGCGCCATCGCGCAGGAGCTGAACATCGGCCTGGACTCGCTGGTGTTCATCGACGACAACCCGTTCGAGCGGAACCTGGTGCGCCAGGAACTCCCGATGGTTGCGGTACCGGAAGTGTCGGACGACCCGACCGGCTACCCGGTGGCGCTGTCGGATGCCGGCTATTTCGAAGGCCTGTCGGTCACCGATGAGGACCGCGAGCGCACCGCGCAATACCAGGGCAACAAGGCGCGCGAGGCGCTGAAGGCCGCGGTCACCGATGTCGAGGGCTATCTGCGCGGGCTGGAGATGCAGCTCGTCGTGCGGCCGTTCGACCGGGTGGGGCTGCAGCGCATCGTCCAGCTCATCAACAAGTCGAACCAGTTCAACCTCACCACGAAACGTTACACCGATGAGGACGTGCTGGCGGTGATGGCGGACCCCGACGCGTTCGGCCTGCAGCTGCGGCTGCTCGACCGGTTCGGCGACAACGGCGTGATCGCCATCGTCATCGGGCGGCTGCAGGAAGACCATGACCTGGTCATCGACACCTGGCTCATGAGCTGCCGCGTGCTCGGGCGGCAGGTGGAGCCCACGACGCTGAACCTGATCGCCGCGAACGCCCAGCGCCTTGGGGCGCGGCGGGTGGTCGGGGACTTCATTCCGACCAAGAAAAATGCCATGGTGAAAGACCACTACGCCCGGCTCGGCTTCACGGTCATGGAGACCACGCCGGAGGGCGGCAACCGCAGCATGCTCGACCTGGCGCACTACACGCCGGCCGAGACGTTCATCCATGTAGTCGAGGGCTGAGCCGATGGCGACCGAAGCCGAGATCTATGCCGCACTGAACGAGATCTTCGCCGATGTGTTCATGCGCGACGATCTGAAGCTGACGCCGGCCCTGACCGCCAAGGACGTCCAGGGGTGGGACTCGTTCAAGCAGATCGAAATCATCATGGCGACCGAGGAACGTTACAGCATCAAGTTCAACACGCGTGAGCTGGATAGTTTGTTGAGCGTGGGCGACCTGGTGAAGGTGATTGGGACGAAGACGGCGTAAGCAACGGCCAAGGATGATCCTCTCCCTCCCCTTGAGGGAGGGCCAGAGCGGTTTTACGCGGTCCTGGCGCAGAACACCGCGAGCGGCCTGAGTCGACGCAACGCCCAACGCCGCCGGGGTTTCCCCCGGCGGCGCTGGGCGCCTCTGCCCCAACGGTCAGCAGCCGACCGATCGGGAGCCCAAACGATCAGGTGATCGCGTGGGCGAGCAGCGTCGCGTAGTTGGTGCCCGTCGCTCCCTGTATGGTTGCCACGGCAAAGCTCGACCCGCCGCTGGTTGGCGAGATCGACAGCACCGCCCCCGTCGAATTGCTTGCGACGCTGAGGTATTTCGACAGCGTGGCAGCCGATCCGTTCCAGTTGGTTGCGGCCAGCGCGGTCCGCAGGTCCATCGTGTCGCCCGAGGTCAGCACGTTGCTGGT
>JARLIJ010000275.1 GCA_031291795.1 Acetobacteraceae bacterium | reverse complement strand
GGATACGGTCCCATTGATCGTCACGAAGGGCATAGCGGCGCATCGGTCAGCTCCAAATTGGCTGACTGCCTATGAATCGAACTTTGCGCCGCGCCGGAATCCCCTATTTCCGGAATCCCCTATTTGACGACACGCCCTAGCCCAAAGGGATCGATGAAGTTTATCGGATCCCCTCCGGCATATGCGTATAGATTGATCCCTCCTGCTTCCCCGATCGGATCGCGCGAGACCCAGCGTCCTGAGCCAGGATCGTAGGCCCGGTAAGTCGCCAGATACAAGCCACTTTGCGGGTGATAGAACAGCCCCGCCCAGCGGAAATCCGTCGTGGACACCGCGGCCCCGGTGGCCGTGATCGGCGTGCCATACGGGTCGTAGTCGAAGTGGTTCGCCGTCACGCCTCCCGGCAGCGAGATGACATCGCGCACCGAGCCGAGATGGTCGCGGCCATAATACAACTGCAGTGCGTCGGCGATATCCCATTCGCCCTCCGCGAAGTACCGCCGCGTGGCCGATCCCGAGGCCGACCGCGCCTGGCACAGCGCCTCCCCGCACCAGCCGTAGTCGATCTCTCCATTCACCCCAGCCGCCGTTGTCACGATCGCCACACGCCGGCTCAGCCCGTCATAGCGGAACGTCGTCGAAGAACCGGGGTTCGCCGGATAGCCGATCCCGATCAGCCGGTTCTCCGCGTCCCACGTGTAGGTCCGCGTCGCGTCCGCGAGCAGGTTCCCGTTGGCGTCGCAGGTAAACGCCTGAGCACCCACGTTCGCGACCGCGTTGGTCACATTCGGCGTCACCGTCGACGAGCCGCTCGGTGTCGCGATCGCCGTTGGGTTCGAGGCCGCATCGTAGCCATAGCCGTAGTTCGGACCCAGCGACGACGTGGCCCCCGTCAGCCGGTCCGCCGTGTCGTAGCCGTATTGCCAGGTCTGCGAGCCGAGGCTCTCGGCGATCGACGCGAAGTCGTATTCCGGCGTCGTGGCGTAGGTGAAATGGAAAAGAACCCGTTTCAACGGGCGAAGGCGCCACCGGCAAGGTAGCGCGTCGCGCGTCTGTAGCGTCTCGGGTCATAGGGATGATTCAAAGGCCATTTTTCCCGTCAGACAGTGCAGTCCACGCAACAACGTTACATTATAAGGAACGTGGGTCGGAAACCAGGTGCCGATCCTGCCTCTGCGAAAATCCCGATTTAAGCACAACCGACGCCTGTAAAGTGACTGAGAAGAATATGTTGCCTGCGCCACCGGTTCGAAAGTGCTGCCGTCACCCCTTGCCGAACTGCTCGACCAGGGCGGACCAAAGCCGCCAGACCTCGGTCCTTTGATCGACCGACGTCTGTACCATCACCAGCCTGGAAGTTGGATCGACGCAGATGCGCTGGCCGTACGCGCCGAACAGCGCGAACTGGCGCCTTGCGCCTGGAAGCAGCCATAGAAGGTAACCATATCCAAATGTGGCGTCCGCCTTGCCAGGCGCGAGGAACGCCTCTGAGGGGCGCAATGACGTCGCATCGATCACCCATTGCGCCGGAATGATCTGCTTGCCGTCCCATGCGCCATCATGGGCGAGCAGGCGAGCGAACCGCGCGTAGTCGCGCAAGACGGCATTGAAGAAACCATGGGCGACTTCGAAACCTTGTGCGTCCACCAGCCAGGAGGCATCAGCTTCCGCGCCGATCGGTTCCCATAGTTTCTCCTGCAAATAGTCGGATGCCGATTTGCCGACGGCGTGGTGCAGCACCATGCCGAGCACGTCTGCTTCGATGCTGGCGTAGGAGAACCGCGTCCCGGGTGGGGCGATGCGGCGGTTGAATTGCACAATGCTGCCGACCGTGCCTTTTGCGAGATCCAGATATCGCCCCACGACGCCCAGGCGGCTGCCCATCAATCCGGCCCATAAGCGATCGAGGTCGCGTTCGTCGTCCGCCTCCTCGCCGAATTCTACGCCCGAGGACATGTGCAGGAGATCGCGGATTGGCGTTTTGCCATATTCGGTGCCACGAAATCCCGGCACATACGTCTCCGCCGTGTCGTCGACCGACCGGATGGCGCCGTTGGCTATCGCGATCCCGATCAGCATCCCGGTGATCGATTTCGCCATCGACTGCGACGCAAGCCGGTCGCGATCCGTCCGGCCGTATTGATAGTGCTCGAACAGGATTTCGTCGTCCCTGGCGATCAGCAGGCCCGTGACGGGATTGCGCGCGAGATAGTCAACGAGCGAAGATCGGGTTCCGCGATATGTGTAATGGAAATCAACTTCCGCGCGTTTGAAGCGCCATGGCGTGGCAGCGCGCTTGATCCGCCGCGTCGTGAAAAGCGCGTCGAAATGGCTGAACGATCCAACACGATACTTTGGTTCCAACCAGGGCTGGGAGACAGGGAAGCCCTCGGCGGCGCCGTAATGCCCGGCGTCAGGGCCACCGGGGGAGAAGACCGCTCCGCCGCAATCTTCGGCTGCGGCAGTCGTCCCGGCGATGGCCGGACCGCCCACCGCAGCGGCGACGACGCCCGCAAGCGTTTGGCGGCGCGAGATCACAGCCAGCTCCCCTACCCCGTCCGCGCCACCTCCAGCACATACTCCGCAATCGCCAGCGACGCCGTCAGACCCGGGCTCTCGATCCCGAACAGGTTGATCAGCCCCGGCACGCCATGCGTCTGCGGGCCCTGCACCACGAAATCCTGCGCCGCAGCGCCTTTCGGCACGATCTTCGGGCGGATCCCCGCATAGCCCGGCTGCAACGCACCGTCCTTTAGCGCAGGCCAATACTTGCGCACCGCGGCGTAGAAACTGTCGGCCCGATGCGGGTCCACCGTATAGTCGGGCGTGTCCACCCATTCCACGTCCGGCCCGAACCGCGCCTGCCCGCCCAGGTCCACCGTCAGGTGCACGCCCAGGCCGCCCGGCACCGGCACCGGGTAGATCAGCCGCGAGAACGGTGACCGCCCGGTCAGCGTGAAGTAGTTCCCCTTCGCGTAATACGCCGTCGGCACGCGCGCCGCCGGCATCCCCACCAGCAAGTGCGCCAGGTCCGGCGCCGCCAGCCCGGCCGAATTCACCAGCAGCCGGCAGCGCAGCGTCATCGGGTCGGCGCCGCCCACGTCGATCTCAATGCGCCGGTCCAGCACCCGCCCGCCCAGCACCGGCGAGAAGAACACCGCCATCGCCCCGGCATTCTCCGCGTCGCCCTGCAGCGCCAGCATGAAGGCGTGGCTGTCGATGATGCCGGTCGCCGGCGAGAACAACGCACTGGTACAGGTCAGGTTCGGCTCCAGCGCGATCGCGTCGGGCGCGGTCAGCACGCGCATGCCCTCGACGCCGTTGGCCTCGGCGCGCTGCTTGATGCCGGCCAGCATCGCGTCTTCCTGCGTGTTGGTCGCCACGATCAGCTTGCCGCAATTGACATGCGGCACGCCGCGTTCGGCGCAGTACTGATACAGCACCCGCCGCCCCGCCACGCAGAGCCGCGCCATCAGGCTGCCGGCGGGGTAGTAGATGCCGGCGTGGATCACCTCGCTGTTGCGCGAGGACGTGCCGGTGCCGATGCCCTCCGCTGCATCCAGGATGACCACTTCGCGCCCGGCCAGCGCCAGCGCACGCGCCACCGCCAGGCCGACGACACCCGCACCGACCACCACGCAGTCGAGTTCTTCCACGCCTCTTGGCCTCCGTTTTTTCGGACGTCCGGTTTACGCCGGGGGCCCCGAACGCGCTAGGTTGGCGCTGACAAGGGAGTCCATCATGCGGATTGCGGTGATAGGGGCCGGCGGCGTCGGCGGCGGATTTGGGGCAGCGCTGGCCCAGGCGGGCGGCGACGTGACGTTCGTGGCGCGCGGCGCCCACCTGGCGGCGATGCGCGCCGAGGGCCTGCGCGTGGAGGGCGACCGCGGCAACACACTGATAAAACCCTGCCAGGCGACCGACGATCCGGCCAGCATCGGCCCGGTCGACATCGTGCTGTTCTGCGTCAAGCTGTGGGATGTCGAGCGCGCCGCCGAGACGATCCGCTCCCTGATCGGTTCGGAGACCGCGGTGATCCCCCTGCAGAACGGCGTCGACGCCCCCGAACGGCTGGTCGGCGTGCTGGGCGCGGGCGCCGTGATGGGCGGGACGGTCGGCATCAGCGCCACCATCGGTGCGCCCGGCCTGATCCGCCAGGTCGGCAGCTTCATGACCATGACGTTCGGCGAGCTCGACGGCCGCCCCAGCCCCCGCGGCGAACGCTTCCTGGCGCTGTGCCACAAGGCCAGCTTCCAGGCCACGCTCACCGACACGATCGAGACCGCGATCTGGACCAAGTTCATCCTGCTGACCGCGATGAGCGGCGGCACCGCGATCACCCGCCTGCCGATCGGCAGGCTGCGCGACGATCCGGACGTGTTCGCGATGTTCGAAGGCATCATGCGGGAGACCGAGGCGGTGGGCCGCGCCAAAGGCGTCGCGCTGCCGGCCGACGTGGTGGACCGGCTGCTGAATGCCGTGCGCGGCAATCCGCCGCATATGATGGCCTCGATGGCGCATGACCTGGTGCGCGGCAACCGCCTCGAACTCCCCTGGCTCGCCGGCAAGGTGGTCGCGCTTGGCAAGGCGCTTGGAGTGCCGACCCCGGTGAACGCCACGATCTTCGCGGCACTGAAGCCGTACGCGAACGGGGCGCCGGGGTAGGGCCACGGGCAGTCGCCTGAAGCAGGAAGGATCAGGGCGCTGCCCTGAAACCCGCCAAGGGGCGCTGCCCCTTGGATCCCCGCCAGGGACACAGTCCCTGGACCCATTCTGTTGGTGCGTCTGACGGGGAGGGGCTGAGACCGGGCCTTCCTGCCTCAGGCGATTGCCCCGCCCCAAGCAACCGTTGCATCCCCTGCGCTGCGGCAGGCATACGCAATGCATGATCACCCTGCGGCTCAAGGACTGCACCCTGGTCGTCGCGCCGGAGTCCGGCGGGGCGACCGCCGGCTGGACCCACGGCGCGACCCGCCTGCTGCGCATGCCGCTGTCGGCGGCGGTGCTGCACGGGGACGTGCACGGGATGGCGTGCTTCCCGCTGCTGCCCTACGCCAATCGCATCGGCCAGGCGCGCTTCGACTGGGACGGCCGGCCATACCAGCTGCGCCGCAACATCCCCGGCCAGCCGCATGCGCTGCACGGCGTCGGCTGGGCGCGGCCTTGGCAGGTCGAGGCGCTGACCGACACCGCCATCCGCCTCAGCCTGCGCCATGACCCGGTCGGCGAGGCGGCCGCCGACTGGCCGTTCGCCTTCACTGCCGAGCAACGGATCGCCCTCCTGCCTGAAGGCATGCGAATCACGCTCGCCCTGACCAGCGCGCATGACGGCCCTGCCCCGGCGGGCCTCGGCCTGCACCCGTATTTCCCGCGCGGAACCGGTGCGACGCTGCGCTTCGCGGCCGACGGCGTCTGGCGCAACGACGCGACCGTGCTGCCGCACGAGCGCACCGCGATCCCGCCCGAATGGGACCATGCCGCCGGGCAGGCCATCGGCAGTACTGCGCTCGACAACTGCTTCACCGGCTGGCCGCGGCGCGCCGCGATGGCCTGGGATACCCACAAGATTGCGATCGAGGCGGACGTGCTGTTCGACCACCTGCAGGTCTACACGCCACCGGGCCAGGATTTCTTTGCCGTGGAGCCGGTCAGCCACGCGCCGGACGCGATCAACCGGCCGGGGCCGGACGGCATGCGCATCCTGGCGCATGGCGAGACCCTGTCCGGATCGGTGACCTTCCGGATGGAGTGACCGCCGCTGTCCTGGAAAGCCTTTCCTTTTGGCCCGTTTGGCCCCATAGTAACATTGCGTCACATAACAGGGAGCGAACGGACCACCGTGATCTGTTCCTGGATACATGCCATCGTCGGGCTGGTCGGGCAGAATCCCGGTTGGGCACTGACTGTGGCCTTCGCCGGCGCGATCATCGAGGCGGTCGCCGTGGTCGGCATCCTCATCCCTGGCACCCCCCTGCTGATGGCTGTGACGGCGGCTGCCGCGGTCGCGGGCCAGCCGATGGTGCCGTTCCTGGTTGTTGCGATCATCGGCGCGGTGATCGGCGACTTCCTCTCGTTCTGGGCCGGGCAACGCTACAGCAACCGGCTGCGGCACTGCTGGCCGTTCTCCCGCCAGCCGAAGCTGATGGCGCAGGCCGACGGGTTCTTCCTGCGCTACGGCGTTGCCAGCGTCGCGCTGTGCCGGTTCATTCCGGTGCTGCGCTCAACCGTGCCACTGGTCGCCGGCATGACCGGCATGTCGCGCCGGCGCTTCGTGCTGGCCAATGTCACTTCGGCGTTTGTCTGGGCACCGGTGCATGTGTTCCCCGCCCAGTTCGCAGGGTTGTCGATCGAGCGGCTGCAAGACGGCGACTGGCAGAGCGCCTCGCTCTGGGGGGCGGCACTGGTCTGCAGCTGCGCTGCCGGCTGGGCCTTGCATCGACGGGTGCTCGCACGCGCGCGGTGAGGCGGGAAAGGCCATCGCCTGGAGCAGGAAGGGTCAGGGCGCTGCCCTGAAACCCGCCAAGTGGTTCTGCCCGTTGGATCCCCGCCAGGGACACAGTCCCTGTACCCATTCTGTTGGTGTTCTCCGGGGTGTTGGGGGGGGCCGCCCCCGCGCGCGGGGCGGGGGGGGGGGGCCGCGCCGGCCCGACCACAACTAGTGC
>JARLIJ010000274.1 GCA_031291795.1 Acetobacteraceae bacterium | reverse complement strand
CTTCGGCTCGCGCAGGAAACGCCGCGCGATGAGAGCGGCGAGCGCGGTCAGGATGAGGCCGAGCCGGCGGGCGAAGTCGGGGGCGTAGGCTTGGACCGGGGCCGGGAGGGGGGCGGACTGCACGAAAACATTCCTAGCACAACGGCGGGGCGGGGGCAAGGAAATTGCGGGGCGCAATCTGGATTCAGTGTGGCCCCAGCGATTGGGACAATGCGATCAGGTTCTGGGGCAACACGTGGATGATACCGTAGCGCGGGGTGTCGATGTCTGCGATCAGGACGAGCGGAATTGTCAAGATTATTGGCAGGGTCAGCAGCCTTGCGCCAACGCCCCGCCTTTCGCTGTAGCCGAACAGCAGGTTGCAGAAGGCCCCCACCGCCCCCAGCATCAGCCATGCTCCCAACGGAATACGGTTCCACCACGCGGCCTGGGTGTAGCCCTGTGAATTCAGCACGTCGTTCATGCCGGCGGCGACCAGCGCCGCCACCGGCGTCGGCTGGGCGACCGCGGGCACCGCGGCGGCTGACCAGAGTTGCTGTTGCAGCGCCGCTGTCCTGGCGTTGATCTGGCCAAGCTCCCGCTCATCGCGGGTCTCGTAAAACCTGATGCGCAGCCTGGTGTAGTCGGCGAGCCAGGCGCGCACATGCTGGGCATCGGCGGCGGGCAGAAGGTCGGCGCGCACGTATTCCGTGCCGATGGCGTTCGCTTCGGCTTCTTCGTAGTTCTTGCGCTGGTCATAGCGGCCGACCGCCATGGAGAAGGTGAAGCCGACAATGAGAGCGAGAAGGGTGAGCGCGGCAGGCAGGAGGGTGGCGAAGTCGCTGCGCTCGTCACCCCCCAAGGGCTTGCCCCGCCGGCGAAGATAGTCGCCGCCATAGGCGGCGAGGACCTGTAGGACGAGGGACACGGCCAGCACGGTCAACGGACGAATTACGATGTTGCTCATGCCTGTGTCCCTGGAGGTCGGCGGTTGCGATGGTGGAAGGGTGCAGATTATGGCGACGAACAGGCATCCGTAAACAAGGCGGGATGGGCGCGATTCAATGGCGCCGCAGGTATGGACGTGCTGGCGCCCCACCAGCGGATGCCGGCCGTTTGGATTGCCCGGATTGCGTGGATCGAAATGGTGCAGTGCAAGGGCACTGCACCCTACGCTCGCTGGCGGGAACGCAGGTGCAATGCAAGGGCATTGCACCCTACGGCTTGCTTGGGGGGATTGCGGTGGCGGGCTATTGCGATGGTGGGCTATTGCGATGGTGGGCTGAAGCCCACCCTACGCGATCTATGCGGTCGCCGTCTGCGTGGAAGAGTTTGCGGTTCCAAGCGGCCAGTTCGCTTCCGGCCAAGATCGGACCCAAAGCTGCCGCGCTTTCGCTTGCGTATTGGGTTTCAAGGGCCTCTCGGCCCTTGATAGGTCCAGGGCAACGCCCCGCGCAAAGCTAGGTTTTCTCCGCCTCCGCCGCGTCGCGCCGGCGGGCTTGTTGTTTTCGGCGGCGGAGGTTTTCGCGCAGGGCTTCGGCTTCACGGGCGCGGCGTTCTTCCTGGGCCGCCTGGGCACGCGGCGTCAGGGTGGGCTTTTTCGGCGGCTTGGCCATCAGCCGGCCAGCGCGTCGGCCATGATCTGGCGGGCTTCGTCGAGAATTTGTTGCAGGTGCGCCTCGTTCTTGAAGCTTTCGGCGTAGAGCTTGACGATGTCCTCGGTGCCGGAGGGGCGGGCGACGAACCAGCCGTTTTCGGAGGCTACCTTCAGGCCGCCGATCGAGGCGTTGTTGCCGGGGGCGCGGGTCAGGCGGGCGATGATCGGCTCGCCGGCCAGGGTGGTGCTGCGTACCGCCCCGGGCGCCAGCTTTTGCAGGCCCGCCTTCTGCGCCGGAGTGGCCGGGGTGTCGATACGGATATAGAACGAAGTTCCGAGCTCGGCGGTCAGGGCCTGGTAGAGCTGGGCGGGGTCGCGGCCGGTGCGGGCGGTGATCTCGGCGGCGAGCAGGTTCAAGAGCGGGCCGTCCTTGTCGGTGGTCCAGACGGTGCCGTCGAGACGCAGGAAGCTGGCGCCGGCGCTTTCCTCGCCGCCGAAGCAGCAGGTGCCGTCGAACAGGCCGGGGGCGAACCATTTGAAGCCGACCGGGACTTCCGACAGCACCCGGCCGCGGCGGGCCACCACGCGGTCGATCAGGCCGCTGCTCACCAGGGTCTTGCCGATCGCCGCCGTTGCCGGCCATTGCGGGCGGTGGGTCAGCAGGTAGTCGATGGCGGCGGCGAGGTAGTGGTTGGGATTCATCAGCCCGGCGCTCGGGGTCACGATGCCGTGGCGGTCGGCGTCGGGATCGTTGGCGAAGGCGAGGTCAAAACGGTCCTTCATGCCGATCAGCCCGGCCATGGCGCAGGGGCTGGAGCAGTCCATGCGGATGCGCCCGTCATGGTCCACGGTCATGAAGCCGAAGCGCGGGTCCTGGCTGGGGTACACCACCGTGATGTCGAGCCCGTAAGTCTCGGCGATGGGCTGCCAGTAGGGCAGCGAGGCGCCGCCGAGGGGATCGGCGCCAAGGTGCAGGCCGGCGGCGCGGATCGCCGGCATGTCGATGGCGCGGGCCAGATCCGCGACATAGGGGGAGATGAAGTCGTGCTGGCGGGTGGTTTCGGCCGCCATGGCCGCCGCCAGGGGCAGGCGCTTGACCTCGCGGTTGCCGCCGGCCAGCAATTCGTTGGCGCGGTTCTGCACGCCGCTGGTGACGTCGGTGTCGGCGGGGCCGCCGTTGGGCGGGTTGTATTTGAAGCCGCCGTCCTCGGGCGGGTTGTGCGAGGGGGTGATCAGGACGCCGTCGGCGGGGTGGGCGGCGTGGCCGTGGTTGTGGGTCAGGATGGCGTGGGAGACCACCGGCGTCGGCGTCACTCCGTCGTCGCGCGCGATCAGGGTGGTGACGCCGTTGGCCGCCAGCACTTCGAGCGCGGTGCGCTGGGCCGCGGCGGAGAGGGCGTGGGTGTCGCGGCCCATGAACAGCGGGCCGTCGATGCCCTGGGCGCGGCGGTGCTCGCAGATCGCCTGGGTGATGGCGAGGACGTGGGCCTCGTTGAAGGAGCCGGCGAGCGAGGAGCCGCGATGGCCGCTGGTGCCGAACTGGACGCGCTGGGCGGGATCGGCGGGGTCGGGGCGGGTGTCGTGGTAGGCCGCCTCCAGACGGGTGAGGTCCACCAGCATGGTCCGGGGCGCCGGTTTGCCGGCCAGGGGGGAGAGTGCCATCGGTTTCATCCTTCCTCGCGCCGTGCCAGGTTAGCGTTTCTGGATAGGGGTTGCACCAGCCTGTCCATATCGCTACGTAGGCCGCCGCCCACACCTTCGGCGCTGTTGTAGCTCAGTGGTAGAGCACCCCCTTGGTAAGGGGGAGGTCGAGAGTTCAATCCCCTCCAACAGCACCACCCTATGCCATTGAATTGGCTAAGAAAACCCCGGAAATCTGCTACACATATGGCGTCCGCTCCCCTGAACTGCTACACAAGGGGACATGGAAGACGTGCCGAGACCGCCATGCCTGGTCCGGGGCAAGGACCGCAACTGGACCCTCCGTCGCCGTGTGCCCGACGACATCCGGAGCGTCATCGGTCAAACCGAAATCTGGGTGTCGTATGGTCCTGTCAGCTATGCCGAGGCGCGAGGACGGCACTCCTTAGAGATGGCGAAGATCGAGGTGCGCTTCCGCGAAGCGCGTCGGCGACTTGCTGAGGAGAGGGCTGCGACCGCGTCGAATTTGCAACCGGTTGCACGAACGATCCGCCCACGAGTGGTGACGCCACTACTGTCCACTCTTGCGGCGGAGAACCTGTTCGAGCCGACCGAGGCTGACGTGCGCGCCAGCGTGATGGCTTGGTTCCACTCCCACGAACGCGGCTCGGCCGATGCCTACCGGCAAGCCAATAGCCGGGACGATTACGTTGCCGAGGAATGGCTTGACGCGCTGGACGAGGAAGAAGGCGTGCTCGCCGATCCACGCGACCAACGTAATCAGTCCGACGCACTTGCCGTGCTGCGGCGCTGCTTGGCCGAGCGCGGCTTCAAGCTGCCCTCCGCACCTTTACTGGGTCTAGGGACGGAACTGATCCAGCGTGGCTTCGTCGAGAGCGTGCGGCGGGCACGCGATCGGCATCTTCGCCGTGCCGAGTCGCCATACGATCCTCTATTTGTCGGAATATTCGCCCCCGGAGAGGTCCCGCCTGCCCCATCCCCGTCCCGCTACAAGCAGATCACGTTTGAGGCCCTGCTTGAGCAATGGGCAGTGGAACGTCGTCCCGCCCCATCGACGCTGCACAAGTATAGAGCGGTCCTAGCGAATTTCTCACGCGTCACCGGCCGCAAGGACGTGCGAGAGATCACGAGGGCCGACGTGACCGACTTCAAGGTCAAGCGCTTAGCTCTGGGCCGTGACCCGAAAACGGTTGAGAACGACATCCGAACCGCAGACGCGGTGTTAAGCTGGGGAGTCCGAAACGACATCCTGCCCGCAAACCCGTTCGCAGGACTGGCTCCTCGGCCGCAGCCCATACTGGGGGGCGTCCGAGACGGCTACAGTGATGACCAAGCCGCGCGCATCCTCACCGCCGCCCGCAAGGAAACCGGATGGCGGCGCTGGGTACCGTGGCTTCTCTGTTTCTCGGGCGCGCGTATCGCTGACATTCTCCAGCTTCGGCGGCAGGACATCCGCCAGGAAGCTGGTGTCTGGATACTCGACATCCGCGCCGATGATGTGCGGCGGGTGAAGAATGCGAACGCCTGGCGGCTTCTGCCGATCCATCCGGCCGTCATCCAGGAAGGCTTCCTCGACTACGTTAAGGTTGCGCCGGACGGTCCACTGTTTCCCGAGTACAAGCCCACCGTTGCCACGACGATGTTCGGACGATGGATCAACAAAGTCCTGCCGGATAGGGGGCCACGCTTGGCTCCGTCGCACTCGTTCCGGCACAGGATGAAGGATGAGCTACGGAAAGTCCGCGCCTTGCCGGAGGTCCAGGACGCGATTACCGGACGCAATAACCCGAGAAACGCTGGCGCAAGTTACGGCCGAGGCTTCCGGGGTATGCCCGCTGAGGTTATCAAGGAGTTGGAGAAAATCCCTTCGCCATTGGCGACTTCGTCCCCACGAGGCGAGCAACCTTTGCCGACACACTAACCCATCTTATTCAGGGTTTGAGGGTCGATGGCGTCAGAGACAAGTAGGGCACGACTGCCCGACGCGGGGTTTCATCGCGACTTCAGATTGAATATTGACGGCGTTGGAGGTGAACGGGACGTGGCGGTTGCGGGGCGCAGGCCCCGCGGGTCACGGTCCGGCGGCCGGGAAGCGCCCAGCCACATGGCCGGATGGTTCGACCATCTGGGGAATATCGGATAATATGGTCCCTTTCGCCTTCCCGTCGGCTGCCTCTCGATGGCTGGGTGGAGAACGCCTCCAAAATTTTCTTGGCAGGCTGTCCCAAAAGACCCGCCAGCGGCGCAAGGCTCATTAGGAGGTTAGGTCGGCGTTCGATGGACAATGAGGCGACGCATCTTACCCCCGGCGAGGTTCGCCGCATCATCGGCCGGCTCCGCGGGCCGGATCTTCTGCGTCTTGCAACGCTCGCCCGCGCCTGGGCAACTGGTCTGCGCCAGCATGACGCGGACGATTTGCTCATCGAAGCCCTCGATCGTGTGCTGTCCGGCCTTCGACCCTGGCCGAGCCAGGTGTCGCTGCCGGCCTTCCTGTCCCAGGTGATGCGCAGCATAGCCAGCCAATGGAAGTGGGAGGATCACCGCGAACCCCTGAAGGAGGATGTGGGCGAGGCCCTGCTCGACGAGGAGAGTCGCCATCCAGCCGCCCGCTACGAGCTGGACGATCTGATCTCGCGGAAGCGCGGGGCGCTTGGCGCCGAGGCGATCTCGTTGACATTCCGGAGCCGGAGGACAGCAATGCCCCGAAGGTCGCGGGGTAGATTGAGACGCATCGCCCTCCTGACCCCATTATGCGGCGGCCATGCGCCGACCGCGAAGAGAAGCGAGTGACCCACGGGAAGGACTTGAGGCGAGAGAGAAGCAGCTTGACCTCGACAACCCCAATCAGAGAGGAATGTCAGCCCACGGCGCTCCAGTCCGAAGCCGCCAGAAAATGCCGTTGAGCACCCGCCGGTCATCGACCCGCGGCACGCCGCGCACCTTCGTCGGCAACTTCGGCTGGATCACCGACCACTCAAAGTCCGTCAGATCGAAACGCGCCATGACAGCCTCGTTTTCGGAAACTGAATCATGCACGCCGTGATCAGGGGAATCCCTTTATGGGTTCGTGACCTAGCGTCGCTTGCCGATGTTGACGGGCTGTTCGTCGGTCGCGCCGCCTGGACAGCGGAGGGTTTCGCCGCGATCATCGCTTTCGTTGGCTAGGCCGCCATGACCAAGGGAGTATGTCCATGAAGCTCGTTCTCGCAGGCGACAGCGCCGGCAAACCGCTGGTCGACATCATTGCTGCGCATCTTGCCAAGCGACCGGATGTTACACTGATCGACCTGAGCAAGCGCGAGGATGGCGTCCCGGAGCCGTATGCGTTCATGACCGAGCGGGCGGCCCAAGCGGTCCTCGACGGCCGGGCGGAGCGCGGCATCTTCTGCTGTGGCACCGGCATCGGCGTCTGTATTTCGGCCAACAAGATCCCCGGCATTCGCGCCGCGCTGACCCACGACACCTACTCCGCCGAGCGGGCCGCCAAGTCCAACAACGCCCAGGTCATCACCATGGGCGCGCGGGTGATCGGGCCGGAACTGGCCAAGACTATCGTCGACACTTTCCTGGCGTCGAACTTCGACCCGAATGGCCCCTCCGGCGGCAATGTCGGGGCGATCGACGACCTCGACCGGCGCACCCGCAAGGCCGACTGAAACGATCCCCAGGCGAAGCACCGCCGCGCCGGAGCCCTGACCGCAGCACCCGGAGCCCATGCCATGACCACGATCTTCAATGACCCGGCCGACTTCGCCGCCACGGCACTTGCCGGCTTCTGCGCCGTTCATGCCGGTCAGGTACGGCCCGTGCCGGGCGGCGTGGTGCGCGCGACGGCGACCCCACGCGGCAAGGTGGCCCTCCTGGTGGGCGGCGGTTCCGGGCACTACCCAGCCTTCGCCGGCTACGTGGGACCGGGGCTGGCCGACGCAGCGGTTGCAGGCGACGTGTTCGCCTCCCCACCCGCTTCCCGCGTGGCCGGGGTAGCGCGGGCGGCCCACCATGGCGGCGGGGTGATCCTGGGATTCGGCAACTACGCCGGCGACGTGATGAATTTCGGCCTGGCCGCGCGGCAGTTGAAAGGCGAAGGCATCGATGTGCGCATCCTGGCGGTGACCGACGACGTGGTCAGCGCGCCGGCGGAGCGGCAGGACATGCGGCGCGGCATCGCTGGCGACCTGACGGTGTTCAAGATCGCCGGTGCTGCCGCCGAGACCGGCATGGACCTGGACGCGGTGGAGCGACTGGGTCGGCTGGCCAACGCCCGAACCCGCTCCTTCGGCGTGGCGTTCAGTGGCTGCACCCTGCCCGGCGCCGCCCAGCCGCTGTTCTCCGTGGCGCCGGGCTGCATGGCGCTGGGGCTCGGCATCCACGGAGAGCCCGGCATCGCCGAGCAGCCCGTCGTCTCCGCCGCCGAGTTGGGGGCGCTGCTGGTCGCCAAACTGGTGCCTGAGGCGCCAGAGCGGCCGGGCAACCGGGTCGCGGCGGTGCTGAACGGGCTCGGCCGCACCAAGTGGGATGAGCTGTTCGTGCTGTGGACCGGCGTGGCGGCGGCGCTGCAAGCGGCCGGCCTGGAAGCGGTGGACCCGCTGGTGGGCGAGTTCGTCACCAGCCTCGACATGGCGGGCTGCTCGCTCACCCTGATGTGGCTGGACGCCGAACTGGAGCCGCTCTGGCGCGCGCCGGTCGATACGCCGGGGCTGCGGCGGGGCAACATCGCCGCCACCGCGCCGGACGCGGTGGCGCCAGCCGCTCCGGACCACCGGAAGCCGACCGGCTTCCCTCCGGCTTGCGGCGAATCCCGCGAGGCCGGGCAACGCATCGCCGTCCTGTTGGACGCGCTGGCCGCTGCCATGCGCGATGCCGAGGCGGAACTCGGCGGGCTCGACGCCCTGGCCGGCGATGGCGACCACGGCCAGGGCATGGCGCGCGGCTCGGCCGCGG
>JARLIJ010000273.1 GCA_031291795.1 Acetobacteraceae bacterium | reverse complement strand
CTATGGCGGGCGGGTGCGCGGGCCGCATCGCGTCGCGCCGGAGGACACAGCGGCCGACGTCGGCGACGAGGCGCTGCTGCTGGCCGAACGCGCCCCCACCTGGGTCGGCGGCGACCGCGCGGCCTCGGCGCGGGCGGCCGTGGCGGCGGGGGCGACAGTGCTGTTGCTCGACGACGGACTGCAGAATCCTAGTCTTGTCAAAGACATGAGCCTGCTGGTGGTGGATGGCGGCACCGGCTTCGGGAACGGCCGCGTGTTGCCTGCCGGCCCGCTGCGGGAGCCGGTTGCCGCCGGGGCCGCGCGCTGCCAGGCCGCAGTGCTGATCGGCGCCGACACCACCGGCGTCGCCCGGATGCTGCCGGACCTGCCGGTCCTGCGCGCCCGGCTGGTCCAGGACGAGGCGATCAACACCTTGAAAGGACGCCGGATTCTTGCCTTCGCCGGAATCGCCCACCCAAACAAGTTCTTCGCACCCCTGGCCGCCGGCGGCGCGCTGCTGGTGGGAAGCGAGCCGTTCCCCGACCACCACCCCTACACCACCCGGGAGCTCGACCGGCTGCTCGCCCAGGCCGAGGCGCTGAACGCGCTGCCCGTCACCACGCCGAAGGACGCCGTCCGCCTGCCGCCTGCGGTGCGTGCGCGCGTCGAGGTGATCGGCGTCGGGCTGGCCTGGGAGGACCCGGCCTCCCTGGACGCCTTGCTCGCCCGCCTGCTCCGTGGCCAGGATGCCGCCCGTAAGGAGAATGCCTGATGTTTCATCGCTTTAGCCTGGGCGAGATGGCAGCGACGATCGTGTCCGACGGCCCGCTGACGCTGGACGCCGCGCCGAAGATCTTCTCCGGCCCGCCTGCCGAGGCGCTGGACGCGGCGATGGTCGCCGCCGGCCTGCCCACCGACCGCGTCCGGGTCGAGCAGAACTGCCTGGTCGTGGACACCGGCGGCCGGCGCGCGCTGTTCGACAACGGGCTCGGCAGCCGCAAGCTGTACGGGCGGCAGAGCGGCAAGCTGTTGGAAAGCCTGGCAGAAGCGGGGATCGACCCGGCCTCGATCGACGCGCTGGTGCTGACCCACGCGCATACCGACCACTGCTGGGGCACCATGAGCGACGCCGGGACGCCCAATTTCCCCAATGCGCAGATCTACCTGGCGCAAGCGGAGCTGGACTTCTGGACCTCCAACCCGCCCGGCCAAAAGCGCGAACGCAGTATCGAGGGCGTGAAGCGGCACCTGCTGCCGCTGCGCGATCGGATCCACTTCGTGCGGGACGGCGAGGAATTCCTGCCCGGCGTGCAGGCCTGGACGACCCCCGGCCACACGCCGGGGCACCTTGCCTACCTGTTCGCCGGCGGGTGGTGCCTGACCGGGGACGTGGCGTTCCATCACCCGATCTCCTACGTCTTCCCCGAGGCCGAGAGCGCCTACGACGTCGACCCGGTGCTGGGCGCCGCCACCCGCCGCCGCGCGCTGGACCGGCTGGCGGCGGACAAGCTGCAGGTCGTCGGCTACCATCAGCCCTGGCCGGGGATCGGGCGGGTGGAACGGGAGGGCGGGGGATTCCGTTTCGTGGCGGCCAGCGACGCACCATGTTAGGCTCCTCCCGAGGAGGCTCCGATGGACACCACCGTCGACGTCACGATACCGGTCGAGGAATCGGTTGCCGCACTGCTGCAGGACCCGCTGCGCCGCGCCGACGCCGGCCGGATGCTCAGTCGGTTGCTTGAGCGAAATCAAGGAGTTCCGGAATTACTGCGCGCGATCGAGCGGCTCAAGGACGATGCGCATGCAGCCGGCCTGACCGATCAGCTCATCGATGAGGAGCTGGCTGCCTACAACGCCGAGCGCCGGGGCTGATCGTATTTGACGCTTCGTCGCTGGTCGGAGCGGTCATCAAGCGAGATGGCACACCGGTCACCGCCCTCCGCAAAGCAATGCAGACCGATCGGATTGCCCTGTCGCAGGCGGTCGAAGCCGAACTCTTGACGGTCCTGCTTCGACCGCGACTGGCACGCTTTATCGACCCGGTGCTGCGGGAGGACGTGATCGGGAAGCTCCTGCGTGAGGCCGTCCGTTTCGAGCCACAACAACGGGTTACCGCGTGCCGTGACGCCAAGGACGACATCTACCTCGAACTGGCCCTCGCGGCGCACGCGACCATGATCGTCTCAAGCGACGACGACCTGCTGGTCATGAACCCGTGGCGAGGGATATCGATCCTGCGGCCGGCCGACTACCTCGCGGCTGCCTGATCCAGACCACCGGCTCGCAACGCCTTTGCGGCACGTAGCGCCAAGCCGCGGGTGCTCGCGCCACGCGCGAGGATGACAACAACCGGGGGGGCCGCTGGTGCACGCGGAGGGGCCGACGGGGAGCGGAGCGGCGAGGGAAAACCCCATGCTCCGCCGCCGTCCATGGCTTGCGCCGCAGCCAGTCCCTATCGCCCGGCCTTCCACGCCTCATAGCGCGCCTTGTTCTCGGCATTAGGCGGATACAGCCCCGGCAGCGACGCGCCGGCTTCAACCTCGCCCATGATCCAGGTCTCCTGCCGCTCCTGCTCCACGCAGGCGGCGACCACGTCGTCCAGCATCTTCTGCGGGATCACCACGGCGCCGTCACCGTCCACCACGATCACGTCGTCCGGGAACACCGCCACGCCGCCGCAGCCGATCGGCTGCTGCCACGCCACGAAGGTCAGCCCGCCCACCGACGGCGGCGCCGCCGCGCCGCGGCACCACACCGGCAGCGCGGTCCCCAGCACGCCGGCCATGTCGCGCACCACGCCGTCGGTCACCAGCGCCGCCACGCCGCGCCTGGCCATCCGGGCGCACAGGATATCGCCGAAGATCCCGGCATCCGTCACGCCCATCGCGTCCACGATGGTAACCACGCCCTCCGGCATCGCCTCGATCGCGGCGCGGGTGGAGATCGGGGACGACCAGGATTCCGGGGTCGCCAGATCCTCCCGCGCAGGCACGAATCGCAGCGTAAAAGCCTTCCCGATCAAACGCTTCTGCCCGGCGCGGATCGGCTGGGGGCCGCGCATCCAGACATTCCGCAGCCCCTTCTTCAGCAGCACGGTGGTAATGGTCGCGGTCGACACCTCAGACAGGGCGTCAATAATCTTCGGATCGAGGCTCATAGCGGGCTCCCAGGCAGGTCAGGAGGGGACAAACCGCCATTCTGCCCCAAAGCGCCTACCGGAGGCTAGCCGCGTACCCCCGGCCACTCGCCGGTGTGACCCGCATAGGCGGCCCCATCGGGCGTCGCGTGGCCTAGCCCAACCGGAGGGAACCGCGCGCTCGACCAGCCGGCCATTTCCTCATAGGCGCGGTATTTCTCCAGGATCGCGGCCTGGGCCGCCGCCGCCAGCCGAACCGAGTCCTCTGGGTGGGTTTGCGCCAGGATGCGGTAGCGCACCTCGTTCCCGGCATAGTCCTGGAACGGCCGCGACGGGCGCGGGCTGTCGAGCACGAACGGGTTGACGCCAGCCGCGCGCAGGGCCGGGTTATAGCGGAACAGGGGCCAATAGCCGGTCGCCACCGCCAAATCCTGCTGTTTCATGCCGAACTGCATGTCAATGCCGTGGGCGATGCAATGCGAGTAGGCCAGGATCAGGGACGGACCCTCGTAGGCCTCGGCCTCCCGGAAGGCCTGCAGCGTCTGCTGCGGGTTGCCGCCCATCGCCACCTGGGCAACGTAGACGTTGCCATAGGCGATGGCCTGCAGCGCCAGGTCCTTGCGCGCCACCCGCTTGCCCGCCGCGGCGAACCGGGCGACGGCCCCGAGCGGGGTGGCTTTGGAGGCCTGGCCGCCGGTGTTGGAGTAGACCTCGGTGTCCAGCACCAGCACGTTGACGTTGCGCGCGCTGGCCAGCACGTGGTCCAGGCCGCCATAGCCGATGTCGTAGGCCCAGCCGTCGCCGCCCACGATCCACACGCTGCGCCGCACCAGATGCTCGACGACCGACAGCAGGTCGGCCGAACCGGCCACGGTCCGCAGCCGGTCGACCAGCGCCGCGACCCGCGCCCGCTGCGCGCGAATGTCCGATTCCTGCACCTGCGGCGCGTCCAGGATGGCGCGCACCAGATCCTCGCCGACCTGGGGTGCCAGGTCCTGGAGCAGTTTCCGCGCCAACGCCACGTGCTGGTCGGCGGCAAGGCGGTAGCCCAGGCCGAACTCCGCATTGTCCTCGAACAGCGAGTTCGACCAGGCCGGCCCGCGGCCCTCGCGGTTGGCGGACCACGGCGTGACCGGCAGGTTTCCGCCATAAATTGACGAACAGCCGGTGGCGTTGGCCACCTGCAGCCGGTCGCCGAACAGCTGCGACAGCAGCTTCAGGTAGGGCGTCTCGCCGCAGCCCGCGCAGGCGCCGGAGTAGACGAACAGCGGCTCGAGGTACTGCACGCCGCGCACATTGGCGAAATCCACCCGCGCGCGGTCATTCACCGGCAGTTCGGCGAAGAACGCCTGGTCCGCCCGCGCGCCCTCCAGCAACGGTGCTTTGTCGTGCATCGTCAGGGCTTTGACGCCATCGGTGGGGTTCACCGCCGGGCACGCTTCGACGCAAAGCAGGCAGCCGGTGCAGTCCTCGATCGAGAATTGCAGGGTGAACCGCACGTCCGGGAAGCCGCGCACGTTGATCGGGGCGGAGCGGAAGCCGGCAGGCGCCGCTTCCAGCCGCGCGGCGTCGAAATAGCGGGCCTGGATCACCCCGTGCGGGCAGACGAAGCTGCATTGGCCGCACTGCACGCAGGTGTCCTCGTGCCAGACCGGCACGGAATCGGCGATGTTCCGCTTCTCCCAGGCCGCAGTGCCGACCGGCCAGGTGCCGTCGATGGGCATGAGGCTGACCGGGATCTCGTCGCCGCGGCCCTCCAGCATCAGCCCCGTCACCTGCCGGATGAAGGCCGGCGCATCGACCGGCACGATCGGCGGCCGCTCCCAATTGCTGCTCGGTTCGGCCGGCACGATCACCTCGAACAGCCGCGCGAGCGTGTCGTCGACTGCCTGGAAGTTGCGTGCCACGACCTCCGGCCCGCGCTTTCCATATGTCTTTTCAATCGAGTGCTTGATCTCGGCGATCGCCCGCTCCCGCGGGAGCACACCCGACAGCGCGAAGAAGCAGGTCTGCAGCACGGTGTTGGTGCGGCCACGCAGCCCGACATCCTCAGCCACGCGGGAGGCGTCGATCACATACAATCGCAGGCCCAGCGCGATAATGCCGGCCTGCATGGCGCGCGGCAGGTGGTCCCAGACCTCGTCCGGACCGTATGGCGCGTTCAGCAGCAGCGTGGCCCCCGGCGCGGCGAGGCGCAGCATGTCGTGCCGCTCCACGAACTGGAACTGGTGCACGGCGACGAAGCTGGCCTGCTGGATCAGGTAGGGCGCGCGGATCGGATTGGGCCCGAACCGCAGGTGGGAGATCGTCTGGGCGCCCGATTTATGCGAATCATAAACGAAATAGCCCTGGGCATGCAGCCCGGCATCCTCGGCGATGATCTTGACGGTGTTCTTGTTGGCCCCGACCGTACCATCGGCACCCAGGCCGTAGAACACCGCGCAGACCGTGTCCGGCGGCTCGACCCGGAAGTCCGGATCGGGCAGCAGGCTGAGATGCGTCACGTCGTCGTCGATGCCCAGCGTGAAGCCGTTGCGTGGCGCGACGGCGTCCAGCTCGTCGAACGCTGCTTTGGCGAGGGCTGGCGGGAAGTCCTTGGAAGACAGCCCATATCGCCCGCCGATCACCCTCGGCATGGCGCGCCGCCGGCCGGCGACCACCGTCTGGGCAAGCGTGGTCACGACATCCAGATAGAGCGGCTCGCCCGGCGCGCCGGGCTCCTTGGTCTGCTCCAGCACCGCGATGGCACGCACGGTATGGGGTAGGGCAGCGAGGAAGGCCTCGCCGGCGAACGGGCGCATCAGCCGCACGCGCAACACGCCGACCTTGTCGCCGTGCGCCCGTAGCGCCTCGGCGGTGACGCAGGCGGTCTCCGCCCCCGATCCCATGATCACGATCACCCGTTCCGCGTCGGCCGGGCCGTCATAGTCGAACAGGTGGTATTGCCGGCCGGTCAGCGCGGCGAACCGGTCCATCTGGGCCTGCATCACGGCAGGGAAGGCGGCGTGGTACGGGTTCGTCGACTCGCGCGCCTGGAAGAACGTGTCCGGGTTGTGCGCCGTCCCGCGCACCACCGGGTGCTCCGGGTTCAACGCCCGCCCGCGATGCGCCCGCACCAGGTCATCGTCGATCATCGCCCGGATCTGCGCGTCCGACAGCAGGCTGATCGTGCCGACCTCGTGGGAGGTGCGGAATCCGTCGAAGAAATGCAGCACCGGGATGCGCCCGGCGAGCGTGGCCGCCTGGGCGATCAGCGCCGCGTCATGCGCTTCCTGCACGTTGGAGGAGGCGAGCAGCGCGAACCCGGTGGTGCGGGCCGCCATCACGTCGGAATGGTCGCCGAAGATCGACAGCGCCTGGGTGGCGATCGCCCGGGCGGCCACGTGGAACACCGTCGGCGTCAGCTCGCCGGCGATCTTGAACATGTTGGGCAGCATCAGCAGCAGCCCCTGGGAGGCGGTGAACGTGGTGGTCAGCGCGCCCGACTGCAGCGCGCCATGCACCGCACCGGCAGCCCCACCCTCGCTCTGCATCTCCTGCACCACCGGGATGGTGCCCCAGATGTTCGGGATGCCCGCTGCCGCCCACTCGTCCGCCAGTTCGGCCATCGTGGAGGACGGCGTGATCGGGTAGATCGCGCAGACCTCGTTCACCCGGTAGGCGACATGCGCAACCGCGGTGTTGCCGTCCATCGTCGCGTGCAACTGGGCCATCGCACTCTCCTGGGGGGCACCCTCCCGGGCGCCGTTCAACGCTGTCATGGAGCCCCCATCAGTTCGGCCTCGGCCACCATCTGGATGGCATGGCAGGGGCATTGCTCGAAGCACACGCCGCAGCCGGTGCACGTCGCCGGATCGAGCGCATACCCAAGCCCGGGCCCCAGCCGCGCGATCGCCTGCTCGGGGCAGGCGGCGAAGCAGTTGTCGCACTCGAAGCACACGCCGCAGGACAGGCAGCGCTGTGCCTCCCGCCGCGCCACCGGTTCTGCCAGTCCGGCCATTACCTCCTCAAACCCCTCCAGGCGGTCGGCATCGGGCAGCGGCTGCTGCGACGCGGGATCGACGTCGCTGAATACCGGCAGATTAAGCATTGGGAAATCAACGCGTTGCGGCTTGGCCGGGGCGTCGTAGGCGCGGCCGCGGAGCCAGGCGTCGATGTTGCGCGCCGCCAGCTTGCCGTGGCCGACCGCCGTCGTGACCGTCCGTTCCGTGGGCACCATGTCGCCGCCGGCGAACAGGCCGGGATGGCCGGTCATCATGTGGCGGTCGACCACCACCGACCCGTCGGGCTTGAATTCCAGGCCGGGCACGTTGGCCAGGAACGCGCTCTCGGTCAGTTGGCCCAGGGCCAGCACGACGCTGTCGGCCTCCAGCGTGTCGAACTCCCCGGTGGGCTGCGGCCGGCCGTGCTCGTCCAGCGTCATGCGCTCGACGGTCAGGGAAGGGCCGACAATCTCTTTGATCGTGGTGAGCCAGCGGATCTTGATGCCTTCCTCCAGGGCCTCGTCGGCCTCGAAGGCATGCGCCGGCATGTGCGCGCGGTCGCGGCGGTAGACGATCACCGCTTCCTCCGCGCCCAGGCGCTTGGCGGTGCGGGCGGCATCCATGGCTGTGTTGCCGCCGCCGTAGACCACGACGCGCCGCCCCAGGCTGGGCCGGCCGCCGGCGCCGATGTCGCGCAGCATCGCGACGGCATCCAGTACACGGGCGGCGTCGCGAGCGGGGATATTGGCATGCTGGGCGGCCTGGGCACCGATTGCCGTGAACACGGCGTCGAACCCGCCGGCACGCTGCTCCGCCAGCACGTCGGTCACCTTGTGGTTCAGCACGATCGTCACGCCGAGGCGCTCGATGCGGGCGACTTCCTCGGCCAGTTCGGCGCGCGGCAGGCGGTAGGCGGGGATGCCGAACTGCAGCATGCCGCCGGCGACCGGCCCGGCATCGTGGATGGTGACCTTATGGCCCAGCCGGGTCAGGTGATAGGCGGCCGACAGCCCGCTCGGGCCGGCGCCGACCACCAGCACCGTCTTGCCGGACGGCGCGGCAGGGGCGGGATACGCCCAGCCCTGCGCCTTTGCCTGGTCGCCGAGGAAGCGTTCCACCGCGTGGATCGATACCGCGGCGTCCATGTGCCCGCGATTGCAGGCGGTTTCGCACGGGTGATAGCAGACCCGGCCATGCGTGGCGGGCAGCGGGTTGTCCGCCACCAGCGTCTCCCATGCCCGGCGGTACTCGCCGGCCTGGGCCAGCGCGAGCCAGGCCTGGATGTCCTCGCCGGCCGGGCAGACGCTGTTGCAGGGGGGCAGCAGGTCCGCCCATACCGGCCGGCGAACGCGAAACGGCCCAGTGCCGTGATCGCGCGTCGGGTCGACGACTGGCGTCAGGTCGAGGCGATTTCGCTGGGTGGTGCCGGTCATGACGTGCCCTTTGTGGTGTCCGCTCCGGTCTGGGTACTGGACGCCGGTTCGCCGCCAGCTTCATTGATCCTGATCAACCTTGTCCCTAAGAGACGGTAACCTTCAGTTGACATCGAAGAACGGGGGCCGACCACGCAGGATGTCCGCCATGCCGCACCGCATCATCACCCTGACGCTGAACCCCGCCGTCGACCTCGCCTGTTCGGCTGAATCGGTGGTGCCGACCCACAAAGTGCGCACCAGCGGGGAGCATATCGATCCCGGCGGCGGCGGCATCAACGTCGCGCGCGTGCTGCATGCGCTGGGTGCGGACACGCTGGCCGTGGTGCTGGCCGGCGGCGTCACCGGCGCGCTGATCGAGGACCTGCTGAACGAAGCCGGCGTGCCGCACCGCACGGTGCGCATGAAGGGCCGCACCCGCATCAGCTTCACGGTGTTCGATCGCACCACCGGCCTGGAATACCGCTTCGTGCCGGAAGGCCCGACGGTGGAGGAACACGACTGGCTCGCCACGCTGGAGCTGATGCAGCGCATCCAGGGCGACTGGCTGATCGCCAGCGGCAGCCTGGAAACGGGCATGCCGCCGGACATCTACGCCCAGGTTGCCCGCACCGCGCGGGCACGCGGGCAATGGATCGTGCTGGACGCCACCGGCCAACCGCTCCGCCTCGCGCTGGAGGTGGGGGTCGACCTGATCAAGCCGAGCCTGGGGGAGTTCGAGGCGCTGATCGGGACGAAGCTGCCGGATCCGGCCTCGCAGGAGGCGGCGGCGCTCACGCTGATCCGTTCGGGACGGACCCGCATGGTGGCCGTGACCCTGGGCGAAAACGGCGCGTTCCTGGCGACCGAGGCCGGGGTGGTCCGCATGCCGGGCCTGACGGTGCCGTTCCGCAGCGCGGTGGGGGCGGGGGACAGCTTCCTCGCCGCGCTGGTCCTGTCGCTGTCGCAGGGGAAGTCGCAGACCGAGGCGCTGGCCTGGGGCGTCGCCGCCGGCACCGCCGCGGTGGTCTGTGCCGGCACCGCGCGGATACGCCGGGAGGACGTGGAGCTGCAGTTCCGCCGGCTGGTGGAGCTGGACGTGGTCGCTGCGGTGTAGGGGCCGGGCTGGCTACAGCGCCCGGCGGCACCGCCACCGCAAACACTTTTCCGGTCCGCGCGACGGTGCTCCAGCCGCCCGGCGGCAATTGTTCGGGCCTCCTGGTCATTTTCGACCCGGAATCCCCGCTAATTCCGGGCAAAGAAGCATTGCCCCGTTATATCCCTAAAGTATGCGCGCCGGATTCATCGACCTGCACCCGATCGCCCGGCAGTTCTTTCGTAAACTGCATTCGGACCGGGTTTCATGAATATCCTCAGCCGTCTCAATCTTCGTACCAAGCTCACCCTTTTGCTTGGCATGTCTGCCCTGGCCCTTGTCGTCTCGATCGGCGTGGCCGCCTCCCTGATGCGCCAACGGATGGTCGACGACCGGGTCGACAAGCTGCGTGCCGTCGTGGAGCTGACAACCAGCATCGCGCAATCGCTGGACAAGCGGGTCGCCGCGCATCAGCTCACCCGGGAGCAGGCGATGGCCCTGCTCGCGGACGACATCCATGCGATGCGGTTCGATGAAGGCACGGGTTACGTCTATGCCCGGGCCATGGCGAACAACATGATCGTGTTGCACGGGGCAACGCCCGCGCTGGAGGGCAAGCCGGCCCCCGCCACCACGGTCGACGAAAAAGGCGTGCCAATCAACGACCTGATGCGGGACGCCCTCGCGCACAGCGAGGCGGGCGTGATCGCCTACTCGTTCCCCAAGCCCGGGTCGGCCGCCCCGCAGCCGAAGGTCGCCTACCTGGCCCGCTTCGCACCCTGGGACCTGATCTTCGTCGACGGGGCCTACATCGACGATCTGGAAGCGACGTTCCGTTCGTCAGTACTGCAGCTGTCGCTGATCGGCGGCATGATCCTGATCGTCACCCTCATCGCGACCTGGCTGGTCAACCGCGATATCACGCTCTCCCTCGGCGGCCTGAAACGCGCCATGGACCGCCTGGCGAAAGGCGAGCTCACGGTCGCCATCCCCGGCACGGACCGGCGCGACGAGGTCGGCGGCATGGCCGCCACGGTCCTGGTGTTCAAGGACAGCATGCTCGAGACCAACCGCCTGCGGTTGGATCAGGAGCAGGTCAAAGCCCAGGCCACGGCCGAACAAAAGGCGGCTCTGCACCGGATGGCGGACAGTTTCGAGAGCAAGATCGGCAATCTGGTCGGGATGCTTTCGGCGAGTTCCACAAAATTGGAAGCCACCGCCCAGTCGATGACGAGTACCGCCGACCAAAGCAACCAGCAGGCCAGTGCCGTTGCCTCGGCGTCGGAAGAGACGAGCGTGGGCATGCAGACCGTAGCCTCGGCCGCCGAAGAATTAAGCGCCTCCATCGGCGAGATCAGCCGCCAGGTGGCGCAGTCGTCGAAGATATCCGCCAAAGCGGTGGATGACGCCAGGCGCACCGATGGGATCGTGCGCGTGTTGGCCGAGGGCGCCGAGAAGATTGGCGCGGTCGTCAGTTTGATCACGAATATCGCCAGCCAGACCAATCTCCTGGCGTTGAACGCGACCATCGAGGCGGCGCGCGCCGGCGATGCCGGCAAGGGCTTCGCGGTGGTGGCGTCCGAGGTCAAGAGCCTCGCCAACCAGACCGGCAAGGCGACGGAGGAGATCGACGGTCAGATCAACCAGATCCAGACCGCAACGCGGGAGGCCGTCGAAGCCATCCGCGCGATCTCCGCCACGATCGAGGAAGTCAGCGCGATTGCGACGGCCATTGCCGCGGCCGTCGAGGAGCAGGGCGCCGCCACGGCGGAGATCGCCCGCAACGTGCAGCAGACGACCAAGGCAGCCCAGGATGTGACGGCCGGGATCGGGGGGGTCAGCCAGGCCGCGAGCGACACCGGTGCGGCGGCCGACCTGGTGCTGACCGCGGCATCCGATCTGTCGAAGCAGGCCGAAGAGCTCTCCAGCGAAGTGAACACCTTCGTGGTGAGCGTCAGGGCCGCCTGATCCCGATCCCCGAAACGGCAAGCCCATCTGGTCTCACAATCATCATGCCCAGGCGCTTGGCTGCCAGCAGCCGTGATGGTTAGGGACGTGATCCTCTGACCAGACCGTGACCACTCCCCGCCACTGCACAACCCGGGCAATCCGATGCCGCTTTCGCTCCAACGACGCGCCTTTCTCGCTGCTTTGGCCGCCACCGTCGTACGTCCGGGCGCCGCACACGCAGCGCCCGCCACCGGCGAATCCCGCAGCGACATGGCCGAACAGCTCGCCGGCTACGTCGACAGTGTCCACTACACCGACCTCAGCCCGGCCGTCGTCGAACTGGCGCGGTCGCATTTCATCGACGCCATCGGCTGCGCCATCGCGGCGTTCAACGAGGCCCCGGTCCGGGCCGTTCGCGACGTCGCGCTGACCGTCCCGGGCGGTGTGGCGACCATCCTCGGCACGAACCGGCGCACCACGCTGGAGTGGGCGACCTTCGCGAACGGGGGCGCCATCCGCCATTTCGACCTCAACGACGTCTACGCCGGACGAGAAACCGGGCATCCCAGCGACAACATTGCGCCCTGCCTCGCCGTCGCCGAGGCAGAGGGACGCTCCGGGCAGGAGCTGATCCTGGCCATCGTGCTGGCCTATGAGATCGACTGCCGGCTGCTGGACACGGTGCGGATCAGTGCGCGCGGCTGGGACCATCCCAATTTCAGCCTTCCAGCCGCAGCGCTGGCAGCCGGCAAGCTGATGCGGCTGCCGCCGCCGCAACTGGCCGAGGCCGTCAACCTTGCCATCGCCGGCCACCTGGCCCCGAACCAGACCCGCGTTCAGGTGATGTCGAACTGGAAGGGGCTCGCGGATGCGGATGCTGCGCGCAATGCGGTGTTTGCCGCCCAGCTGGCGCGCGGCGGGATCACCGGTCCGGCGCCGATCTTCGAGGGCGATGCCGGCTTCTTCAAGCAGGTTTCGGGGCCGTTCACGCTCGACATCGACCAGTTCGGCGGCCGATCAGGGTCGTTCAGGCTCGCCGCGTGCTCGATCAAGTTCTACCCGGCCCAGGCGCACACCCAGACGGCCATTCTGGCGGCGGTGAAGATCGCGCACGAGATCGGGGACCTTGGCCGCATCCAGTCCATCGCGGTCGACACGACGCAGCCCGGCTTCGCCTACACCGCGGGTGAACCCGCAAAATGGGCACCCGAGACGAGCGAGACTGCCGATCACAGCCTGCCCTACATCGTCGTGCGGGCGATGCTGGATGGCGAGATCACCGTTCATAGCTACACGCCCGAGGCGCTGCATGATCCCCGCGCGCTCGCGCTAATGAAGACGCTGACCGTGAAGGAAGACCCGGCGCTGACGCGGCTTTACCCGCAGAAGATCCCGAACCGCGTCACGGTGACGCTGGAGGATGGGCGGGTGCTGTCCGAACAGGTCGATGAGCTGCCAGGGTTGCCCGGGCGGCCTATGACGCGGGACGATGTCGAGGCGAAGTTCCGCATGGGCGTGAAAGGCATCTGGGGGGAACAGCAGACGCGGGACTTCCTCGACTATGCGTGGAACCTGGACCAGGCACGCGAGGTTTCCGGCCTGTCCCGGCATATGGTGGTCGGCGGGTAGCACGGGCTTCGGTAGACGGCCGGTCTTCCCGACACGCCTGCCTTCCCGCTGCCGTGACGGCACTTACGCGTGGCCGTCAGCTGTGGAACCCCCTGAACGAACGGGGTATTTTCTGGATTGCGGCGACCGTGGCGCGGCGTGTGGCGGCCGGGGTACCGGGCGTGAAGTCGAGCGAGACCGTATCGACGATGCCGCCGTAGCGGCGTGCGATCGCCTCGGGCAGGCCGTCATACGTGGCGCGGGCGACGAACAGGTCCAGCACGTCGTCCGACACCTGGGCGGCCATCTCGCTCCAGCGGCCCTCGCGCGACAGGGCGTTCAGCCGGATGCCGAGGTCGCCCACGCCATGCAGGTCGAACACCCCGCGATAGGCGGGGGTGGAGCCGTAGAACGCCACCCGGTAGCGCACTTTCTCGGCGGCTTCCTGCACCGACGCCGCATCGGGGCCGGTGGCGACGAAGCCGCCGCCGGAGATCTCGAAGTTCGCGAAGGACTTGCCGTGGGCGGCCAGTTCCGCGGCGAGCTGGGGACGGACCACCTGCTCCAGGTAGGCGCGGGTGGCGAAACTGTGCAGCCGGGCGCTGTCGGCCACCCGTGCGGCGGTCTTCAGCATCAGCGGGCCGACCGCGGCCACCGCCACCGGCGGCAGCGGCAAATGCTGGGCCGGCGGCGCGAACTCCGGCGTCATCAGGGTGAAGTTGTAGTGTCTGCCGCGGTAGGCCAGCGTCTCGCCGAACTCCCAGCAGCGGAAGATCGCCCGCAGTGCCTCGACATACTCGCCCATGCGGGCGGCGGGGGCGATCCAGGGCACGCTGAAGCGGCGCTCGTTGTGCGCCTTTACCTGGCTGCCCAGGCCGAGCACGAACCGGCCTTTGGAATGGGCGTGCAGGTCCCAGGCCTGGTTGGCCACGATCATCGGGCTGCGCGGGAAGGCGATTGCCACCGAGGTCACCAATTGCACCCGCTCCGTCGCCAGCGCAGCGAACGCCAGCGGCGTGAACGGGTCGTGGCGGAGCTCGTTGGCGGTGACGGCGTCGAACCCGTCTTCCTCGGCCTGGCGTGCGGCCGGGCCGCAGGCGGCCCAGTCATGCGTCGGCAGGCTCATCGATACGCGCATTGTTTGCTCCCCGGAGGCTACCCGCTGGTATTTGCGGTTGCCGCTGCCCTCCCGTAAAGCGGTCGCAACGGGGGAAGGAGAGCAGACATGGGCAGCCTCACGGGCAAGGTCGTCATCGTCACCGGCGCAAGCCGCGGCATCGGCGCGGCTGCCGCGGCGGCGCTGGCGCAGGCGGGGGCGCGCGTCATGCTGACCGCGCGCGACGGTGGGCTGGCCAGAGACGTGGCGCGGTCGATCGTGGCGGAAGGCGGGATTGCCGACGCGCGGGCCTGTGACGTCTCGGACTATGCCGCCGTCCAGGCGCTGGTCGCCGCGACTCAGGCGCGGTTCGGCCGGATCGACACGCTGATCAACAATGCCGGGGTGATCGAGCCGATCGGCCGCATCGCCGAGACCGACCCGGCCGCCTGGGCCCGCAACATCGCGATCAACCTGACCGGCGCCTATTACGCCATCCGCGCCGTGCTGCCGGAGATGATCGCGGGCGGCGGCGGGACGATCGTCAACGTCTCCTCGGGTGCCGGCATCCGGCCGCTGGAGGGCTGGAGCGCCTACTGCTCCGGCAAGGCGGGCCTGGTGATGCTGACCCGCGCGATTGCGCTGGAAACGGCGGCGCAGGGCATCCGGGTGTTCGGGTTCCAGCCGGGGACGACGGACACCGACATGCAGGTCGCCATCCGTGCCTCCGGGATCAACCAGATCAGCCGGATCCCGCGCGGCGACCTGACGCCGGTGGCGCATCCGGCGGCGGCCATCGTCTATCTGTGCACGCCGGCCGCCGACGACCTGGCCGGCCAGGAGTTCAGCCTGCGCGACGCAGCATTTCAGGCACGGCTCGGCCTGCCGACGGGGTGATGGTTTGACGCGATTCCCCTTGCGCGGCCGGCCGGGAAGGCCGGCGGGAACCCGCGCGCCGATGGCAACCGACCCCGCCTGATCGGGCGGCAGCGCGGGCACGGAAGACCCATCCTGGGTGCCCGGCACGTGGCCAACCGCTCTTCCTGGCCCCCACGCTGGCCGTCCGCTCCATCCGATGGCAGTCTCCCCGCTTCGCACGACCCGCCCGCTGGGAGATCTCATGACCGACGCCGCTCTCGACCGCGCCCGCCTCTACCAGGATGAGCTGACGAAAATCCGCCACGACATCCACCAGCACCCGGAGCTCGGCCTGGAGGAGCACCGCACGGCCGATATCGTCGCCCGCAAGCTGGAGGAATGGGGCATCGAGGTGCATCGCGGCGTCGGCGTCACCGGCGTGGTCGGCGTGCTGCGCAACGGCAACGGCGAGGCGGCGATCGGCCTGCGCGCCGACATGGACGCGCTGCCGATCAACGAGGCGACCGGCCTGGACTACGCCAGCCACAATCCCGGCGTGATGCATGCCTGCGGCCATGACGGCCACACCACCATGCTGCTGGGCGCCGCCAAATACCTGGCCGAGACCCGCGCCTTCAACGGCACCGTCAACTTCATCTTCCAGCCGGCCGAGGAAGGCGTCGGCGGTGCGCTGGCCATGCTGAAGGACGGCTTGTTCGAGCGGTTCCCCTGCAATGCGATCTACGGCATGCACAACCGTCCCGGCCTGCCGGTCGGGCAGTTCGTGATGGGCAAGGGCGCGCGGGCGGCCGGCGGGGCGTTCTTCGATATCACCATCACCGGCAAGGGCGCCCACGGTGCGCATCCGCACCAGAGCATCGACCCGGTGATGGTGGCCTGCCACCTCGGCACCGCGCTGCAGACCGTGGTGTCGCGCAATGTGGCGCCGGCCGAGAGCGCGGTGCTTAGCATCACCCGCATCACCAGCGGCGACGCCTATAACGTGATCCCGCAATCCGCGACGCTGGCCGGCACGGTCCGCACGCTCAGCCGGCCGGTCATGAGCCTGATCGAGCAGAACATGACCCGGCTGGCGACCTCCATCGCCGCCGGGTTCGGCGCCGAGGCGACGGTGGATTTCCGCGTGATCTTCGCGCCCATGGTGGCCGACGACGGCGAGGCCGAGGCGCTGGGCGACGCGGCGGCCGCCCTGGTGGGCGATGCCAAGGTGCGGCGCGACGCTCCGCCGGGGATGGGGTCGGAGGATTTCAGCTTCATGATGGAGCAGGTCCCCGGCGCGCATATCAACCTGGGCAACGGCGACAGCGCGGCGCTGCATAACCATCTGTACAACTTCAACGATGAGGCGATCCCGTACGGCGTTGCGCTGTATGCCGGCATCGTCGAGCGCAAGCTGCCGCGCGGCTCCCAGGACTGAGCCGACATGCTGGTCCGCGCCGATCCCGGCAGCCTGACCCTGACGTTCGAGGGCCGCACGATCGCAGCACGCGAAGGCGACAGCGTGGCCTCGGCGCTGCTGGCGGCCGGCGTCCGCAGCACGCGCCTGACCCCCCGCAGCGGGACGCCGCGGGGGCCGTACTGCATGATGGGCGCGTGCTTCGAGTGCCTGGCGGTGGTCGATGGCGCGCCGAACGTGCAGACCTGCCTGACCCCGGTCCGCGACGGCATGCAGGTCGAGCGCCAGGCAGGGCCGCGGGGCGTGGAGGACGCGGCGTGAGAGGGCCGGAGAGACAGCTGGGATGGCAGGGATGGCAGAAGCGACAGGAACGACAGAAGCTTCTCCCTCTTCCTTCCCTTGAGGGAGGGGGAGATTCATCTCGACCGCCTCGCATCGGCACCCAGCGTGTCTCCGCCGTAGCGCTCGCAGCATGACCACGCACCCCGACCTGCTGATCGTTGGCGGCGGCCCGGCTGGCGTCTCGGCTGCGGTCGAAGCGACAGCACGCGGCCTGTCCGTCCTGCTGCTCGACGAGAACCCTGCCTCCGGCGGGCGTATCTGGCAGGCACTCGAAGCCCGCGGTGCTTCGGACCAGGACGACGAGGCGGCCCTCGCCCTGCTCCAGCAGTTCCGCGCCTGCGGTGCCCAGGCCCGGTTCCGCGCCACCGTCTGGGCGATCGAACCGGATGGCCAGGTGTTCTGGAGCGCCGGCGGCACCGCCCACGCCAGCACGCCGGCGCGGATCCTGCTGGCCACCGGCACCACCGAACGCCCGATGCCCATCCCCGGCTGGACGCTGCCCGGCGTGATGACGGTCGGCGCCGCGCAGATCGCGCTGAAAACCGGCGGCCTCGTGCCGCACGGCGCCACCTGGATCGCCGGCCAGGGGCCACTGCTGCTGCTCTATGCCGTGCAGGCCCTGCGCGCCGGCGGCGATATTGCAGGCATCATCGACCTCTCCAACCCGGCCAAAAACTGGCCGGCCCTGCGCCACCTGCCCGCCGCGCTGCCGGCCGCCGCCGACCTCGCCAAGGGCATCATGTGGCGGCGGGCCGTGGCCAAGGCCGGCGTGCCCTGGCTGCGCGCCGACGCAATCCGCGCCGAGGGCGATACCGCGCTGGAGCGCATCGTGCTCACCGCCCACGGGCAACAACGCGAGGAACACGCCGACACCCTCCTGCTCCACGACGGCGTCATCCCCTCCGTCCAGCTCACCCGCGCGCTTGGGTGCGCCCATGCCTGGAGCGAGGCGCAGCGCTGCTGGCATCCGGTCGCCGATGCCTGGGGCACCACCTCGATCCCGCATATCCACGTCGCGGGCGACGGGGCCGGCATCGCCGGCGCCTGGGCCGCGACGCTGTCGGGCCGCCTCGCCGCGCTGGGCGTCGCCCACGCGCTGGGCCGCATCGATACCGCGACCCGCGACGCCGCCGCAGCCCCCTTGCGCGCCCGCCGCCAGCGCCACCTCGCGATGCGCCCGCTACTCGACACGCTCTACGCGGCCCGCGCCCCACACCTCGCCGACGACACGATGGTCTGCCGCTGCGAGGAGGTCACCGCAGGCGACATCCGCCAGGCGGTGCGGTTCGGCTGCCTCGGCATGAACCAGCTCAAGGCCTACACACGCTGCGGCATGGGCCCCTGCCAGGGCCGCACCTGCGCCACCATCGCCGCCGAGGTGATCGCAGAGGCGCGCGGCCTGCCCGTGCCGGATATCGAGCCGCTGCGCACGCGCTTCCCGATCAAGCCGCTGCGGCTGGCCGAATTGGTGGACTTTGCGGAGGAGTGACCGGAGGGAGCGCGCCAACCGCGTGTCCCCAGGCCCTCGAAATGTTCGGAACCAGCGGTCGGGTCGCCTGTCATACTCCTCGCGAAGCCGACAGAAGACCCGGCCGCCGGTTGGCCATCCGATCGGATGCGTGGTGGCGCCGTCCGCTACGATGCCGGCCCGCGCATCGAGGCCGGCTGGCCTGGCAGTTTGATGTTGGGGCCGACCTGCTTCAGCTTGCCGCCTTCGATGTGGAAGACCTGCAGGTCCCGGTCGATATAGTTCCCGACATAGAGGTAATCGCTCTTCGGGCTGAACGCGATGCCCTCGGGCAGGGCACCGAGCTTCGCACGACCGGTCACGGTCAGCTTGCCGTGCGGCCCGACCGACATCAGCGCCAGTTCCCCGGTCTTGGTGAAGAAATGCGCGCTTTGGGGGGCGCCGGTGCCCAGCAGCAGGGGGGCTGCCGCCCATTTGCCGTCCGGCGAGATCGCGAAGCCCTCCGGGCCGTTGCCGGGTGCCACCAGGTCGATCACGTGCGGATGGGCGCCGGTCGCGTCGATCACCACCTCGGCATCGGCATCCAGGCCACTCGCGCCGGTGTTGGATGCGATGACGTATTTGCCGTCGCGGGTGACCTCGATGTTGTAGGGGTTCAGCGCCGACGGAATGTCCATCGCCTTGTCATAGCTCACGGTCTGGCCGTCGATTGCCAGGACGGCGATCTTGTTGACCTGGTTCATGCAGACGAAGGCGCGCTTGCCGTCGGGCGTGATCGCCACCGCAGCGGCCTCCTGCCCCAGCGGCACATCGGCCACCAGTTTGACGGTCCCGCCGGCGATCGACAGCACCGAGACGCTCTTGCCGGCACGGTTGGCGATCAGCACCAGGTCGCCTTTCCGGCTGATCGCCATCCCGGAGGGCTGCTTGCCCACCGTGACGGTGTCGGCCAGCTTCGGCGGGTTGGCGGTCAGGTCGATGACGAACAGCTGGTTGTCCGGCGCCACCTTCCAGGCGGCCCCCTCCTGGTTCATCACCACAGAGTTGGCGACCAGGCCCAGTTTCCCGTCGGGCGTGATCTGCAGGTTGGTGGGCGGCCCAAGCAGGGAGTTCATCAGCGGCAGTGTGGCGCGGATGCGCGGGTGGGCCGGGTTCGCGACGTCCAGAACCAGCACCGCGTCCTTGCCGGGCGCGCCGTTCACCTGGCCGTTGGCGTCGTAAGTGATTTTTTCATCAAGCCCGACGAGGATGTCGGTCGTGGCAGCACGGACAGTACCGGCGGCGAGCAGCCAGGCCGGCGTCAGGCACAGGGCAAAAGCCGCAGAACGCGGTGTCATGACGTTTCCTTCCGGGTCAGCGTCCTCTAACGGGACCGTGAGGGAAGCCTAGGCTTCGGCCCTGGCTGCCGGCAAGCAGCCGACTGCGCTGGCGCTCGGCGAATTGCGGATGGGGGATACGCCCCAGCAGACTGGCTCAGGCGGCGTTCGGAAGGATTGGGGGGACGCTCAGAAGGATTGCAAACATGCAGATAACTTTATATAGCCCCGCCACCTCAACAGGAGCGTGATCATGGCCGCTGCGGCGACAACCCAGGACTACAAGGTTAAGGACATCGCGCTCGCCGAGTGGGGCCGCAAGGAAATCTCCATGGCCGAGGACGAGATGCCCGGCCTGATGGCGATCCGCGCGGAATTCGGCAAGTCCAAGCCCCTGGCCGGCGCGCGCATCGCCGGCTGCATCCACATGACCATCCAAACCGCCGTGCTGATCGAGACCCTGCAGGTCCTCGGCGCCTCGGTCCGCTGGTCGTCGTGCAACATCTTCTCGACCCAGGACCATGCCGCTGCAGGCGTGGCTGCCGCCGGCGTCCCCGTGTTCGCCTGGAAGGGCATGAACGAGGAGGAGTTCTGGTGGTGCATCGAGCAGACGGTGCGCGGCCCTGACGGCTGGGTCCCGAACATGATCCTGGACGACGGCGGCGACCTGACCCAGCTCATGCACGAGAAATACCCGGAGCTGCTCGCCGACGTGCGCGGCATCACCGAGGAGACCACCACCGGCGTGCATCGCCTGCGCGACATGGCGCGCGACGGCAAGCTGCTGACGCCGGCGATCAACGTCAACGACAGCGTCACCAAGTCGAAGTTCGACAACCTGTACGGCTGCCGTGAGTCGCTGGTCGATGGCATCCGCCGCGGCACCGACGTGATGATGGCCGGCAAGATCGCCGTGGTGAACGGCTTCGGCGACGTGGGCAAGGGCTCTGCGGCCTCGCTGCGCAACGCCGGCTGCCGGGTGATGGTGACCGAGGTCGACCCGATCTGCGCGCTGCAGGCGGCGATGGAAGGTTACCAGGTTGTAACCATGGACGATGCTGCGCCGATCGGCGACATCTTCGTGACTGCGACCGGCAATCTCGACGTGATCACCATCGATCACATGCGGGCGATGAAGCATCGCGCGATCGTGTGCAACATCGGGCATTTCGACTCGGAAATCCAGATTGACGCGCTCCGCAATTACACCTGGGAGAACGTCAAGCCGCAGGTCGATGAGGTGGTGTTCCCCGGCGGCAAGCGCCTGATCGTGCTGTCGGAAGGTCGGCTGGTTAACCTCGGCAACGCAACCGGCCACCCGAGCTTCGTGATGAGCGCCAGTTTCAGCAACCAGGTGCTGGCGCAGATCGAGCTATACAACGCCAAGCCGGGGGCCTATGAGCGCCAAGTCTACACGCTGCCCAAGCACCTGGACGAAAAGGTCGCCGCTTTCCATCTTGCGAAAGTCGGTGCCGTCCTCACAAAGCTGTCACCGAAGCAGGCAGAGTACATCGGGGTTAGCCCGCAAGGGCCGTTCAAGCACGACCTCTATCGTTACTGAGCCAACGCCGCACGATCATTTCACCGGGCTGTCATAGGGGCGGACTGGCGAAGTCATACCGCCCCCCCTAATTCGATGGGGCCGCCACGAACCAGTCAATCGGTTCGCGGCGGCCAGCCACCGGAACAGGATTGGACCATGCCCGGCTTCGCAAACATCTCGCCGCTGCCGCATACCGAGGCCGTCCGTCGCGTGCTGCGATGCGCCAACGACGCCGCCATGGCGGCGGACCTGCTGTTCCTGGAAGCGTGGGAGATGAATCGTACGGCCGACCTTGGCACGACGCTGCGTGCCGGGCAGATCCGGCGGGCGAATCCGGGCCTGGCCGCGGAAATCCAGGCTGAACTGGCGGCGGCGATGGTGCGGCCGCCTCTGACGATCGGCCCGCGCTGAGCCTGCCCGCCCTGAACATCACAGTCGGCCCGCGCGACGCGTAGAATCCGGTTCGGGCCGTCCGGCCCCGTGCCATATCCGTTGCGGCGCCCGAAGCCGCGGGCGGCCAGGCCATGTCACCGGCGTGGGCATGGTACACAGAAGAGGCGCCCCCTCCGGCGGGATCCCGGCCGCTTTCCGGCCTCAGAACAGCCCGAAGATATTCCGTAGGAAGCCCGGCGTCAGCGCGCTCAGCGGGTTGACGGACACGGACGGATCATCCAGCGGCCCCCGCAGCGCATATTTCGCCGCGAACACGCCGCCGCCCTGCTCCGGACTGAACAGCTTGCCGATCAGCGGGATGTTTCCCAGCAGCGAGTTGAAGAAATACGCCGGCACGATGGTGCCCTCCATGTCGATCTGCTCGTCGTCCAGGTCGATCCGCCCCTTTGCGGTCAAACCGAGCGAAGGGCTGAAGGCACGGGCGTTGTCGAGCGTCAGGCCGTCGTCGTCGTAGCGGAACGGGGCAATCAGGTGCTCGAACCCGATGCCCGGCCCCCGCAGCACGTCCACCAGCCCATACAGCGTCATCGCCTGCAACAGCTTGGCCAGGCCCGGTGCCCCACGGACGCGGAAGCCGTCGATCAGCGCCGTTCCGATCAACGGATGCCCCACTGCGCCATCGTCGTAGCGGCCCTTGATGCTCAGGGTACCGGCTTCCATCGTGCGCACCACGTCCAGTCCGCGCAGCAACGCCCCGGCATCGGCCGCCGTCGCGGCCGCCGTCCGGACGCCCCGATCGGGTACGATATCGGCGGCGAACGGCGCCGTCCCGCCGGTCCTCCCGTTCACGTGCAGCACCTGGGTCAGCCGCCCGTCATTCTCGACATGCACCTTCACGCCGGCTGCCATGCGATCACCCGCCAGCAGGACCCGGTCGAACTGCGCATCCAGCGTCCAGGCCGGCCCGGCGGGCGGCTCGCCCTTGCTCTTCTCCTTCTTCGGGGACTTCGCAGTCAGCTTCGGCGCCAGGTCGATGCTGGCCCCCGACAGAGAGGCCGCGATCGGGCCCCGGTCCGGCATCTGCACCGACCCCTGGAGGTCATTGCGGCCGAATACCGCCCGATCCACCTGCACCGCCACGATCTGCCCGCCAGCGGCGCGCGCCGATCCGCGCAAGGTCAGCCCGTCGCCGTCCACCGCAATCCGCTCGATCCCGCGCAACCGGTCCTTGTCCAGCAGCACGACGGCGGTCCCCTTGGCCGGCACGCCCACCGGCTTGCGCCAGCCGATCGGCGGCACGACGAGCGTGGCCGGGGTGAAATCGGCCTCCAGCGCGACCTGGGCGTCGCCCGCGCGGTGCTGCAGATAGGTCGCCTTCAGCGGCACCTCGCCAAACAACGTGCCGTTCGGATCGAGCCCGGCGGCGACCAGCTGCCCCGCCCCCGGACGGCCGGATGCCACCACCCTCTGCACCACCTGGGTCGGCGGCCCGGTGCGGAAATCCATCATCGCGTCCAATTGCGCCGCGATCCCGGCCAACTGCGCGTGTCCCTTCACCGTCAGCCCGTCCGCCGTCGCGTCCAGGTCGAGCACGCCCTGGTCCAGGTCGTGCCCGGCCACCAGCGCGCCGAGATGCAGCCCGGTCAGATGCGACACGGCGTGGATCCCGATGTCGTCCATCGTCACCTTGTTATCGAGCGGCAGCGTCACCGTCAGGGTCACCGCTGCGTCCCCCGCCGGATCGCGCAGCTCGATCGGGTGCTTGTCCAGCAATTCCAGCCGGGGCTCCTTCAGCAGCGCGATGGTGTCCGGCACCGGCCCGGTGATATCCGCCTGGATCGTGCTGTACTGGTCGTGCTGCGACATGCCGGTGATCCGCATCCGGCCGCTCTTCAGCGTCAGCCCGGTCTTGCCGCTCCGCTGGTGGCCCGCCGATACCGCGATATCCAGCGTGTCGGGATCGACGATCCGCACCACCGCCGCACCGTCCTCGATCGGGGGCACCGGACGCAGCCAATGGACCGTCAGGCCGCTGCCCTCCAGCGTGCCGGTGGCGCTCGTCAGCGCGAGGTCCGTCAGGCTGTCAGTCGCCTCCAGCGACGCTTCGACATGGCCATTGCGTGCCATGCCGGCGGTGATGTTGCCGACCAGCCAGACCCGTGCGTTATGGCCGATATCCTCCGGCCACAGCCGCCCCAGATCGGCAAAGTCGAGCTGGTCGAGATCCAGCGTCAGGGCGGCAGCGTACCGCCCCGCCTCGTGCCGCACCGTCCCGCTGGCCTGCAGCACGGTGGGCGCACCGCCGTCATGCCCCAGCAACGCGAGACGCGCGGTCTGCAGCGAGATCAGCTCGGGCGTGCCTTCCACCACCAGCGCGGCATCCTGGATCGGCACAACGCTGCCACCGATCCGTGCCGCGCCACTGCCGATATGGGCCGTGAGGCGGCCGCGCTCCGGTTGCAGCGTCGCACCCAGGTCGAGCGTCGCCTCCAGGCTGACCGGCGCGTCCAACCCAGCCAACGGCGCCAGCTTCGGGGCAGCACGCGCCAAGGCCGCCGGCGCCACCGGGCTCAGCCTGATCCGCAGATGCGTGCGCCCTGCGGACGTCTGCCCGGTTCCGGTTTCCCCAGCGCCGGTTCCCAGCGTCGCCACCACGGCCAAAGTGGCGGTCTGATCCCCCAGCGCCAGCGTCAGCGCCGCGGTGCCGTCGACTCCGCCTTCATCCCGGCGCTTGAGGTCGATGTCGCCATGCGGGGCATGCCAGGTCGCCTCGAGCTGGCGGTCGACGATGACGACGCTGGCATCGCTGATCCGCACGCGCCGGAGCTGGCTGAACATGCCGCGCGCCTGGCCCCGGTCATTGGTCGCCGGCCGCGCCAATTCGGCCAGCAAGGCGACAACCGGGGACGGCCCTTTGGTTGCCGGCACCGCTTCGGATTCGGGTTGGTCCGTGTCGGTGGTCTCCCCCAGCGTGCCGAGGTCCACGCTGGTCGTGCCGTCCGCCGCCCGCCGCAGCGTCAGTCGCGCACCGTCCAGCTCGACCCCGCGCGGCTCGACCCGGCCGCGCAGCAGCGCACCGATCGACAGCGAGACCTCGGCGCGTGGCACGTCCACCTGCCGCCGTCCGCCGGCATCGGTCACCCGCACATCGGTCAGCCGCAGGTCGAGCGGCCGATCCACGCCCCGCGCGAACCCCTCCCAGGCCAGCGCGGTACTGCCGATGGAAAGCGTGGTCGGGCCGCCATCGGCATTCACCGTGGCCTCGATCCGGTGCGTCAGCCAGACGAGGTCAACCGGTCCGCGCGATAGCCTCCACGCCGCGGCGGCCAGCAGCAAGCCGCCGACCACGGCCACGGCCATTGCGACATGCGCCAACGTATGCAGCAGCCGCGCAAAGCTGCGCGCCGCTTGACCGGGAAGCCGCCTCACCGCAAGCCTGCCGGACGAGACCCGCCACAATCCATCGGATGATGAGCACCACGACCCGCAAGCCGACCCGCAAGTCGGCGTCCGCCTCGAAGTTCCATTTGCCCGAGACCTGGCCAGCGCCGTACGACACCGGCGCCGGCGACCGGCTGCTCGAGCGGTTCGCCGAACAGGGCAATGCCGAGGCGCGACTGGCGAAGCGGCCCGCCGTGGCCGCGCTGCTGCGCTGCCTGGGCGGTAACAGCCCCTATCTGGCCGACCTGGCGGTACGGGAATCCGCCGCCCTGCGCCGGCTGGTGACCGACGGGCCGGATGCGGTGGTCGATGCCGCCATGGCCGACCTCGCCACGCTGACGCCGGACGCGCGGCGCGACCGCACCGCCGCCGCGCTGCGCCGTGCCAAACGAATCGTCGCGCTCGCCGCTGCGCTCGCCGATATCGGCGGCATCTGGACGCTGGAACAGGTCACCGGCGCGCTCTCGGCGCTGGCCGAGACCACCCTGGCGCTCTCGGTCGCCCATCTGCTGCGTACTGCCCATGATTCCGGCGAATTGCATCTGCCCGACCCCGACAATCCCGCCCACGGTGGCGGTTTCACGGCACTCGGCATGGGAAAGCTCGGTGCGCGCGAACTGAACTTCTCCTCGGATGTCGACCTCGTCCTGCTCTATGACCCGGCGGCGCCGATTTATACCGACCGCACGGCCGGTGACGCCATGGGTGGATTCACCTCCCGCATAGCACGCGGGCTGGTGTCGCTGATGGAAGCGCGCGACGCCGACGGCTACGTGTTCCGCACCGACCTGCGGTTGCGGCCCGACCCGGCCGCCACGCCGCCCGCGATCGCGCTGCCCGCGGCCATCGTCTACTATGAGAGCATGGGCCAGAATTGGGAGCGCGCCGCCATGATCAAGGCACGCCCGGTGGCCGGCGACTTGGCGCTGGGCCAGGCTTTCCTGGCGGACATCCGCCCGTTCGTCTGGCGCCGCGGCCTGGACTTCGCCGCGGTGGCCGACATCCACGCCATGAAGCGGCGCATCGACCAGCACAAGGGCACCGCCCTGACCGCCAGCCGCGACCCGGTCGCCCAGATCGCCGGGCACAACGTCAAGCTGGGCGAGGGCGGCATCCGGGAGATCGAGTTCCTGGTGCAGACCCTGCAACTCGTCTGGGGCGGCCGCGACCCGGACCTGCGCACGCCGACCACCCTTGGCGCGCTGCACCTGCTGGTCGGTGCCGGCCGCGTGCCCCGGCGCGCCGCGGCCGAACTGGAGGAAGCCTACCGCTTCCTCCGCCAGGTCGAGCACCGGCTGCAAATGGTTGCCGACCGCCAGACCCACGAGGTGCCGGAAAAGCCCGCGGAGCTGGCGCGGATCGCCACGTTCCTGGGCTATCCCGACCCGCCTGCCTTTGCCGAGGCGCTGCTGCGCCAACTCAACCGCGTCCGCCGGCGTTATGCTGAAGTGTTCGAGCACGTCCCGGACCCGCCTGACGCGATCCTCGGCGGGGAACTCGACTTCCGCGGCGACGACCAGGCCCCCGCTGGCACCATCGCGGCGCTGCGCGGCCTGGGGTTCACGGCGCCGGAGCGCGTGATCGTCGCGGTGCGGGGATGGCAGGCGGGGCATGTTCGCGCGCTGCGCTCGCTGCGAGCGCGCGACCTGATGGAGACGATGCTGCCGGCCGTCCTGGCCCGGCTGGCGGCCCAGCCGAACCCGGACGCCACGTTCAACCGCTTCGACCGGTTCCTCGCCGCCCTGCCCGCGGGCGTGCAGCTCCTGTCGCTGTTCCAGCGCAATCCCAGCCTGCTCGACCGCGTCGCGGCGGTGCTGGGCGCCTCCCCGTCGCTCGCCGAACACCTGACGCGCTACCCGGCGGCGCTTGAGGGCCTGCTGTCGCCCGAGGAAGACGGCGCCGCGATCCGCCTGCTCCAGGCCCGTCTGCGCGATGCCGTTCGGGTGGAGGACGTGATCGAGATCACCCGCCGCGCCGTGAAGGAGGAGGATTTCTACCTGGCCGTTGCCACCCTGGATGGCCGGCTCGACGCCGATACCGCCGGGGAACGCCGCAGCGCGATGGCCGAGGCCGCGATGACCGCTCTGCTGCCACCCGTGCTGGTGGATTTCGCCAGCCGCTTCGGCCGGGTGCGCGGCGGCGGGATGGTGGTGGTCGCGATGGGCAAAGCCGGCGGGAGGGAGATGATGGCCGGCTCCGACCTCGACCTGATGCTGATCTACGATCACGTGCCGGATGCGACGGAAAGCCAGGGTACCGCCGCCGGGCACGCGATCCGGGCGCTGCCGGCCAGCCAGTGGTTCGTGCGGGCGGCCCATGCGTATGTCGCGGCGCTTACCGCGCCCGGCGCGGACGGGCCACTCTACGCGGTGGACATGCGCCTCCGGCCGTCCGGCAACAAAGGCCCGGTGGCGGTGTCGCTGGGGGCCTTCCGCCGCTACCATGCCGAGAGCGCCTGGACCTGGGAGCGCATGGCCCTGACCCGCGCCCGCGTCGTCGCCGGGCCGCCCGCGCTACGCAAGAAGGTCGAGGCGGCCATTGCCGACGCGATGGCCGCCGCCGGGGAGCCCACGAAGCTGCGTGCCGACGCCACCGCCATGCGCGTCCGGATGCTGCGCGACCTGCCGCCGGACGGGCCATGGGACGTGAAGCTGCGGCCCGGCGGCCTGATCGAGGTCGAGTTCGTCGCCCAGGTGCTGCAACTGGCCCACGCGGCGAGCCACCCTCGACTGTGCGATCCGACCACGCGCGTCGCCATCCAGCATTTGGCCAAGGCCGGCATCCTGCCGGCCGCCGATGCCGCCTTGCTGATCCGTGCCGACCATGTCTGGCGCACCGTGCAGGGCCTGGTGCGCATCACTGTCGGCCGCGACGCGCCGGAAGCCCTGCCCGAGGCGAGCGCTCGCCCGCTGTTGCGCGCCGCCGCCCAGGCCGGTGTGGGAGCAGTTGACTTGCCGGCGTTGCGCGCCACGCTGGACGAACTGGCCCGCGCCGTGCGGGCCGTGTTCGAGCGACATGTCGGGGAGATCGGCGGATGAGCGTTGCGGAAGGTGAAGCGGCACCGGATTTCGAATTGCCGGCGACAGGTGGGCGCACCGTCAGCGCCGCGGCGCTGCGTGGCAAGCCGTTCGTGCTGTATTTCTACCCGAAGGCCGACACGCCCGGCTGTACCAAGGAAGCCTGCGCCTTCCAGGAAGCCCTCCCCCAGCTCGGCCATATCGGGCTGGACGTCATCGGGGTGTCGCCCGACAAGATCAAGCCGATCGAGAAGTTCGCCGGGAAATACAACCTGACCTTCCCGCTGGCGTCCGACGAATCGCACGCGGTGGCCGAGAAATACGGCACCTGGGTCGAGAAATCGATGTACGGCCGCAAATACATGGGCATGGAGCGCAGCACCTTCCTGATCGACAAGGACGGCAAGGTCGCCAAGGCCTGGCGCAAGGTGAGCGTCACGAACCACGCCGCGGACGTGCTGAAGGCGGCGCAGGCCCTGGGGTAGGGGACAACCTCCACGCGAAGATGCGGCGGCCTGGGGCAGATTTCTCCCTCTCCCCTTGAGGGAGAGGGTTGGGGTGAGGGGGCCAGCGGCCGTGGTCTCGGGTGGTTGGCCCCCTCACCCCGACCCTCTCCCTCAAGGGGAGAGGGAGAAGTGCTTTGTCAGTCGGTGATCTCCGCCGCCATCGCCGGCTCCCGCTCCGCCATCGCGCCGACCGGATCGGTCGGCATGCGCCTCCGTTGCATGGCGCCACGCAGCCCGAACGCCACCTGCCCCACGATCAACAGCGCGCTGATGCCGATGAAGGCGGCGCTAATAGGATGCTGCACGAACACCACCAGGTCGCCATGGGACAGCAGCAGCGCGCGGCGGAAGTTCTCCTCCACCATCGGGCCCAGCACGTAGCCCAGCAGGATCGGGGCCACCTGGAAATCCAGCGCCACGAAGATCGCGCCGGCGACACCGAAGACCAGTACCTCGCCCACCTCGAACAGGCTGTTGTTCGTGCTGAAGACGCCGACGGCGATGAACAGCAGGGCGGACGGGTAGAGGAACCGGTACGGCACCTGCAGCAGCTTCACCCACAGCCCGATCAGCGGCACGTTCAGCAGGATCAGCAGCACGTTGCCGATCCAGAAGCTCGCGATCAGCCCCCAGAACAGG
>JARLIJ010000272.1 GCA_031291795.1 Acetobacteraceae bacterium | reverse complement strand
TCAACAAGCTGCTGAAGCAGTTCGACGACATGACGACGATGATGAAACGCATGAACAAGATGGGACAGAAGGGCCTGATGCGTCAGGGGCTGTCCGCGCTGATGCCGAAGGGCATGGCGCCCGGAAATAGACGACCGTTCTGAGACTTACAGGAGATATCGTACCATGGGTCTGAAGATCCGCCTTGCCCGCGCCGGCGCCAAGAAGCGCCCCTATTACCACATCGTGGTGGCCGATAGCCGCAGCCCGCGCGACGGCCGCTTCATCGAGCGGCTGGGCAGCTACAACCCGATGCTCCCGGCGGAGCACGCCGATCGCGTGCGCCTGCAGGACGAGCGCATCAAGTACTGGGTCGAGCACGGCGCACTGGCAACCGAGCGGGTGGCCAAGTTCCTGGGCAAGGCCGGGCTGGCGCCGATGCCGGTGTACCATGAGCAGCCGCAGCAATCCGCGCCAAAGAAGAAGGCGCAGGAGCGGGCCGCGGCTGAAACGGCCGCCGCCTGAGCGATAAGGCCAGAGGCAGCCAGTGGCGGACAGCCGCATCCTGCTGGGCGTGATCGGTCGTGCGCATGGCGTGCGGGGGTTGGTGCGCGTCACCAGCCACACCGCCGACCCGGCCGATCTGACCGCGTACGGTCCGCTGACCGACGCGGCCGGGCGGCGTTTCGTGCTGACATGGCGGGCCGAAGGCGTGGCGGAGATTGGTGAGCTGGTGGACGGGGCGGTCGTGAAGGTCACCGACCGGACCGTCGCCGAAAAGCTGACCAACACGCGGCTGTATATCGAGCGGACGGCCCTGCCGCCGGCCGACGAGGACGAGTTCTACCTCGCCGACCTGATCGGGCTCGCGGCCGTGGATGCGGCCGGCGGACCGCTGGGGACCGTCGCGGTGGTGCACGACTACGGCGCCGGGGTCAGCCTGGAGATCGAAAAGCCGGGTGCCGCGGCCCTGATCGTGCCGTTCACCCGCGCCGTCGTGCCCTCGGTGGACGTGGCCGGCGGCAGGATCGTGGTCGTGCCGCCCGCGGAAACCCTGGTGCCTGCGCCGACAGGTGGGCCCGAAGCGACCGATGGGCCCGAGGCAGTAGCGGCGCGTGGCGGGGAGGAAGCGGCGGCATGAGCTGGCACGCCTCCATCCTCACCCTGTTCCCCGAGATGTTTCCCGGCCCGCTGGGTTCGTCACTGGCCGGGCGCGCGCTGGAGCGGGCGATCTGGTCGCTGGATGTGCGCAATATCCGCGACTCCGCGACGGACCGGCACCGCTCCGTCGATGACACGCCGTTCGGCGGCGGCGCCGGCATGGTGCTGCGGCCCGACGTGGTGGATGCCGCGATCGGGGCGGTGGCGGATGGGCGGCCTCTGGTGTGCCTGACGCCGCGCGGCCGACGGTTTACCCAGGCGGATGCAAGCCGCTTCGCCGCGGGGCCGGGCGTGATCCTGCTCTGCGGCCGCTACGAGGGCATCGACCAGCGGGTGATCGAAGCACGCTGCGCCGAGGAACTCAGCATCGGCGACTATGTGCTGTCCGGCGGGGAACTCGCCGCGATGGTGCTGCTGGATGCGGTGGTGCGGTTGCTGCCCGGCGTGATGGGTGCCGCCGAGAGCGCCACGGAAGAGAGCTTTTCGGCCGATCTGCTGGAATATCCGCACTATACGCGCCCGGCCGAGTGGCAGGGCCGGCGCGTGCCGGACGTGCTGCTGTCCGGCCACCATGCAGCGGTCTCCGCCTGGCGGCAGGCGGAAGCCGAACGAACGACGCGCGAGCGCCGGCCCGATCTGTGGGCGGCGTATCGCTCCCCTCCCCATGCGGCGCCCGGCGCGCCCTGACGATCAAAGAGAAGGACCCCCAGCCATGAACATCCTCGAAAAGTTCGAAGCGGAGCAGATCACCCGCCTCAGCGCCAATCGCTCGGTGCCGGACTTCGCCGCCGGCGACACCGTCCGCGTGTCGGTGAAGGTGGTGGAAGGCGAGCGCACCCGCACCCAGGCGTTTGAAGGCGTCTGCATCGCGCGGTCGAACAAGGGGTTGAACAGCAACTTCACGATCCGCAAGATCAGCTACGGCGAGGGCGTCGAGCGCGTGTTCCCGCTGTATGCTCCGACGATCGCCGACATCACGGTCGTGCGCCGCGGCGATGTGCGCCGGGCGAAGCTGTATTACCTGCGTGGCCGCAGCGGCAAGTCGGCCCGCATCGCCGAGAAGGCCCGCGCCGTCCCGACCGAGACCGCCGGTTCGGCCGCCCCGGCGGCCGCCGCCGCGACGGAGTAAATCCAACCGGCTTGCCGGCGGGGCCGCTACACACAGTGTCATCCTCGGGCTTGGCCCGAGGACCCACGACTTGCGACGCCCACCGTGTTCCCGCGTCCCGGCCGCACTTGTTGCTACACGCCGCACCGAAAGCCGTGGGTCCCCGGGCCAAGCCCGGGGATGACACTGTACGGGCCATGGCCACGCAGCGTGGTAGGTCCGATACCAGGATAATTGCCCCGCTTAAAAGGGTATGTCCGCGGTGCTAGATGAGCGGCCCCACTCACCGGAGCGGCGCCGTGTCAGACTCAGAACCCCAGCCCGAAGCGCAACCGCGCAGCCTGGACATGGCACCGCCCCAGCGTGGGTGGGTTGCACAACGCCCGGCGTTCAGCCAAATCGGGGCTGCGAGAGCGCCGGAACAAGCCGCATCAAACACATAAACCCGGAGCAGTCATGTCCGCCACCAGGCCACGCACCCTGTTCGACAAGATCTGGGACAGCCACGTCGTCGAGCGCCTTCCGGACGGGACCTGCATCCTCTACATCGATCGCCACCTCGTCCATGAGGTGACCAGCCCCCAGGCCTTCGAAGGGCTGCGTCTAGCCGGGCGCAAGCTGCGCCGGCCGGACTGCACCATCGCGGTGGCCGACCACAACATCCCGACCATCGGCTCCCGCCGGCCGGCTGACATCAAGGAAGCGGACAGCCGCATCCAGGTGCAGACCCTGGAGCGCAACGTCGTCGAGTTCGGCGTGCCCTACATCCCGATCACGGACGTCCGCCAGGGCATCGTTCACATCATCGGCCCCGAGCTGGGGCTGTCGCTGCCGGGCACGACCATCGTGTGCGGGGACAGCCACACCTCCACACACGGGGCGGTGGGCGCGCTGGCGTTCGGCATCGGCACCTCCGAGGTCGAGCACGTGATGGCGACGCAGAGCCTGCTGCAGAAGCCGGCCAAGAACATGCAGATCGACGTGTCCGGCACGCTGGGCTTCGGCTGCTCCGCCAAGGACATCGTGCTGGCCATCATCGGCAAGATCACGACCGCCGGCGGCACCGGCCATGTCATTGAATACACAGGCGATACCATCCGCGCGCTGGACATGGCCGGGCGCATGACGGTGTCCAACATGTCGATCGAGGCGGGCGCCCGCGCCGGCCTGGTGGCGCCCGATGAGACGACCTTCGCCTACGTCAACGGCCGCGACTTCGCCCCCAAGGGCGCCGCGTTCGAGCAGGCGGTGGCGTATTGGCGCACCCTGCCCTCCGACCCCGGCGCGCATTTCGACACCGTGGTGCGGCTGAGCACCGCCGATATCGCGCCCATGGTCACCTGGGGCACCACCCCCGGCGCGGTCGTACCGATCACCGGCGTGGTGCCGAACCCGGCCGATATCGCCGATGAGGGCGCCCGCGCCCAGGCCCAGCGCATGGTCGAGTACATGGCGCTGACGCCCGGCCAGAAGCTGGAGGGCGTGCCGATCGACGTGGTCTTCATCGGCTCCTGCACCAACGGCCGGATCGAGGATCTCCGCGCCGCCGCCGCCGTCGCGAAGGGCCGCCACGTGGCCGATGGCGTACAGGCGCTGGTGGTGCCGGGCTCCGGCCAGGTCAAGCGCCAGGCGGAGGCAGAGGGCCTGGACCGGATCCTGCTGGAAGCCGGGTTCGAGTGGCGCGACGCGTGCTGCTCCATGTGCCTCGGCATGAACCCCGACAAGCTGACGCCGGGGCAGCGTTGCGCCAGCACCTCGAACCGGAATTTCGAGGGAAGACAAGGGCCTGGCGGTCGCACGCACCTGGTGTCGCCGGCGATGGCGGCGGCCGCGGCGGTGACCGGCAAGCTGGCCGACGTGCGGCAACTGGGCTGATCGGACCCTGGGGGAGAACGACCATGGACGCATTCACCACGCTGGCCGCCATCGCCGCGCCGCTGCCGATGGCCAATGTCGACACCGACAAGATCATCCCCGCCCGCTTCCTCAAGACCATCAAGCGGTCCGGGCTCGGCGTGCACCTGTTCGACTCGCTCCGCTACGACAAGGACGGCAACGAGAAGCCCGAGTTCGTGCTCAACCAGGAGCCCTACCGGCATGCGCAAGTGCTTGTTGCGCATGAGAATTTCGGCTGCGGCTCGTCGCGCGAGCATGCCCCCTGGGCGTTGCTCGACTTCGGCATTCGCTGCGTGATCGCGCCCGATTTCGCGGATATTTTCTTCAACAACAGCTTCAAGAACGGCATCCTGCCGATCCGCCTGCCGCGCGCCGTCTGCGACCTCCTCATGGACGACGCCAAGCTGGGGGGCAACGCCCGCGTCACGATCGACCTGCCCCGCCAGGTCGTGGTCCGCCCCAACGGGGAAGAGATCCCGTTCGAGATCGACGCGTTCCGTAAGCATCTGTTATTGAACGGTCTTGACGATATTGGGCAGACCCTGCAGCACGCCCCCAAGATCGACACCTATGAGGCCTCCCAGCGCGCCCAGCTTCCCTGGATGCCCTCCACCATTGCCTGAGACCACGCTTCGCCCGAAGGACACCCCCCGCATGACCGCCAACAAGAAGCTCCTGATCCTGCCCGGCGACGGCATCGGACCGGAGGTCATGCGCGAGGTCCGGCGCCTCATCGACTGGATGGACCGCCGCCGGATCGCCACCTTCGACCTGTCCGACGACCTGGTCGGCGGGGCCTCGATCGATGCCCGCGGCACGCCCATCACCGATGCCACGATGGAGAAGGCGCGCGACGCCGACGCCATCCTGTTCGGCGCCGTCGGCGGCCCGAAATGGGAGAAACTGGGCTTCCAGCTGCGCCCCGAACTGGCCATCCTCCGGCTGCGCAAGGAGTTGGATTTGTTCGCAAATCTGCGCCCGGCGACCGTGCTGGACCCGCTGGTCGACGCCTCCACGCTGAAGGCGGACGTGGTGCGCGGGCTGGACCTGATGATCGTGCGCGAGAGCACCGGCGGGATCTATTTCGGCGAGCCGCGCGGGATCGAGACGCTGCCGGACGGCCAGCGCCGCGGCTACGACACCGAGACCTACACGACCAACGAGATCGAGCGGCTGGCGCGCGTCGGGTTCGAGCTGGCACGCAAGCGGCAGAACCGCGTGTGCAGCGTCGAGAAGGCCAACGTCATGCAGTCCGGCCTGTTCTGGCGCCAAACAGTCACGGCGCTGGGACAAAGGGAATACCCCGACGTGGAACTATCGCACATGTATGCGGATAATTGCGCGATGCAGCTGGTGCGCAATCCGCGGCAGTTCGACGTGATCGTGACTTCCAACCTGTTCGGCGATTTGTTGTCGGATCTGGCATCCATGCTGACAGGTAGCCTCGGGATGCTGCCGTCCGCCACGCTGGGGGCGGTGCAGCCCTCCGGCAAGCGGCATGCGCTGTATGAGCCGATCCATGGCAGCGCGCCGGATATCGCCGGCAAGGGCATCGCCAACCCGCTGGGCCAGATCCTCAGCTTCTCGATGCTGCTGCGCTACTCGTTCGGGATGGAGGAGGACGCGGCGCTGATCGAGCGGGCCTGCAGCAACGTGCTGAAATCCGGGCTGCGGACCGGCGACATCATGGCGGCCGGCACCGCGCGGGTCGGCACCAGCGTGATGGGCGAGTCGATCCTGCGGGAGCTGGACAAGCTGACGGCCTGAGACCGGACCGGTTTCCCGGGGGCTGCGGCGGTCCGATTCCGGATTGCCCGGCCTCCGGGAGCGGAGCAGCGTTGGCATCGATTTGGGGCGCGTTTGGGCAGTTTTTGTGGCCTGTTCCGTGTCAGAGGGGCGTCCGGCCGCCGGGACCCATGTCATCCTGCGGGATGGTTTTCTTGAATTGGCATGAAATCCAAGGCCGGACAACCCCGGCGGCAGGCATCCAATTATTTAGGCAGAATTTTCGGTGAGAATTTGCCTGAATAATCGCGTTTCGTCGTCTGTTGCAGGCTTTAGCACTGGTTTTAGGTCTGAGTATAAGTATTTGAATATCCCTCGCGCGCCGCATCCGCTCGCCAGCAGCGTCGCGTCGGGACTGACGGCGGTTGGAGCCGTTGCCAGAGCGCCCTCGCGCTGACCGAAAACCTGGCCTGATACCAACCGCCGCTGAGACCGACTCATGGGCTGTCTCTGCCACGTCGTCATGGCCGGGCGCGTCCGGGCCATCTGTCGGGGCACCCTGCCTCACGGATGGCCGGCACGGAGGCCGGCCATGACGGTGGGACGGTCAGTGCCAACGGCCGTTGGTATGACACCGATGCGCCGGGACGCCGCTGCCCGGCCACCATGCTCCCTCTCTCCTTGCGGGCAGGGCTATCGCATTTGCTCCTGCCGACGGCATGGATACCTGGCGGTGGAAGAACTTCGCGGCATGAAGAAGCAAGTAAGAATCTAACACAGATTTAGATGATGAAGCACACGGATTACGCGGAAAGCTAAGCAGGAAGGCGTTCTGCTGTCACCCTTTTGCTTCTTTCTGTGCAATCTGTGCCCTTCATCATCTAAATCTGTGTTAGAGTCTTGCTTTTTCTTTCAACCCCATCTCGCACCGCCAAGCCAGGACTGCCCCAAATCGCCATATGCGATAGCCCTGGCCCTTGCGGGAGAGGGGGCACGCTCCAGCCAGCCTGAACGCGCGCTAGCCCGCGCGCTTCAGGGCGAAGCGGCGCGAGCAGTAGGTGCTCTCGAACATCGCGTCCAGCGTGGTGTGGGTGGCATGCCCGGTCACCTTCACCATGTTCCCCCTGCCCCACATCTGCTGACCGGTGACCGTCCCATCCGGCTCGATCGTGACCGTCACGACGACGTGGAACGCCGGGTACCAGTTGTAGGTGAATTTCCCCTCCAGGACCGTGACCTTTGCCTCGGACGTCTCGGCGCCGCAGGTTCCCGTGTCGCCGCGCTCCCGGCTGGTCGGACCGCTATAGCTGCCATCAAAGGGGCTTGCCGCCAGTGTGGCGGTCGCTACGCCGACCGCCGCCAAGCCTACGCCCACCATGGCGAACACCCAACCACGCCGACGGACTGCGTCGATGATTACATGCATTTGATTTCCTCAAATAACAGCAATCCAAGACAGTCACGAATTCATCGCAGCATTGGTTTTGCAGCCGGCTTCCCGGAAAAAGCAACACACCGTCGCGTGATCCCCAGGCGATGCTGCGGGACGTCAGGCCGCCGCCGCGAGGGGCACACGGACACGCAACGACCGTGCCCGACATGCCCCCCAGAGCAACGTGGCCGCGCGCACCGCACAGCCACACCTGACCGAGGTCAGGCCGATACCGGGCCGGATCGGCCGGTAGGCGCAGCGAAGCGATCCGGCAGGCTAGCCCATCGCGGCGCGCACTTCCGCGACCGTCGGGATCGGCACGACCGCGCCGTAGCCGCGGCACTTCAGCGCCGCCGCAACGCTGGCGTAGCGCGCCGCCGCCTCCGGACCATCGCCGGCCAGCGTGCGTGCCAGGAAGGATCCGCAGAACGTGTCCCCGGCCCCGGTCGCGTCCACCGCCTGCACCGGGTGCCCGGGGATTTTCACCCGCGTGCCATCGGCCGTCCCCAGGTAGCAGCCCGAGGCGCCCATCTTCAGCACCACCACCCGGCAGCCCAGCCGGAGGTAGAAATCCAGCATCGCATCCGGGTCGGTCAGGCCGGTCAGCGTATGCACGTCCTCGGCGCCGGGGAACGCGAATTCCGCCTTCGCGATCGCCGCATGCATCACCGCCGCCGCCCGGGTGACCGGCCACAGCCTGGGCCGATAATTGGTATCGTATGCAACCAGACCACCGGCCGCCCGGACCGTCTCGATCGCAGCGAACACCGCGTCGCAGGCGCTCTGCGAGATGCCCTGGCTGATCCCCGACACATACAGCACCCGTGTGGCGCGCAGCGCCTCCAGCGGCAGGTCGGCCACCGCGTAATTCGCCGCCGCCGAATTGGCGCGGTAGTACAGGAAGTGGTGCCCCTCGGTATCGTATGTAATGAAATATATACCTGTCTGGTAACGGTCTGACCGCAGGACCGTGGAGGAATCCACGCCCTCGCGCGTCCACAGCCCGACAAAGCTGTCGCCCGCAATGTCACGCCCCACGCCGGTGATCATGCCGACGCGGGCACCGTGGCGGGCCGCGGCGACCGCCGCGTTGGAAGTATCGCCGCCAAACCCCTCAAGGTAGTGGCGGGTGCCATCGGGCTGGGGCGGCAGCTGGGAGAATTCCAGCATCGGCTCGCCCATGCACAGCAGATCAACAGCCATCACGGCACTCCCTTCGCGGCAGCAATCGCGGCACGGGCGGCATTGACGATGGCCGCACGGTCGCCGGCGCCAATGCGGGCCTCATCGACCAGCGCACCGCCGATGCCGACGAACGCGGCGCCGGCAGACAGGTAGGCGCCGAGGTTGGCGGCATCCACACCCCCGGTCGGGCAGAACGCCACGTGCGGCAGCACGCTGCGCAGGGCGCGGATATGGCCGGGGCCGCCGGCCGAGGACGCCGGGAAGACCTTCACCACATCCGCCCCGGCGGCGAGGGCTGCCCGCACCTCGGAGGGCGTCATGGCGCCCAGCATCAGCGCGGCGCCGGCGTCCCGGCAGGGGGCGGCGAGCGAGGCGTCGATCCACGGAGCCACGATGAAGCGGGCCCCGGCATCCAGGCAGGCGCGCGCGGTCGCGGCGTCCGGCACGGTGCCCGCGCCCACCAGCAGGTCCCGTTCGGCGGACAACGCGCGGATCAGCGCCGGGGCGTCCGGGATGGTCATGGTGATTTCGAAGATGCGCAGCCCGGCGTCGCGCAGCCACTGCACAGCCGTGGCCGCATGCGCGGCGGAGTGGGTACGGATGACCGGCACCACGCGCGCGGCGCGCAAAGTGACGATTTGTGGATGATCAGACATTGCGTTTGCCTCCGGGCGGCACGAAACGCCGATGGGCGGGGCGACGCAAGGGCCTAATTGATCCGGTCAGGATCGCGGCGAGCGGCGACCTCGATCGCAAAGCAGCACTTCTGTTACTTTAAGAATTGCTGTAGTATGCGCCGCGGATGGGCATTCCGGAGTGTCACGAATACGCCGGATAAACTGGATGATCGCTGTCTGTTGCATGTGACAAACGGTGCGTGCGACACAGGCCCGATGCGGTATCTGTATTGCGCGATGCTGCGGGGGACGTGCCGCGCCGGATCAGGGCGCTGCCCTGAAACCCGCCAGGTGGCGCCGCCCCCTGGACCCCCGCCAGGGACACAGTCCCTGGACCCATTCCGTTGGTGCGGCCGGCGCCCATCATGCCGGCTCCTGGCGAACAGCGGCCGCGTCCGGGCAAGTCCCGTGGGCAATTCCAAGACTTGCAACTCTCCGGACCCGTCCCTATTTTCATCTGAAACTGGAGACTCGCATGGTCGTCCCGCGTCATGCCTACCCGGCCAGCCGCTACGACCCCTCGCCGCTGATCGACCTCAGCCGCAAGACGGAGCGCGAGCGGCTCAGTGCGTCGGCGGTCAAGGCCTTCTTCGCCCTCACCGCACGCTGGCACCTGCGCGACGAGGACTCCCGCGCCCTGTTGGGCGGCATCTCCAATGGCGCCTGGTACGAACTGAAGAAACACCCCGACCGCGTGCTGGACGCCGACCGGCTGCTGCGGGTGTCCTATCTCGTGGGCATCTTCAAGGCACTGCACATCCTGCACGGGGAGGTGCTGGCCGATGCCTGGGTGCGCCTGCCCAACAGCAACCGCATCTTCCACAGCCAGTCGCCGCTCGCGTTCATGCTGGCCGGCGGCATCCCGGCGATGCAGGTCGTCCGCCGCCTGCTCGACGCCCGCCGCGGCGGCGCCTGACCCACAAAACCACTGAGACACACACAATGACCGACGCCCTGCCCCCGGTCAGCCTGGTGCGGCAATACGACACGCACCGGCTGATCCCCTCGCAGTACAGCCTGCCGCAGGGCGCCTCGGTGCTGACGTTGCTGGCCGAGGACGATGCAATGCTCGCCGACCTGTTCGACCTCGACAACGCCAGCAACGACCGGCTGCTGGCAGAGAACGAGCTGCTGCCCGGCATCGGCCTGTCGGAGCTGGTGTTCGGCGTGCCGTATTTCCGCGTCGTCAATGCCGCCTATTGCCACCCCCATCCGCTCGGCAGCCGCTTCAATGGCCCCGAACGGGGGGCGTGGTACGGGGGGTTCGGGCTGCGGACGGCGCAGGCGGAGGTGACGTTCCACAAGACGCTGCATCTGCTGGAGGTCGGCGTGCTGCATGACAGCGTGACCTATGACGACTACCTGGCCGATTTCAGCGCGGCCTTCCACGATTTGCGCCAGGCGCCCGCGTTCGCGGATTGCCTGGCGCCGGCCAGCTACCTCGCCTCCCAGTCGCTCGCCGAACGCCTGTTGGACGCCGGGTCGCTCGGGGTCGTCTACCCCAGCACGCGGGATGCGGACGGCACGTGCCTGGCGTGCTTCCGGCCGGCGCTGGTGGGGAATGTGCGCAAGGACGCGACGTGGCGGTTCACCTGGGACGGGTCGGAAACGCCGCATATCGCGCTGGCGTCGTGACGGACCTGGACCGCCTGCGCACGCTCGGCCGGCGGCTGCCTTGCCGTATAGCGGACGGCGGTGCCTGCATGCAGAAGAAGAAAAAGAAAGTGTTTTACCACGGAGAACACGAAGAGCCACGGTGGTCCACGGAGGAAGAATACCGAAGAATACGGCAGGTGTTGTTTGCACCGGCCGCATGTACAGCGCTGCGCGAAGCGGCCGATCCTGTTTCCTCCGTGGACCACCGTGGCCCTTCGTGTTCTCCGTGGTAAAGCCTTGCTTACTGCCCGGCAGCACGCAGTCGCCCGATCACGCACAGATTATTCGGAGCCGACACAATCACTGAAACCGATATGATTACGAAATAATACCGGCCTGATGGCTCCGCGCAATCTGTGCGCTTCATCAGCTGCCTAATCTGTGCCCGATTTCTTATCTTCTTCTGCTGTTCTTCACTGTTCTTCCCGACACGCCGAACATCGAAGACGCGGGAAGCACCCGGACCAAACCGGCCCGGGCGCAACAACACGGTCCGAGGCCCCGCCCCCGAAACCGCCCGCTAGGCCGCCCGGCGGAATGCGACCTCCTGCTCCACCGCGTGGGCAAAGGCACCCAGCGCGTGCTGCACATCCGCCTCGGTATGCGCGATCGAGATGTAGCACTTGCTGTCGCCTTTCAGCACGCCCGCCTCGCGCACCGAGCGGTTGAAGCGGGCCAGCGCCGCGGCGTCGGCGCGCAGGGTGGAGCGATAATCCACCACCTCGCCCTCGACGAAGATCAGGTCGAACAGCACCGGCATCCCGATCACCTGCGCCGGCAGCCCGGCGGCGCGGACCAGCGTGGCCAGTCCCTCCATCAGCTTGCGCCCGGTGGCGAAGGCCGCCTCATAGGTGCCCGGCCGGCGCAGCACCTCCAGCGTCGCGAGCCCGGCGGCCGAGGCCAGCGGGTTGCCCGACAGCGTGCCGACCTGCGGCAACACCGCATCGCCCATCGCCGCGCGGTCGAAGTGCCGCATGATATCGGCGCGCCCGCACACCCCGGCCAGCGGGAAGCCGCCGGCAACGATCTTGCCCAGCGTGCAGATGTCCGGGACCACGCCGTAGTATTCCTGCGCGCCGCCATAGGCGAACCGGAAACCCGTGACGATCTCGTCGAAGATCAGCGGGATCTCGCATTCCGCGGTCACCGCCCGCAGCGCCTGCAGGAACCCCGGCCTGGGCGGGATCAGCCGCTGGAACGGCTCGACGATCACGCCGGCCAGCTCGTCGCGGTGCTCGCGGATCAGGCTGGCGGCGAGGTCGGGATCGTTGAACGGCGCCACCAGCATGTCGCCCGACACCGACCGGGGAATGCCGGGGCTGTCCGGCGTCGCCTGCGGGAAGTTGCCGGGCCGCTTCGGCGCCAGGCTCTGCAGGCTGTACTCGCCCATGCCGTGGAAGCCGCCCTCGAATTTCAGGATCTTGTCCCGCCCGCGATGGGCGCGCGCCAGCCGCATCGCATACGCATCGGCCTCCGTCCCCGTCGAGGTGAACCGCACCTGTTCGGCGCACGGCACGGCATCGACGATCGCGGCGGCCAGCCGGATGCCCGGCTCGCTGTTGGCGAAGAAGGTCACCCCACGCGGGATCTGCGCCTGCACCGCGGCCACCACGTCCGGATGGCAGTGGCCGGCGAACAACGGCCCCGATCCCAGCAGGAAATCGACATACTCGTTGCCCGAGACGTCCCACACGCGCCCGCCACGCCCCTCGGCGATCACGATGTCGGAGGTCAGGTTGCCGAAGCTGCCACCCGGCAGCACCCGCCTGGCCAGGGCGACCAGTTCCAGTTCCTTGTCGTTGCGGGGCAGCTCAGCCATCGTGATTCTCCTGTGGAGCGGATTTCGCAATGCAGCACTGCTCGTGCATGGCGCGCAAGCTCGCCCCGACTCGCAGGCCCGCTTCATGGTATGGGCATGTTCATCGTGCAGATTGCGCAAACATCGCCCAACCCGACCACCCTGTCCGACGGCCTCATCCGCGCGCAGTTCTCGCCTGCAGCGCTGGAGGCCGGGCGCATCTACGAGTTGCGCGGCCGCGTGGTGGATATGCGGGTGTCGGAGGACGGCACCTCCATCATCGCCCGCACCCAGGGCAGCGCGCCGAATCCCTACGCCCAGCGCATCACGATCCGCCCGTCGAAATACGGTGTGCCGTCGATTGCCGGCCAGTGCTCCTGCCCGATCGGACGCGGCTGCAAGCACCTCGCCGCGGTGCTGATCGCGGCCCACCGCCAGCAACTGTCCGGCGAGCCGATCGCGCCCCGCCCGCTGCCCCGCCCCGCCGCCGCGCCCGTTCCGGCGGATGCGCCCCTGCCTTACGACATCGCCGGCTGGCTGGAGGAGCTGCAGAAATCCACCGACACCGAGTCGGAGGACTACCCGCCCAGCCTGCGCAACCGCCTGATCTACGTCCTGGAGCCGGAACCGGCGAAGACCGGGGTGCCGCGGCTGCGCATCCAGCCGATGATGGTGCCGCTGCGCAAGGACGGCAGTTTCGGCCCGTCCAAGATCTACCAGTTGCACCAGGTGCAGACGCCGGCCGGCTACCTGCGCCCGTCCGACAAGCTGATCCTGACCCGGCTGTCGCGCACCGCCTCCGGGCAGGGGGACGACGACCCGATCGACACCCTCCGCCGCATCATCGCCACCGACCGCGTCTTCTGGGCCCAGCTCGGCGGTCCGCGCGTGACCGAGGGGCCAGCGGAACCCGGCCGTCTCGCCTGGAAGCTCGATCCGGACGGCAGCCAGCATGCCGGCCTGACGCTGCGCCATGGCCTGCTGCCGATCCGCGTGCCCGCCCCCTGGTACGCCAACCCGGAGACCGGGGAAATCGGCCCCGTCACCCTGGATCTGCCGGTGCCGCTGGTCCAGCGGATGCTGGACGCACCCGCGATCCCGGCCGAGATGGCCCCCAAGGTGCGCGCCGAAATGGCAAGGCGGCTGCCGGAGCTGGCGGTCCCCGCGCCGGACGAGCTGCCGCAGCCGGAAAAGGTGCCCGGGCCCCCGGTGCCGCATCTGCGGCTGATCAACGGCACGCTGCCGATGGACCCCGCGCACGGCCGCGGCTCCGCCCGCCCGGTCGGCAACGGCCTGTTCGGCGTGCCGCTGGCGCGCCTGGCGTTCGGCTACGGCCCGCTGACCCTGCCCTGGGCCGAACAGCGGCCGCCCCGCATCGTGGCCCTCGACGGCAAGCTGTACGAGCCCCAGCGCGACGCCCTCGCCGAGGCCGAGGCCGCCGACCGCCTCGCCACACTGGGCTTCGGCCGGGTCAGCAAGCTCGTGCCGGTCTATTACCGCCACGCCCACACCGACGATTTCGCGCTGCTGGAAGGCGATGCCGGGGCCAACTGGTTCGACTTCACCATCGCCGAGGTGCCCAAACTGCGCGGCCAGGGCTGGACGGTCGAGATCGATGACGATTTCCCCGTCCAGGTCGTCAGCCCCGACAGCACGTTCGACGCCGAACTGTCGGAAGGCTCCGGCATCGACTGGCTGGAGCTGCATCTGGGCGTGCAGGTCGACGGCCAGCGCATCGACCTGGTGCCCGCGCTGGTCCGCCTGCTCGCCCGCCCCGATGTCGCCGGGATGCTGGAAACCGCGGACAGCGTCCCCTTCGTGCTGCAACTGGCCGACGGCCGCCTGCTGACCCTGCCGGCGGACCGCTTCCGCCCGATGCTGGAGGCGCTGCTGGAGCTGTACGCCGGCGGCGTGATCGACCCCGGCTCCGGCAAGATCGGCTTCTCCCGCCTGGATGCCGCGGAACTGGCCCGCTTCGAGGCCACCGCGGGCGCCACCTGGCAAGGCGGCGACTCCCTCCGCCTGCTCGGCCGCCAGCTGCGCGACGCCGGCGGCACGATCCCGCACGCCACGCTGCCGGCCACCTTCAAGGGGTCGCTGCGCCCCTACCAGGCCGAGGGTGTCGACTGGCTGCAATTCCTGCGCGGGGCCGAACTGGGCGGCATCCTGGCCGACGACATGGGCCTGGGAAAGACCGTGCAGACCCTCGCCCACCTGGCGATCGAGCAGGCGGAAGGCCGCCTCGACCGCCCCGCGCTGATCGTCTGCCCGACCAGCCTGATCCCGAACTGGACGCTGGAAGCCGCCCGCTTTGCGCCCTCCCTGAAAGTCCTCCCCCTGCACGGCCCGACCCGCAAGGACCGCTTCGGGGAGATCGCGTCGCACGACCTGGTGCTGTCCACCTACCCGCTGCTGGCGCGCGACCACGAAGTCCTCACCACCCAGGAATGGCACGCGGTGATCCTGGACGAGGCGCAGACCATCAAGAACCCGAACGCCGAAACCACCCGCCAGGCGCTGCGCCTGAAAGCCCGCCAGCGGCTGTGCCTGTCCGGGACGCCGCTGCAGAACCACCTGGGAGAGCTGTGGTCGCTGTTCGACTTCCTCTCCCCGGGGTTCCTGGGCGGGCAGAAATCGTTCCGGACGCGCTATCGCACGCCGATCGAGAAACACGGCGACGTCGCGGCGCAGGAGCGTCTGACGCGCCGCGTGCGGCCCTTTCTGCTCCGCCGCACCAAGGACGAGGTGGTCAAGGAGCTGCCCGCCAAGACCGAGATCACCGAACCGGTCGAGATGGAAGCCGCCCAGCGTGCGATCTACGAGAGCATCCGCCTCGCCATGCACTCCCGCGTGCAGGCCGCCATCGCCGAGAAGGGGCTGGCGCGCTCGGGCATCATCATCCTCGATGCGCTGCTGAAGATGCGCCAGGCCTGCTGCGACCCGCGGCTGCTGAAGCTGAAGGCGGCGGAGCGGGCGAAGGCCGGATCGGCCAAGCTCGACCGGCTGATGGAGATGCTGGCGGTGATGCTGGCCGAGGGGCGGCGCGTGCTGCTGTTCTCCCAGTTCACCGAGATGCTGGCGCTGATCGAGCGGCGGTTCCACGAGGAAAAGATCGCATACGTGACGCTGACCGGCGACACGCGCGACCGGCTGACCCCGGTGCAGCGCTTCCAGGCCGGCGAGGTCCCGGTGTTCCTGATCAGCCTGAAGGCCGGCGGCGTCGGGCTGAACCTGACCGCCGCCGACACGGTCATCCATTACGATCCCTGGTGGAACCCCGCGGTGGAGGACCAGGCAACCGACCGCGCCCACCGCATCGGCCAGACCCGCGCGGTGTTCGTGCACCGGCTGGTCACGCTGGGCACCATCGAGGAGAAGATGGAGGCGCTGAAGGAGAAGAAACGCGCTTTGGTCGCCAGCGTGCTGGAGGCGGAGCACGGCGGCGCGCTGAAGCTGACCGAGGCGGATGTGGCGGCGCTGTTCGGCCCCGGCGGGTGATTTTGCGGGGCTGCACACCGCGGTCGGAGTGATGCACCAGCCCGCCAGGGATGACCGCACGCGTGTGCAGTGCCATCGCCAGAGCGAGAGACCCCCGGCGTGCCGCTGCGCTGGCCGGGCAGGTTCAACGCCTCCGCCCCGCCTGCCTCATACAGACGCCGCCACTTCAGCAGCATCTCTCGCCGGATGCCCAGCTCCGCCGCCAACCCGCACAGCGTCGGCGCCGTCTCCATCCGGCCGATCGCCGTCAGTTTGAACTCCCGGCTCCATCTGCGTCGTCGCTTCGCCACACTCATTCTCCTTTCGATACAAGGAGCCTTAGCGTGTGTGTCTCACTTTGCGGGGTCACTCCACACCAGCCCCTTGGCGTCTTGGCGTCGTGGCGACTTGGCGGTTCAGCTTTCTTGCAGGCCCCCGCGCAACCGCACGATTGGCGCACCGGCTGGCCCCCGCACGCTCACGGACGAGCCATGACGCCCAAACGACCACCCGCCGTGCCCACTCAACCACGCTTGCGTCGACACAAGAGATAAACCTATACTTATGTGTCGATGGTCCCGCGCGAGCGGGTGAATAGGGAACGCCGTGCGCTCCGGCTGGACCTCCGGTCCGGGAGCCAGTCGGCGGCTGCCCCCGCAACTGTCAGCGGTGCGCCGCTGGCCCGTTCGCCCCCTCCGGGGCGGGTCACTGAACCTGCGGGTTCGGGAAGACCGGGCCAGTGCCAGAGGAAGCCGGCCCGCACCTGCCGGCCGCCTCTGACCCGCGAGCCAGGAGACCTGCCATCGTCGCCTGACCAACGCCGCCGAGCGGGGTGCTCCGGCGGCAGGAGACGATGATGATGGCCAATCGGTTCCCAGCAGTTTGCCTTGGGGCGACTGTGTCACGGCCTGTCGCCGGCTGTTCCGCAATCCAGCCCCGGAGGCTCGCATGACCATCGCGAGCAACCTGGGTTTCCCCCGCATCGGGCCGCGGCGGGAGCTGAAGGCCGCCCTCGAGCAGTTCTGGGCCGGTACGCTGGACGAGGCCGGCCTCGACACCGCTGCCACCGCCCTGCGCGCGCGCCACTGGAAGCTTCAGCTCGGCCAGGGCATCAGCCACGTCCCGGCCGGCGATTTCGCGCTCTACGACCATGTGCTGGACACCGCCTGCATGGTCGGCGCGATCCCCGACGGCTATGGCTGGTCCGGCGGACCGGTCTCGCTGGCCAGCTATTTCGCCCTCGCCCGCGGCTCCCGCGGCGCGGCAGCGGAGCAGGCGGCGGGAATCGCGCCGGGGCTGCCGGCGCTGGAAATGACCAAGTGGTTCGACACCAACTACCACTACCTGGTCCCCCGGCTGTCGGCGGGCCAGCGCTTCACGCTGACATCGAACCGTCCGCTCGCCCAGTTCCGCGAGGCCATGGCGTTGCCGATCCGCACCCGTCCCGTGCTGCTGGGACCGGTCAGCTTCCTGATGCTCTCCAAGACGGAAGACGGCTCCGATCCGCTGGACCTGCTGGGCAACCTGCTGCCGCTCTACGCCCAAATGCTGCGCGAGTTGGCCGAGGCGGGCGCCGCCTGGGTGCAGATGGATGAACCGGTGCTGGCGCTCGACCTGCCCGAAAAGGTCAAGGTCGCGCTCGGGCTGGCCTACGGCACGCTGACCCGCGAACCGGTGCCGCCCATCCTGCTCGCCAGCTATTTCGGCCCGCTCGGGGACAACCTGGCCACCGCGGCCAAATTGCCGGTGGCGGGGCTGCATCTCGACCTGGTGCGCGGGCGGGCGGAGCTGGACGCCGCGCTGGAGGCCATCCCGGCGGAGCGCTGGCTGTCGCTGGGCGTGGTCGACGGGCGCAATGTCTGGCGCACCGACCTGCGCGCGGCGCTCGGCACCCTGCAGCGCGTCGCGACGCTGCGGGGCGACCGCAACCTGATGGTGGCGCCATCCTGCAGCCTGCTGCACGTGCCGGTCGACCTGGAGCAGGAGACCCGGCTCGACCGCGACGTGAAGGGCTGGCTCGCCTTCGCGGTGCAGAAGCTGGCCGAGGTGGCCACCCTCGCCCGCGGCCTGGATGAGGGCGAGAGCGCCATCGCCGACCAACTCCGCGCCAGCGATGCGGCCGTGGCGTCCCGGCGCGCCAGCACGACGGTGCATCGGGCGGAGGTCGCGGCCCGCCTCGCCGGCGTGACCGCGACAATGGAACGGCGCGCGAGCGCCTTTCCGGCGCGGCGGGCAGCGCAGCAGGCGCGACTCGACCTGCCGCTGTTCCCCACCACCACGATCGGCTCCTTCCCGCAGACCGCCGAGGTCCGCCAGGCGCGAGCGGCCTTGGCGCGCCGCGACCTCGCCCCCGAGGCCTATGAGCGGCAGGTCGAACGCTGGATCGAAGACGTCGTGCGATGGCAGGAGGAAATCGGCCTCGACGTGCTGGTGCATGGCGAGTTCGAACGCAACGACATGGTGAAGTATTTCGGCGAGCAGCTCAGCGGCTACGCCTTCACCCAACACGGCTGGGTCCAGTCCTACGGCAGTCGCTGCGTGGCGCCGCCGATCATCTGGGGCGATGTGTCGCGGCCGCAGCCGATGACGGTGCGCTGGTCGGTCTACGCGCAATCCTGCACGAGCTGGCCGATGAAAGGCATGCTCACCGGGCCGGTGACGATGCTGCAATGGTCGTTCGTCCGGGACGATCTGCCACGCGCGACGGTATGCCGGCAGATCGCCCTGGCGATCCGTGACGAGGTCACGGACCTGGAAGCGGCCGGCATCCCGGTCATCCAGGTGGACGAGCCGGCATTCCGGGAAGGCCTGCCGCTGCGGCGCGCCGACTGGGCGGCGTATCTCGACTGGGCGGTGGCGTGCTTCCGGCTGGCGGTCAGCCAGGTCGGCGACGCGACGAGTATCCACACTCACATGTGCTACTCGGAATTCAACGACATCATGCCGGCCATCGCAGACATGGACGCCGACGCGATCTCCATCGAGACGACGCGCAGCCGCATGGAGCTGCTGGAGGCGTTCGCGCCCCGGCAGGCGGGACAGGCCGGCGGCTATCCGGCGGAGATCGGGCCGGGCATCTGGGACATCCACAGCCCAAGGGTGCCGGACGCGCATGAGATGGCCGAACTGCTCGGGCTGGCCCGGGATCGGCTGGAGGATTGGCAGATCTGGGTCAATCCGGACTGCGGCCTGAAGACCCGGACCTGGGCGGAAGTCAGGCCTGCGCTGGCAAACCTGGTGACGGCCGCGCGGCTGTTGCGCAGCAAGGCGGTGGGTGGTCCGACGTAGGGAACGGTGAGGCGGGCACGCGCAAGCACGCCCGCCTCAACGCAAGAATTCCCCGCTTCCCCGGAGGGCTATGTGCCGCAGAGCGGACCAGGGTTGGCGTGAACAACTGCCGGGTCCGTTTCGCATGGCCCCTCCCCCGAACCTTGGTCTGCTCGCTGGCCCAAGCCCTCAAGGAGAGGGGGCGAAGGCTGCTTCCAGGCTGGCACCCTTGGCCATGTTGATCGCCGGGATGCCGCACAGCCTTTGGGTGCGCGCCTGGATCGTCGGGGTGTCGGTGCAGGGCCCGGTCAGCACCATTGGCGCCAGCCCCATCCCGGCCAGGACCGATTTGGCGCCCAGTGCGGCGAGCGTGTCGGCGGCCACCAGCACGACCTTCGTGTCGGGCCGCGCGGCCACCAGCGCCTGCAGGAAGGCCGGCACGTTGGCCCCCAGGATATCGCCGCCGCATTCGATCAACAGCGCGTCCGCGGGCTGTGCGAGGCACCAGGCCAACACCGTTGCGAAATGGCCCTCGATCGCGGCGCGGTCCGACGGATAGGTCGTCGGCAGGCCGAAATCGACCGAATCCAGGCACGGCGCCGCGCCGTAATCCAGGTAGCTGTGCAGTTCGGTCAACGACGAAGTCCCGGTCGCCTTCAACGCCAGCACGCGTTGCCGACCGGAGCGACGCAGCGCGCGCAGCACGCTCAGCGCGGCGGTGGTCTTGCCGACTTCCGAGGCGGTGCCGACCACCAGGAAGACCGGTGCCTGCTGCTGCGGCCCCTCGGGCGGCGGCAGGGCGAATCGGCGCAGCGTCAGGGTCTCACCGGTCGCATCCTGCACCGTGCCGAGGAAGCGGACCTGCGCGAGATGCCCCTTCTCGCGGGGCGAGTCGCCGAGCAGGGTGCCGACGATGCCGCAATCGGCCAGGATCCAGTAGTCAGAGCCGGGCTGCAGGCCGCCATCGGGCACGCTGCCGACAACCCAGCGGGTCGATTCGCGGTAACCCGGCGCTCCCAGGAAAAGGTCGCCGGGTGCCAGGACCATGGCGCGGCCGGTCGTTGCCTCGATGGTGACCGGGGCGGCCTCGGGCGGCAGCAGGAACGCTGCCACATCGCCTTCGAAGCCTGGTTGCGGCACGCAGCGCAGGCCGCCGGCGGGCACCACGCGCCGGGTCACCGACCCACGCTTGATCCCCGCCGGCAGGTCCATCGCGGCGACGGCCGGCACTGGCGCCTCCGTCGCGCCCATCACGAGCGGCGACGCCCGGTCAGGTCTGATCGTCCGCGCCGGCAACCAGCGGCCCAACGACCAACAGACCGTTGCCGTCCTTCAGCAGCGCCTTGTCCGCATCGCTCAGCCCGAGCAGCTTGGCGATTTGGTCGATCTTGTCGTCGTCCACCTGACCGACGATGTTGAAAGTCCCAGACACAACTTTTACGCGCGCGTTCATCCTGTTCTCCTGCTTTTACGTAACCGGCCCGATGCAGCGACGTATGATTACAAACCCTTGCACTCGGCGAACAATTATATCCCGGGCGGGGGAGCGTCACAATCTCTCTGCTTGCGTCGAAGTTTCCCTCGTGGTTGCGTCGAACGGTTGGGGACGCCTGCGCGCAATAGCGGGGCTTGCCGGGCTGGGGCGAGGTGACAGCAGATGGACTGCCCGCGCTGTGGAGCGACCGCTCCAGGACGCAATCGATTCTGCGGCGAGTGCGGAGCCGCATTGCCATGGCTATGCGCCGGGTGCGGTGCCGCAAACGCGCCCGGCAACGCGTTCTGCAGCGACTGCGGAACGTCGGCCGCGCGTGGCCAAGCCGGCCAGACGCCCGCGAAGCCGGTCGCCGAACGCCGCCAGGTCACCGTCATGTTCTGCGACATGGTCGACTCCACCGTCCTTGGCACCCGGCTCGACCCGGAAGACCTGCGTGAGGTTATCACAGCCTATCACGGGTGCGTCACCCAGGTCGTCGCGCGATTCGGGGGCTACATCGCCCGCTACATGGGCGACGGCGTGTTGGTCTATTTCGGCTACCCCGCCGCGCATGAGGACGACGCCGAACGCGCGGTGCGCGCGGGGTTGGCCATCACCGCAGCCGTCAGCCTGCTCGACACCCCCGCCGGACCAGCCGGCCGCCTCGCCACCCGCGTCGGAATCGCAACCGGCCTCGTCGTCGTGGGCGACGAGATCGGGGCCGGGGCGTCACGCGAGCAGACCATCGTCGGCGACACGCCCAATCTCGCGGCTCGCCTCCAGGGGCTCGCCGACCCGGGTACCGTCGTCATCGGAACGGGCACACGCAACCTGATCGGGGGCCTGTTCGATTGCGTGGAACGCGGCGCCGCGCTGCTGAAGGGCTATTCGACGCCAGTGCCGACCTGGACCGTGCTGCGCGAAAGCCAGATCGACAGCCGCTTCGAGGCACTCCGTACCGGTCGCGGCCTTGCCCTGCTCGGACGGGACGCCGAACTGGAGCTGCTGCTGCATTCCTGGGACGACGCCGATGGCAGCCACGGGCGCGTCGTGCTGCTGAGCGGGGAAGCCGGCATCGGCAAGTCGCGCCTGACCGCAGCCCTCGAAGAGCGGCTGCACGACGAGCCGCATCTGCGGCTGCGCTACCTCTGCTCGCCGCATTACCAGGACAGCGCGCTCCATCCGGTGATCGCGCAGATCGCCCGCGCCGCGCGGTTCGGGCGCGACGACGATGCCGCCACCAGGCTGCGCAAGCTGGATGCCATGCTCGCGATCAGCCGCGCCTCGCCCGAGGAAAAGGACGCCTTTGCCGACCTGATGGGGCTGCCCACGCGCGAGGCCGGGCTGCAACGGCTGACCCCCGCACGGCGCAAGGAGCGCACCTTCGAGGCGATCCTGGGCCAGCTCACCACGCTGGCGCGCACGCGGCCCATCCTGGTGGTGCTCGAAGACATGCACTGGGCAGACGCCACGACCCTGGAGCTGCTGGAGCGGTTGGTGGAGCGGATCGGCAGCATGCGTGTGCTGCTGGTGGTGACCACCCGCCCGGTTCCGCCGCCGGCCTGGGTTGACCAGCCGCCGGTTCGCCAGCAACTGCTCTCCCGGCTGGATCGCACCCAGGCCGCGACTCTGATCGACGAAGTGACCGGCCTGCGACGGCTGCCGAAGGCGGTGGCGGACCAGATCCTGGCGCATGCCGACGGCGTGCCGCTGTTCGTCGAGGAACTCGCCCGCACCATGCTGGAAAGCGGCGCCGACCGGCCGCAGGACCATAATGGATCGGGCGGCAACCGCACCGGTTCGGTGGTGGTGCCCAGTTCGCTGCACGCCTCGCTGACCGCGCGGCTCGACCGGCTCGCCGGCGGCAAGGAAGTCGCCCAGATGGGCGCGGTGATTGGCCGGGACTTCTCGTTCGAAACCTTCCAGTCGGTGTTCGGCACGCCGGACGGCCAGTTGCGCGCCGGCCTGCGGGCGCTGATCGACGCCGATCTGCTGGTGGAGATCGGGCGCGAACCGCATGTCGTCTACAGCTTCCGCCACGCTTTGGTGCAGGACGCAGCCTATGCGTCGTTGCTGCGCGACCGCCGCCGGTCCCTGCATCTGCAGGCCGCCGAAGCGCTGGAGCGCGAGGCCTCGGACTCCACGGAGCCGGAAATCCTGGCGTATCACTACGCCGCCGCCGGGGTCGCCGACCGCGCCGTCGACCATCACCTGCGCGCCGCCGAACAGGCGATGGCCCGTTCGGCGGCGGCGGAAATGGTGAGCCACCTGCGCCGCGGCCTTGGCTTGCTGGAGGGGTTGCCGGACACGCCGCAGACGCGGCGGCGCGAGTTGCAGCTGCAGACCGCCCTCGGGCGCGGGTTGATCGACACCGTGGGCTCCTCGTCCGAGGAGGGCCATGCCGCGTTCGAACGGGCCCGCGCGCTATGCCTCGAACTGGGCGAGAACGACCTGCTGATGCCGATCCTGTACGGGCTGCAGGTCTACCATTTCACCCATGCCGAACCCGAGATCGTCGTTGGCTACGCCAATGAAATCCTCGACCTGGGTGCGCGCACCGGGAACCGACGCGCCATTGTCCTTGGCGAGCGCGTCAGCGGCAGCGCCTACCTGCTGCTGGGCCGGTTCGCCGAGGCACGCCGGGCCTATGAGAACCTGCTGCGGCTGTACGACGTGACCCAGGATGGTGGCGCCGCCGCCGACACGCCACGCGATCCGCTGGTCGCGAGCTGCGCGTTCCTTGGCATCTGCCTGACGGTGATGGGGTACCCGGGCGAGGGCCGGGTGGTCGAGCAGCGCGGCCTGGACCACGCCGAGGCGCTGCACCACGCCATCAGTGTGGTGTTCAGCCTGCGCCGTGCCTGCATCCAGCACACGCTGACACGCGACGTGGAGCGGGTGGGCCGCCTGGCCGGCCGGCTGCTGGAGGTCACCGTCGAGTATGAGACGTTCCTGGGCGGCCCGGAGGGCGCGCTGTTCGAAAGCTGGGCACGTTTGCACGCCGGTTTCGATGCCGCCGAACACAAGCGGATGCTGCTTGCGCTGGATCAGCTCGACGCGGCGAAGACCTGGGCCATGCTGCCTTACATGATGGCGGCGGCGGCGGACGTGAGCTGGGATCTGGGGGACCATGCGACCGCGCAGCGGCTGCTGGAACGTGCAGCGGAGCTGGTGCGGCTGGCTGGCGAGCGCTGGTGCGAGGCCGAGATCATGCGGCTGGAGGCGCGCTTCATGCCGGACGGATCGGAGGAGGCGACCGCGCGGCTGGAACAGGCCCTGGACCTCGCGCGCAGCCAGGGCGCCCGCCTGTGGGAACTGCGGATCGCGCGCGATCTGGCACAGCGCATGATGGCGGCGGGGGACACCGAGGCCGCGTCGGCCCTGCTGGTGCCGCTCTGCACCTGGTTCAACGAAGGCCGCTCCCTGCCCGATTTCATCGAGGCCGCTTCGCTGGTTCCGGATCGGTGCAAACCGAATGAGGTACTGGCACGCGAAGGCTGCCGGTAGCGCGCGGTCCGGCCGGCGATGGGGTGAGCGCGCGGCCCCAGCCCCGCCTCCGTGTCATCCCCGGGCTTGGCCTGGGGACCACGGCTTGCAGCGGTGCATGCATCAAAGGCCGTGGCTGCCCGCGCCGAACGCGGGCATGACACGACGGGGGCGGCCGCAGCCCAATCCGCGGCGCCCCCGCCGGCCAGCCGCTACTTCACTGCCGAGAACGACGTGGGCGCGACGATGAAGTTCTTTACGTTCGCAACGATCGCGCCGTTCGCCTCGGTCTGTGCACGGGCGGCCAGCCACTCCGGATCGGCGGCGAACGCGTTCCACTTCGTCTCCCGCTCGGCCAGCGAGTTCCACTCCACCATGTAATACAGGGTCTGGTTCGACTCCCCGATCACCGTCGTCCAGAAGCCGGCCTGCTTGATGCCGTGCTTTTCCCAGATTTTCAGGGTGATGGTTTCGAAGCGCTTCAGCAGGTCGGGCAGCCGGCCAGGAACAGCCTCGTAAATCCGCAGTTCACGCAGCATCGTCACATTCCTCCTTGAGCGATCCCGCCAGTCTGCGGCGGGATACGGGGTGTCGCAAGCGGGTCAGAACCGCTCCACCCAGGGGCGCAGCTCCACCTCCCAGGTCCAGGCGGAAGGCTTCTGGGTCGCGACGTGCCAATAGCTTTCCGCGATCGCATCCGGATCGAGCGTGCTGTCCGGACTGTCCGCCGGATCGGGGCGCCCGGCCGCGCGGATGCCGCCGTCGATGACGAAATGGGCGACGTGGATGCCCTTGGGCGCCAGTTCGCGCGCGGCGCTCTGCGCCAGGCCACGCAGCGCGAACTTGCCCATCGCGAAGGCCGAGGAGTTCGGATAGCCCTTCACGCTGGCCGAGGCACCGGTCAGCAGGATCACCCCCGACCCACGCGCCAGCATATGTCGCACCGCCTGCTGGGTGACCAGGAAGCCGCCATAGCCGCTGACCGCGATCGCGCGGGCGACCTCCGCCGGATCCAGCGTCTCGATCGGGCCGCGCGCCCGGGCACTGGCGTTGTAGACGACGATGTCCGGCACGCCGACGGTGGCGACCACCACCTCGAACAGCGCCGCCACCTCCTCGGGTTCCGTGGCCTCGCAGGCGAAGGTGACGGCGGCGGTCTCCTCCGCCAGCTTCGCCAGCTTGTCGGGATCGCGCGAGGCGAGCGCCACCTGCAGCCCCTGTTTGGCGAACAGCCGCGCCAGCGAGGCGCTCAGGCCGCTGCCCACGCCGACGATCAACGCCGTTTTCAATTCCATTACCGTCCCCCGGAGACTGGCAGGATGCCGCCTGTGATGTAGGACGCTTCGTCGGAAAGTAACCAGAGCACCGCGTGGGCCACTTCCTCGGCGCTGCCGGAGCGGCCCATCGGCACGCCGCCCTTCATTCGCTCCACCCGCTCCGGCAGGCCGGCCCGCGCGTGCAGGTCGGTCTCGATCAGGCCGGGGCTGACCGCATTCACCCGAATGCCGCGCAGCGCGAGTTCCTTCGCCGCCCCGATCGTCAGGCTGTCGAGCGCCCCCTTCGAGGCGGCGTAGTGGATCCACTCGCCCGCACCGCCGATCTCTGCCGCGCGGGACGAGACATTGACGATCGCGCCGCCCTGCCCGCCCCGGTCGGTCGCCATGCGGGCCACCGCCTCGCGGATCGTCAGGAACGGTGCACGCACGTTCACGGCCATCACCTGATCGAGCACCGCGGTGGTGATCTGGTCGATCTTGCCGGTGGGACCCGGGCCGCCGGCGTTGTTCACCAGCGCGGTCAGCCGCCCGAGCTCGCGGTCCACATGCTGGAACAGCGCCAGGATCGCGGTCTCGTCGGCCATTTCCGCCTGCACCGCGATGGCCCGCCCGCCCCCTGCGGCGATGTCCGCCACCACGGCCTCGGCCATCGCCCGGTTGCTCTGGTAGCTCAGCGCAACCGCATAGCCGCGCATCCCGGCCAGGCGTGCGACCGCGGCACCGATCCCCTGGCTGCCGCCGGTGACGATCATGACAGGCTGCATGCGTGCTTCCCTCTTCTGTTCTGACCCCATTGCCGTATCATCCGCACCCACATGACGCGGCACAATGCCGCGCGGCCGGGGGTGACGTTCGATGCTGGGACTGATGCAGCCGCATGCGCTGATGATCTCGTCGCTGCTGACCCATGCGGCGCGCCATCACGCCGCGGGTGAAATCGTGTCCCGCACCCACGAGAACACCACCCACCGCTACAGCTGGGCCGACGCCGAGCGGCGCGCCCGCCGGCTGGTCCGCGTCCTTCAGGGCCTGGGCGTGGGTGAGGGCGACCGCGTCGGCACGCTCGCCTGGAACGGCTATCGCCACCTGGAGGTCTACTATGCCGCCCCCGGCATGCAGGCGATCTGCCACACCATCAATCCGCGGCTGCATCCCGACGACATCGCGTACATCATCACCCATGCCGGCGACCGGGTGCTGTTCGTCGATGTGAGCTTCGCGCCGCTGATCTGCGCGATCGCGCCGAAGATCCGCGACACGGTGCAGGCGGTGGTGATGATGTGCGACGCAGCCACCATGCCGGAGATGACGCTGGCGCCCGGCATGGCGCTGCACAGCTACGACACGCTGATCGATGCCGCCGCCGACGACTATGCCTGGCCCACCTTCGATGAGCGCACGGCGAGCGCGCTCTGCTACACCTCGGGCACCACCGGCCGGCCCAAGGGCGTGCTGTACAGCCACCGCTCCACCACGCTGCACGCCTACGCCATCGCGATGCCCGACGTGCTGTGCCTGCGCGCGACCACGCGCGTGCTGCCGGTGGTGCCGATGTTCCACGTCAATGCCTGGGGCATCCCCTATGCCGCGGCGCTGAGCGGGGCCGGACTGGTGCTGCCCGGCCGCCACCTGGACGGCGCCAGCATGGCGAAGCTGCTCAACGACGAACGCGTCACCTTCACCTGCGGCGTCCCCACCGTCTGGTTCGGCCTGCTCCAGCATCTGCGGATGTCGGGCGAGCGGCTGCACAGCGTGCAGCGCATCATGACCGGCGGGTCGGCCGCCCCTCCCCTGCTGATCGAGGCGTTTCGCGACGAGTACAACGTGGCCGTCGAGCATGGCTGGGGAATGACCGAACTGTCGCCGGTCGGGACGTACAATGCGCCCAAGCCGGCCCAGGCGGGCCTGAGCCCGGCCGAGGCCGTGCGCCACATGCTGAAGCAGGGCCGCATCCTGCCGGGCCTCGACATGAAGATCGTCGACGGCGCGGGCCGCGAACTGCCCTGGGACGGCGTCGCGTTCGGCGACCTGAAGGTACGCGGCCCCTGGGTCACCTGCGCCTATTATGGCGACGAACCGGGCAGCGCGCTCGATGCCGAGGGCTGGTTCGCCACCGGCGACGTCGCCACCATCGACCCGGACGGCTTCATGGAGATCACCGACCGCTCGAAGGATGTCATCAAGTCCGGCGGCGAATGGATCAGCTCCATCACACTGGAGAACATCGCCGTCTCCCACCCCGACGTCGCCGAGGCCGCGGTGATCGCCGTGCGCCACCCGAAATGGGACGAGCGGCCATTGCTGCTGGTCGTACCCCGGCCCGGGCACACGGTCGATCCCGAGTCTGTGCTACGTATCTATGATGGCAAGGTCGCGAAATGGTGGCTGCCCGACCTGGTGCTGGTGGTGGCGGACCTGCCGCACACCGCGACCGGCAAGCTGCTGAAGACGGCGCTGCGCAGCCATTACGGAGACATCTATGCCAACCGCACGACCTGATCCCCGTTGCCTCGCGGGACCGCGCACCATCATTTTCGGCGACGCAACGATGGCAAATTCCTGGTGGGCCCGGTAAGCTCCCCCGGCATGTTACGGAATCCTGAATAGCGCCTGTGTTCACGCATCTTTCCGACTCCATTGCAGCGATGACGGAAGCTGCCGCGCCCCTGCTTGCCGCAGTGCGCACCGGGCCGAACCGGCATGCGCCTGCGATACGGTGGCGTGCGGATCTGCTGGTGACCTGCGACCAGGCGCTCCCTGCCCTCGACAGCTTCACGCTGGTGCTGCCGGGCGGCGGATTGACCGAGGCGCCGCCGGTCCGCCGCGACGCCAACCTCGGTGTCGCCGCGCTCCGGCTGACCGCCCCCCAGGTGCCGGCGAACCAACCGTTCGTCGCACCCGCATCAGGGCCGCCGCCCGTGACAGGCCACCTGGTCATCGTGGTCGGGGTGGCGTTCGATGCCACGCCCACGGTCCGGCTTGCCGCCATCCACCGGGTTGGCGCCACGCAGAGCAATCCCGGTGGAACCTCCATCCTGCTGGACTTGCCGGGCGATCGCTTCGCCGCCGGCAGTGCGGTGATCGACGCCAGCGGGAGCTTCCTGGGCATGGCCAGCCTCGACCGCATGGGCGCGGCGGTCGTGATCCCCTATGAGGCCCTGGCGCGCTTCGTCGAGCCGCCCCGCCCAATCGAGCACCCACCGGCTGGCATGTCGTCGAACGGCGCGGCGTCCGTCGCCATGGTCTCAGCCCGCCGCGGTTGGCTTGGCGTGGCGCTGCAGCCGACCACCCTGCCCGACATGCTGCGGCAACTGGCGGGACAGCCCTCGGGCCGCATGGTGGTCAGCATCACCCCGCGCGGCCCCGCCGACCAGGCAGGCCTGCGCCTCGGCGATGTGCTGCTGGCGCTCGATGGCCAGTCGGTCAGCGGCTCGCACGCCTTGCGGGCAGTGGTCAGCACGGAGCGGATCGGTCGCCGGCTCGAGGTAAGATTGCTGCGCGACGGCGCCATCCACACCATGCCGCTGGTCGTGGCGGCGCAGCCCGAGGCCTGAGTCCGGGGGTCTTGGTCCGGCCGGTCAGAGTACCAGGTAGATCACCACTCCGGCGACCGCCCAGACCGGCAACGAGATCAGGATGCCCGTCACGATCCCGCGCGACGGCGCCATCCGCCGGTCCTCGCCCACCTGCAGGTCGTCCGCCACGGCAGCACCGTTGGCGCCATCATGCGACGCACGACCCAGTGGAAGAATCTGTGCGGACATAGTCGCTCCTCACCGCTCCCGAGACGGATACGTCATCGGTCCCCGATTATCGGCACATTCGACATGCACTATTTACAATACAGCAACGGCTCGCCGCTTGAGCGATCGTGTCGGATCAATCGTTCGCGAGCTGACGCAGATGCGCCACACCGCGACCCAACGGCCACGCGGACGCACGCGACGCCCGGTTCAGGCCACGCCGGTGCTACCGAACCCGCCGGTATTCCGCTCGGTCGCATCGAGGCTTTCGACCGGCTGCCACCGTGCCCGGACGACAGGCGACAGCACCGCCTGCGCGATCCGCGCACCGCGCTCGATCACGAACGGCGCGTCGCCGGCGTTCATCACGATCACCTGGACCTCGCCGCGGTAGTCCTCATCTATGGTGCCCGGGCTGTTCGGCAGCACGATGCCATGGCGCAACGCCAGGCCGGAACGCGGACGCACCTGCAACTCATAGCCGGGCGGTAAGGCGATCATCAGGCCGGTCGGCACCAGCGCCCGCGCGCCCGGTGCAATCGTCAGCGGCTCCCGCACCGCAGCCAGCAGGTCCATGCCGGCCGCTCCGGCCGTCGCATAGACTGGCAGCGACAAGCCCTCGGCATGCGGCAGGCGCTGCACCGGAATCGGAATGGTCATGTCGTCATCATGCGCGACGCCGTCCTGCACAGCAATCGCCCGCACGAAAGTGGGCAGGGAAAGCACTTGAGTGACGCTGAAGCTGGCTCGCCCTGGCGAGCTTCCCAGGCTTTCGCAGGAGGCTCGGCAGATGCCCAAGACACCGCCGCACTACCCGCCCGCAATCACCCGGGCCCGCGGCAACGTCACAGGAGCCAGTCAACTTCAGACCTGGCACCGCGGCACTGCATGTCTCGGTCAGCCTCGCATCGCCACTGAGGTGGTCCCGCTCGGTTGGGCCATGGGGCGGCTTGGATAGATTCGGTTCCGACTGTCGTCGTGCCGCCAAATTTTTCTATTCTTGCCCCTCCCTTGAGCCGCAATATCCCGGCCGCGCGCGGGCGGGAAATCGGCGCATCGATCGTCCGAATTTTCCCGACCACGTCTCGTTCCTGTTGAGAGTTGCAACCGAAAGTATCCGGCTTGACAACGCTCTGGTCGGGCCATATTCCCGCCACGCCCTGGCGGTGAGCCGGGGCCGCGGGGATTTGAGACAAAGTCCAATTGGGCAGCTTGCGCCGCGACACCAAACGCTAAAGCGCCACGATACCTCCTGTCGCGCAGACATCGGTCACGCGGGCATCGTGGTTCCTGGCTTGAGAGGGAGACCACTATGGCTGGCCTGACGACACGCGTGTTTTTCCCCGGCTGACCCCTGGTTGGACTGACCATGGGTGCCTCGATGGCTGATGCCGTACCTCCGCCGGCGTCCGATGCGCCGCTGTTGCGGCTGCTGGATATCCGCAAGACCTATCGTGGCAGCAGTGCCGCGGCGCTCGACGGCGTGTCGATCGAGGTAAGGCCTGGAGAGATCTTCGGCATCATCGGCCGCTCCGGCGCCGGCAAATCCAGCCTGATCCGCTGCGTCAACCTGCTCGAGCGACCGGACACCGGCCAGGTGCTGCTAGCCGGCCAGGACCTGGGCCGGCTCGGCCGCGACGCGCTGGCCGCCGCGCGGCGCGGCATCGGCATGGTGTTCCAGCACTTCAACCTGCTCGCCAGCCGCACCGTGGCCGGGAATATCGCCCTGCCGCTGGAGATTGCGGGAATACCCGCGTCCACGCGTCGCGAACGGGTGAAGGAGCTGCTGCGCCTGGTCGGCCTCGAAGATCGAGCCGATGCCTATCCGGCACACTTGTCCGGCGGCCAGAAGCAGCGGGTCGGGATCGCCCGCGCGCTGGCCACCAACCCGACCCTGCTGCTGTCCGATGAGGCGACCAGCGCGCTCGACCCGGAGACGACGGCGGAAATCCTGGCATTGATCCGGGAGCTGCGCGATCGGCTGCGGCTGACGGTGCTGCTGATCACCCACGAGATGGAGGTGGTCAAGACGATCTGCGACCGGGTCGCCGTGCTGGAGAAGGGGCGGGTCATCGAACAGGGACGCGTGTTTGACGTGTTCACCCGGCCGCAGAGCGACACCGCCCGCCAGTTCGCCGCCCAGATGACCGGCGAGATGCTGCCCAAGGGCACCGTCGCGCGGCTGCCGGAACCGCGTCCCGGCGAAATGCGGCGCATCCTGCGCATCCTGTTCACCAGCGATGCCTCGACGCGCGCCGTGATCAGCGAGGCGTCCCGCCGCTTCGGCCTCGATCTCAACATCATCTCGGGCCGGATCGATGCGATCGGCCTGGAGCCGTTCGGCGTCCTGGTCGTCGCCGCCTTTGGCGATCCCGTGCATGTGGCGCAGGCGATCGACAGGATGCGGGGCCTGGATCTCGAGGTGGACGATATCGCCGCGGCGACCGCCGGATCGGAGGTGGCATGAGCACGCTGCTCAACCCGACCATGCAAATCCTGCTGCTTCAGTCTGCAGGCGAGACCGCCTGGATGGTGGGCGTCGCAGCCTTGGTGGCGATTGCCGTAGGCCTGCCGCTCGCATTGCTGCTGCTGGTCACCTCGCCGGGACATATCGCCGCCAACGCGCTGATCAACCGTCCGGTCGCGGCCATCGTCAATGCCGTGCGTTCCGTCCCCTTCATCATCCTCATGGTGGCGGTGGTTCCCTTCACTCGCCTGATCGCCGGCACCTCGATCGGCACCGCGGCCGCCACCGTGCCGCTGGCGCTGGCGGCGACAGCGTTCATCGCCCGCCTGTTCGAGACGGCATTGCGTGACGTCGACCATGGCCTGATCGAGGCGGCGCAGGCGATGGGGGCCAGCCGAGGGCAGATCATCCGCAAGGTGCTGGTGCCGGAGGCGGCGCCGGGCCTGGTGGCGGCGATCACAGTCACGCTGATCTCGCTGGTGGGATATTCCGCCATGGCGGGTGCCATCGGTGGTGGCGGCCTGGGCGACCTGGGCATTCGTTTCGGCTACCAGCGCTTCATGCCGGAAGTCATGGCCGCCGTGGTCGTGCTGCTGATCCTCGTCGTCCAGGGGCTGCAGAGCCTCGGCGACGCGCTGGTCCGCCGGCTCTCGCACCGACAGTAAGTCTCGAAACGAAGGAGTTCCTGCCTATGAATCTTACGCGCCGAGCAGCACTTGCGGCGACATTGGCGTTCCCGATGGCGGTGCGCGCCCAGGGCAAGCCGGTGCCCGGCAGTGCAGAGCGGCCTCTCCTTGTCGGGGTGACCAGCGGCGTGCACGCGCAGGTGCTGGAACAGGTTCGCGATGCCGTGGGCAAGCAGGGGTTGGTGCTGAAGATCGTCGAATTCGGTGATTTCATACAGCCGAATGTCGCCTTGGCGGCCGGCGACATCGACGTCAACGTCTACCAGCACAGGCCCTTCCTCGATCAGCAGATCAAAGACCGGGGCTACGACTTCGTGGCGGTCGGGCGTACCGTGCTGACCGCCATGGCGATCTACAGCACGAAGGCAAAATCCGTCGACGCCCTGCCGAACGGGGCGCGGATCGCCATTCCCAACGATCCCACCAATGGCGGTCGCGCCTTGCTGCTGCTGGCCGAAGCTGGCGTATTCAAACTTACCCCCGGCGCGGATTTCCGCGCCACGATCGCCGACATCACCGATAACCCCAAGCGCGTGCGCATCGTCGAGCTGGAGGCGGCACAGATCGCGCGGTCGCTGGCCGATGTCGATGCGGCCGCCGTCACCGGCAACTATGCCGTGCCCGCCGGCCTTGATCCGCTGCATGGCAGCCTCGCGATGGAAAAGGGCGACAGCGTGTATTGCTGCCTGGTCGTGGTGCGCAAACCGGACGCCGATGCACCGTGGGCCAAGGCACTGGCAGCCGGCTACGCAGACCCTGGGGTGCGACAATGGGTCACCGACACGTTCAAGGGCGCCGTCATTCCCGGCGCATAAGCTGCACCTGAGCAGAGGGGTCAGCCAGTCTTCACGTAGACCTCCGGTCAGCCACGCGGCCTGACCTGCTTGAGATTGGCCCTCCAACGCCTGGGCCCGCAACACTTGCGGCCCCGATTGCCTGGGCGGCGATCTGCAAGCCTGGTGTGTCTGGGCACGCCCTCTCGTGGTCACCGGACCGATCCATGCAGAAGTCCCGCCCGGGACCATCGGAAACGGCGCCACCTGATGGACACTCGGGGGAACCGCCGGGGACGCAGGGAACAGTCCCTGCCAACCCCTTGAAACTGGTGCCGACGCGGAGGGTCGAACTCCGGACCTACTGATTACGAATAAGCGATGCGGACCCGCCATCAATCGCCACGCTTCGCAATATACCGCTATTTTGCTTGCATACTGCCGGACCCGCTGATTAGCATGCCGCCATGGATCGCCACGCGGACCCAGGGCTCGGGTCCGCAGCAGGTCCGCAGACAGGCGGGTGCGAGCAATGCCGAAGCTGACCGACAAGCTACTGCACGGGTTGGCGTTGGAGCCTGGCCAGAAAGATCGCCTGCTGTTCGACACGGCATGCCCGGGCCTTGGGGTACGATTGACCACCAAAGGGACCCGCACGTTCATCGCCCAGTGGACGGACACAGCGACCCGCCGGAAGGTGCGCGAGCCGTTGGGCGTTTGGGGCAGCCTCACCATCGACCAAGCCCGCGAGGCAGCACGCGTGCGCTTAGGCCAGGTGGCCAAGGGCATCGATCCGCGTGCTGAGCGCGAGCAGCGCCGCCGGGACGCCGAGCGCGACCGTGCCGAGACGGCCCTGACATTCCGCGCCTTGATCGACGAATGGGCTGGCCTGCATCTGACGCACCGCCGTCCGCGCTACGCCCGCGAAGCACAGCGAGCGCTGCATCATGCCTTCGACCATCTGTTGGGTCGGCCCGCCGCACGCCTGAGTCGCGCAGAGGCGGTGAACACGCTGGACGCGCTTGCCAAGGCTGGAAAGGCGGCAATGGCGGGCCGTACCATGGCCTATGCGCGGGCTTGCTTCCACTGGGCGGAGAAGCGCGGGAAAGTGCCTGGCAACCCGTTCATGAACCTCCCCATACCGGCCGGTGCGGTTGAGCGGGAGCGGGCGCTGACGGACGAAGAACTTGGCCGAGTGTGGGGCGCGGCAGCCAGCATGTCCTATCCCTGGGGGCCGCTGTTCCGCCTGCTGCTGCTGACCCTGGCACGCCGCGAGGAGGTCGCAGGAATGCGGTGGTCCGAACTTTCGCCCGACCTATCGAGTTGGACCATCCCGAGTGCCCGAATGAAACGGGGGCTGCCGCATGTCATTGCGCTGCCTGCCGCCGCGAAAGAGGCGTTGGCAGCGATCCCCCGTATTGAGGGGCAGGATCTGCTATTCTCGACCACAGGCCGCACCGCCGTTTCTGGCTTCACCAAAGCGAAGGCTGCGCTCGATCGGGCCAGCAGCGTCACAGACTGGCGCCTGCATGACATTCGTCGCACGGGTGTTTCGGCATTGGCGGCAATGGGCATCGATTCCATCGTGGCAGATAAGCTGTTGGCGCATCAGCCGAGCAAGCTCCGGGGTGCGGCGCGCGTGTATCAACGTCACGATTTCGCGGCGGAGCGGGCATCGGCATTGCAAGCCTGGGCGACTCATGTCTTGCGCTGTGCGGAAGGTGGATTGGAGGCCGGCAACATCGTGGCGCTGCGCCGGGCGTAACGGTGCCCCCATCTTGCGGGTGTTTGACGCCGACCTCCTTCGTGCTGGCCCGTGTTTGCAGGCGCCACGCCGGTTGCTCGTGATCGGCAGATGAACTCAGGGCTTTCGCCACAGGCGGCGTAGAGGAGCCTTGACTTGCTAGCGGCCGATGCGATACCGATTACGCCGCGCTATCGGTTCGCCCCAGCAGCGGCCACCGGCAGCACGCAGCGGAACACCAAGCAGCGCGATCCGCTTCTCGGCCCGAGCAGTGGCCACCAATCCCATCGACCGACCGTGACGCGCGCGCGAGCCGTGTTGTTGCGTTGAGCCGTGTGTGCTCGTGCCACTGCAGGAGGTACGAAATGCCCGAATCAGATCACTTTCTGACCGAGAAAGAATTCGCCGAGCGATTCAGAATCTCTCGGCGCACCTTGCAACGCTGGCGCGAAACCGGAGAGGGACCCGCGTTCGTTCGACTGAGTGAGCGTCGTCTGGCTTACCCACTGGCGCAGGCGATGCAGTGGGCCGCGGCACGCACGCACACAAGCCGAGCAGCCGAGTGGGCAAGCACAAGCAACAGCCACTCATAACGACGACGCTCGAAAACGACAGCGCCCCAGTGCTGCTCACACCGAGGCGGCATGTCGGTTCGGAACAATCGTAGTCGGCAACTGCGATATAGCCGATGTGACGCAACGCTTCAAGCGGCGCGGGGCTGAAAGGCCCTGACATGATCTGCATCATTGATGGCGCGATCTGCGTCATCGAGCAGGCGGCGTTGGCCGCCGCGTCTACCAACCCTATGGAAGCATTGCGCGCTTTGCTGCTGACGCGCGAGTTCTGCCACGATGGTTACTTGTGCAAGGCCAGGGTGCCCCATCCCAGCAGCAGCAAGCGGCCGAAATGAAGATGGTGTTGTACGGATCGGGTGATGCCGCGCTGGCCGAGTTCGCCGGCCCGGGCTTGTCGCTGTGGGGCCAGATATGACCCTGCACCCCGACGTCGAACGACTTGCATTGCTCGGCTGGCGACTCCACCCAGCATCACGTTTCAGCCGAGCATCTTGCATCAGGCGGGCGGCTGATCTCGCGACGTGCGACCTGGATTGTCTAGCCCGGTGGAGCGCTGAGTTTCCCGACTGCAACTGGCGCGTCGTGATGGCCGGCTCCAGTATCTGGGCGCTGGATGTCGATGCACCGGGACCGCACCATGGAGCGGACGGAATCAAGGCACTCGCCGCCCTGGTAGCGGTGCACGGTCCCATCCCGCCGCGGCCTGCCACACGCTCCGGCGGCGGAGGGTGCGCCCTGTTCTTCCTGCATCGCGGCGAGCCGATCGCTGGCGCCACAGGTACACCATGTCCTGGCATTGATCCTCGACGGGGCCGGCTGACCGTAACAATCCCACCATCCATCCATCACCGGACTCGCATGCGGTATCGGTGGATCACGCCACCCTGGGAAATCGCAGCGCCGCCGGCACCCGACTGGCTGCTGCAACTTGTCGCGCCACTGCCGAAGTCACCGCTGCCGGCCCCGCATCCCGTGGCAAACACTGGGCAGCCTGGCCGTTTCTATGCCATCGGCGCCTTGCGAAGGGCCGTCGAACAGGTCGCCACTGCGCCAGATGGTCAACGCAACGACACGTTAAACCGAGCCGCGTGGAGCCTGTCCCGTTTCATCGCCGATGGGTTGTTGACGCCGCCCGAAATCGCCGAGGCGCTGGCCCACGCGAGCCAAGTTGCTGGACTGGAACGACGTGAGGTAGTGCGGACTCTGAGCAGCGCACTTGCAGCGGGGGCAAGGCGATGACGGCACCCTTTGATGCTGAAGTAGTGGCGCGTGAAGCGGTGCAGCATGCCGCACGCGGGAACCAAAGCGATGATCAACCTCTCTGCATCATCAACCCCGCAGACCTGGCATCCGGAACGGTGCCAGAGCGCGAATGGATCGTACGGGACTGGCTGCCTGTCGGTTGCACCACGGCTGCCTACGGAGACGGCGGTGTCGGAAAGACGCTGCTGTCGCAGCAATTGATGACGGCATGCGCCACCGGTACACGCTGGTGTGGTTATCCTGTGATGTCCTGTCGATCGTTCGGCCTGTTCTGTGAAGATGACGAACGCGAGTTGCATCGCCGCCAGGATCGGATTTGCGCCCATCTAGGCATCCACCTCAGTGCCCTGGGCGACATGCGATGGATCAGCGGCCTGGGGCAAGACAACGCGCTGGCTACATTCAACGGCGACGGGCGAATGCAGGCCACGAAGCGCTTCGATGCCATTGCGAGGGCGGTAAGGGAATTTGGTGCGCGCCTTGTCGTGCTTGACACTGCGGCGGACCTTTTTGCGGGCAATGAGAACGATCGCCACCAAGTTCGGAGATTCATCGGCTTGCTGAACAAATTGGCGATCGAGATCAACGGCGCGGTGCTGCTGAACGCCCATCCGTCCCGCACTGGATTAAAGACCGGCGATCTGGATGGCGGTAGCACCGGGTGGAGCAACAGCGTGCGTTCACGGTGGTCACTGGCGCACCGGGGCGCCGATGGCAAAGCAGAGCAGCAGGACGCTGCCGAGCGCGTCCTGACACGACGCAAGGCCAACTATGCTGGCATCGGCGACACGATCAGGCTGCGATGGGTCAATGGCGCATTTGCTCCGGTCACATCGGAAGGCGGCATCGCCGGCGCGATCCAACGAGATACAGTGGAAACGGTGTTCCTGGCCCTGCTCGAACGATGCGAGGCGCAGCAGATACGCGTGTCGAATTCCAACCGGGCCGGCAACTTTGCCCCCAAAGTGTTTGCCAAGAGGCCCGATGCGCAAGGCTACACTTCGAGGGAATTGGACGGAGCTATGTCGCGCCTCTTCGCCGACAGGCACATCAGGCTGGCGAGCTATGGCCGGCCGGGCGACGCCCGCCAGCAGATCGTCCGGAACGCCAGCGACGATGGAAGTGGCCCACTGTAGGCATATTGTTTCAGTTCCCACGACGTTCCGGCAGCCATCTGAACACGGTCTGCGGCGGTTGCGGCTCTTACGCGCAACCCATTGATGTTGCTTATGCGGTGGTTGTTTGCGGCGGTTCTGCGATAGTCGGCGGCGCATGCCCAGGCGCCCTGCTTCTCCGAGCGCGGCGGTTGTGCGGTGGTTGGTGTCGGTGTTCCCCCATACCCCCTGCGCGCGTGCGCACACGAAGCACGCCGCGCTGGGCTGGAGCGGTGGTGTTGGCTACTGGGCACGGGATCCCGATGGATGGGCCGTCCGAAGCGACCTGGACGCGTTCGGGTCAGCCCGGCAGTGCCAGCCTGGTGCTCCGACCAGTTCTTCCTGCTCGAACTTGTGGCTGCGCAACAACCTATGTCCGGCGACGAGCGTTGGAAAGGGGACTTTCCGCCTCGCGCGCGGCTCGGGACATTGGCCTGGAGGATCGTGGCCACGGGCAACGGCAGTCGATGGCCCGGCCGTCCGGTGGCTCCGACCGCTTCGCCGAAAGGCTAGCTACGATGTGAAGCGCCGTGTTGGACGCTTTTGCGGTGAGGGTCGTCTAAAAAGGTAGGGTATCTGGCCCATCACATCGGGACTCCCTCACGCAAGACGGCTGCTGAGCCTGGCAGGTCTTCAGATATTCAAATATGCATTTGCTTTGAGTGGGAGAGGGACCGCGCAAGCCTAAAGGGTCACTTGGCGTTGAATAATGATAGCCGCACGCGTCTCGATTGCATTTTGTCGTTAGAGCCGCCAAACATTGTTGCATATCAGTGTGGCCACGCCGCGCCGCTGCCGTCAGCCCAAGAGCAGCATCCACACGCTGCGGATCAGCGATAGCACCTGTTGAAAGAAGATAGGTTTGAAACCGCTGTCGCAATTGGACCCAAGGGGCGGTCACTGACCGTTCATACTGCTCCTTCTGAGGATCTGCAGAAGGAGCGCCAGTGCCAATTCGTTCATCCATTACACCTATGCAATAGGCTGCATATAACTCGTTATCAGTTGCTCCGCTCTGGGCTTGGGCAGGAGTTGAGGCCCACAGAATGGCGGCGGCCTGAGGCCATACGCTTCCCGCAATCGTTCCCAGAGATAAGAGAAAAATAATCGTTGCCCGACGCGGTATCATCGTATGGGACCTCTCGTGGCAAACCTAACGCTCGATCTTGAGCATCACCAGTGGACGCGCGCCGATGGGCACACCATCCGGACCGAGCTGTTCATTGCGCTGTTTCGGTCGACCCCAGGCCCGATCGAGCAGAGCATTGGCCGCGGCAACCCGGGCAGCATCCGGAGCCTTCCGGCTCTTGCAGATCGACGCCAGCGTGCGGATTGCGTCCGTAGTGTGCGCCCGAGCGGCTTCCTCGACGTCTTTGAGCGCCCTCGGGCGGCCACCGGGATTGCCAGACTGTCCAGGCATGAACGGCATTCAGAGCCTCTGTTCTGAGGGACCAAGTGGCAACAAAGTATCACTCAGGCGGGTCCGCACAACCAACCGCTCCGTCCGGCGCCAGGGCAAGCGGGCGGCATCAGTCCAGCCGTTGCGTGGCTGTGGCGCAACCAGACCTGTCATCGGGAGCATAGGGGCATCGGCACACATCAGAAACGCAGCATGCCGCCTCAATGCGGCGACGCCGCCCGCCGAATGGATTGCTGGTTTGCCGTATGGGCACGAGGTACTTGGCGGACTACCCGACGCTGTTGCAGCCAAAATTACAGAATATCGGGCCACGGCGAGAACGGGGGGACCCATTGGCAGAGCGAACCCAGAAAACTTGGGGGTGGGGGCCTCGAGTCGCCCCCCTCTTGGTCAGGCGTAGCCTAAAGGCCGACCGCTCGCGCGCCGGGGCGTATCGCCAGCCAAGCGGATCAACGATCGTCCATGCGAGCAAGACGCTATGGAGTGCCCGCATTCCGTAGCCAGGTGGCGGGTCCGCATGGGGTCCGCAAAGCCACCGGGAAGCTGAGTCTCAGTCCACAGTCGACTATATGTCCTTGATTTTGCTGGTGCCGACGCGGAGGGTCGAACTCCGGACCTACTGATTACGAATCAGTTGCTCTACCACTGAGCTACGTCGGCGTTCCGGCACGGTGCGGCGGTATACCGCCCTCACCCGGCCGCCGCAACCGGCTGATTTCGCCCCTGCCCGCCGTCTTATGGGCGCTCGACCGATCGTTATGGCGGCTGGGGCTTACTATGGCACCGTAACGCGCCACCTACTGGTTTGATGTCCCGCCTCTCCTGTGCCGGCTGCCGCTGCTGATGGCCACCCTGACCGACACGGTGGGCGTTTCCTTCCCCGATGCCGCCGTCACGCCGCCGCGCCTGCGGGAATGCCACGATTGCGGCCAGCTCCAGGTCCTGCCCGCCCTGCCGCCCTCCACCCGCGCCATGTGCCTGCGCTGCGATGCCGTCCTGCGCCACACCGCGCGAGACCCGTTCGGCCTGCCGCTCGCGCTCTACCTCACCGCACTCCTGCTGATGGGCCTTGGCACCGGCATGACGCTGCTGTCGGTCAGCACCGCCGGCCAATACCATCTGGCCGACCTGTTCACCGGCCCCTACAGCCTTGAACGGCGCGGCATGTGGATATTGTCGGCCGTGGTCCTGCTCACCACCTTCGCCGCCCCCCTCAGCCGTATTCTCGCGATGCTGACGGTGCTGCTGGCCCTCAGGCTGAAGCGGCCTCCCCCTGTCATCCGCAGCCTGTTCGCCTGGGAGGAGCGGCTGCGTCCCTGGTCGATGATCGAGGTCTACCTGTTGGGTGTGTTCGTTGCCTGCGTCCGGCTGGGTGCGATCGCGCGGATCGAGGTCGGCCCGGCGCTCTATGCGTTGGGGGCGCTGATGCTGGTCATGGCCGCCGCCGATTTCGCACTCGACCGCCAGGCCGTGTGGGAGGCGATGGAGCGGCACCATGTCGGGCGCCGCAAGCGCGATCGGTCCGCCGGCACGCTGGGCGCGAACCTGCACCGCATGGGCTGCGACACCTGCGGCATGGTAAGCCGAGCGCATGACGGGGCGACCTGTCCGCGCTGCGGCTTCGCCCTGCGCGACCGCAAGCCCGACAGCATCGCCCGCACCTGGGCGCTCGGGATCGCCGCCGTGATCCTCTACGTGCCCGCGAATGTCTATCCGGTGCTCACCCTCATCCGGCTCGGCGCCGGCCAGCCAAGCACGATCCTGGGCGGCGCAAGGGAGTTGCTCGACATCGGCGAATGGCCGCTCGCGCTCCTGGTATTCTTTGCCTCGGTGGCAGTCCCGGTGCTGAAACTGGTGAGCCTGACGGTGCTGCTGATCACGACCCAGGCGGGCTATCGGACGCGACTGCGCGACCGCACCGTGCTGTATCGCATCGTCGATGCCATCGGACGCTGGTCGATGATCGATGTGTTCATGCTCTCCGTCCTGGTGGCCCTGGTGCAGTTCGGCGCCGTCGCCACCATCCAGCCCGGCTTGGGTGCCGTCTGCTTCGCCGGAGTCGTGATCCTGACCATGCTTGCCGCGCGCAGCTTCGATCCTCGCCTGATGTGGGATACCGGCACACGATGAGCGACCAGCCACCGGACAACGTATCCCCAGACACCGTATCCCCGGGCACCGCATCCCCGGGCACGCCGCCCACCGCGGTCGTGCGCTCGCGCATCGACCGCAAGCGGCGGCTGTCGCTGATCTGGGCCATCCCCATCGTGACGGCGCTGGTCGGCGCCTGGCTCGCCTGGAGCACGCTCTCCGAGCGGGGACCGCTCATCACGATTTCTTTCCAGACGGCGGAGGGGCTGACGGCTGGCCAGTCCCAGATCCGCCACAAGGACGTGGTGATGGGGCAGGTCACCAAGATCTCGCTCGCCGACGACCTGCAGCACGTCCAGGTGACCGTGCGGATGAACCGCGAGGCGCAGTCGCTGCTGACCGACAAGGCGTCGTTCTGGGTGGTAAAGCCGCGCTTCTTCGCCGGCTCCATCACCGGCCTGCAGACGCTGGTGTCCGGCGCCTATATCGAGTTCGCCCCGGTCGCGGGCGGCGGCGAGCCGCAGCGCCAGTTCACCGGCCTGGAGGAGGCGCCGGTCCTGCAGACCGACGTCCCCGGCCGCACCTTCCTGCTGCACGCGCCGCGCCTCGGCTCGCTCAGCCTGGGCTCGCCGGTGTTCTACCGCGACCTCTCGGTGGGCCAGGTGCTAGGCTGGGACGTCGCCGACATGGCCGAGAGCGTGACCGTCCACGCCTTCGTCCGCGCGCCGTACGACCGCTATGTCCACGACGATTCCCGCTTCTGGAATGCCTCCGGCGCCTCCGTCCAGCTCGGGGCCAACGGCGTTCAGTTGCAGATCGAGTCGCTACGCGCCCTGATCCTCGGCGGCATCGCGTTCGAGACGCCGAACGGGGGGAAGGATTCGCCGGTCAGCGGCGAGGAACACCAGTTCCCGCTCTATACCAGCAAGGAGGCCGCGGATTCCGCCTCCTACACCCGGTCCGTGCCCTTCCTGGCCAATTTCACCGGGTCGGTGAGTGGCCTGGCGCCCGGCGCCCCGGTCGACCTGCGCGGCATCAAGGTGGGGGAGGTGCAGTCGGTCGGCCTGCGCTACGACCAGCAACTCGACAACATCGTGGTCCCCGTCCACTTCACGGTGGAACCGGACCGGGTGGCGCAGCTCGACCTGCCGTATGGCGGGGACCTCGATCGGATGATGGCCGACCTGATGCATCGCGGCCTGCGGGTCCGGATGGAGAGCACCAGCCTGATCACCGGCACCATGCAGTTGACCATCGACGTGGCGCCGGGTTCGCCGCCGGGGAAATTCGTCAAGGACGGCGATACCTACGTGATCCCGACGCAGGAGGGGGGCGGCGACCTGGTGGGATCGGCCGCCGCCCTGGTAGCCCGGCTCAACGCCATTCCGTTCGAGCAGATCGGCCAGAACCTGAACCAGACGCTGGCCGGGGCGAGCGGCGTGGTGAACGACCCGGCTTTGCGCCAGTCGATCGATTCCCTGCGCGCCACGCTGGCGAGCGCGCAGACCCTGGTGGCCAACCTCGACCACGGCACGGCACCGTTGATGCAGCGCCTGCCTGCCATCGCGAACGGGTTGGAGGACGCCGTGCACCGGACCGACAAGCTGGTCGGCTCCATGCAGACCGGCTATGGCGGCGACTCGCCGTTCAACCGGGACGCCGAACGGCTGCTGGTCCAGTTGAGCGATGCCGCCCGCTCGATCCGGGTGCTCGCCGACCTGCTGGCCCGCCACCCGGAAGCGCTGATCCGTGGCCGCACCGACCAGGGGAGCCCATGAAACCCATGCCGATAAGCCGCCGCTGGCTGTTGCTGGCCGCCCTGCCCGCCGCCTGCAGCTCGCCCAACCCCACGCTCTACACGCTGGCCGCCCAACCGGGCGCGGTGGTGGCGGGTGCGCCGCGCGTCGTGGAGGTCCGCGGCGTCGCGATCGCGCGCTACCTGGAGCGGTCGCAGATCGTGCGCTCGTCGGAGGACTACCGGCTCGACGTGATCGGCAACGACTGGTGGGGCGAGCCGCTGGACGCGATGCTGACCCGGGTGCTGGTGCAGAACCTGACGCAGCGCCTGCCGGGGAGCACGGTGTTCGGGGAGAACGGTGCGGTCTCCGCCACCCCCGATGCGACGCTGGGGGTGAACGTGCAGCGACTCGACCAGGGGCATGACGGCGCGGTGGTGCTGAGCGGACAGATCTCGGTGACCGGCGGGCGGCGGGAGGGGACGCAAACGCTGCGGCTGACCGCAATGCCGCCGGCGGCCGGCACGCCGGGGCTGGTGGCGGCGATGAGCGTGGTGGTCGGGCAACTGGCCGATGCGGCGGCTGCCCTTCTGGCGGGACGAGCCGCGTAGTCGGTTGCAGTCGGCGCCGGCTTGCGCATATAAGGCGACCCCGCCGCAGGCGTGCCCTTCGGGGCAATGGAGAGGTGCCGGAGCGGTCGATCGGGGCGGTCTCGAAAACCGTTGTACCCTTGCGGGTACCCAGGGTTCGAATCCCTGCCTCTCCGCCAGCTCAGAACAGAACTGCGAACTCAGCTTGCCTTCCGCGACCAGGTGAGCGGTAGGTCGAGTTCCACGCGGTCATGCGTCACCTTCGGGGTAATCCGGCCCCGCTCGCCCCGTTCCAGGCGGACCAGACCATAGCCGGCCATCGTCTTCAGCGTGCGTGACAGGTTCGATTTCGCCTTGCCGGTGATCCGCGCCAACTCGTCGAGCGAGCCGGGCGCCTGCTCCACGATCACCCGCAGCAGGTCGCGGTTGCCGGCCGACAGCACCTTGGCGAAGGACTCGGTCGAGGTGAACCAGACCTTCGACTCATCGGGCGCGATGCGCCGTTCGCCGCACGCCACGGCCATGGTGCGGGCCTTCATGTCCTCGTAGCTGGCGATGCCCACTTTCAGGGTCGTCATGGGATCACTCCTCTCTCACGCAACACCGCGTCCACGGGGGTCCAGAAATCGCCGATCAGCGTCGCCGCATCCCGGTAGTCGTAAGCCTTGATCGTCCGCAGTCTGTGGCGATGGTCCTGCGACCCGCCGCGCCACCGGGTGGGCGTTGTCGTAGCCGACCAGTCGCTCGCCGTCCGGGCCGTGCAGCGTCAAGCGAGTAATCCAGTCCGTGCGGCTTCTCCGGCGACACCGGCACCCGCGTGACCACGAAGCGGACCAATGGCCGCCCTCCGGGTCCACGACGAGCACCTGGCCGTCGAGTTCGAGCAGCACATCGAGGGTCGGGTCGCGTGGCTCTGTCACGGCGGGGAGTTATTAGATTGAAGCAACTGCGTCGAGGAAAATGGGCGACTGGGCAGCGATGGCGCTCGGATCGTTGATATCATTGGTGTTCCGACAGAAATAGCTGGCAAAGGGTGTCAGGCTGTCTGGTAAAAACCCAATTATCCCAACCACATACGCCATGCCGCAGCCCGTGCTTTTCCCTTGCCGTCCCAGTTCTCCGTTGCTCAAACCGCCCCAAAACCTCGATGGGCGGCGCAATTAGCATTAATTCAATTGGGTTTTCTGGAAAAGCGGCCCTGCCACCTTCTTGACGGCACGCCGTAACCCACTGACCGAACACAGAAATAGACCAAATTGGGCGCCGCTTTTATCTTGCCGTCCTCATCGCACGCGCGGAAACTACGAACGCTCCGAACGAGGTCTCGTAATGGACAGAGATTTTTTACTAAAAATTGCGCAGATTCTAGCGACGCTTTTAACCCCAATTATAGTCACCGTTCTGGGCGTCGTGATTGTCCGTCGCATCGAGGGCATCAAGGCGGAGGCCACGAAACGCTCTGCATTTCATGTCAGGTGGGCGGATGAGTTCTTTGATGCGTGCCAGCAGTTCCTACGCGCTCTTGAACGCGAGATAGCGATCCTGACCTTCCTAACCCATAGAGCAGACAGGAACGACGAAGACGGGATGAAGATGCAACGCGATCAGGGTGAAGTCCATTTTCTGGCGTACGAGCTCCAGCTCAGAATCAGAAGATGCGCCGGATTTGCACCACAGAATCAAGACAGGATTTCAAAGCTTGCCAAGGGTTCATTTTCTCTTGTTAACAATCTGGTAGCTGACAGGCAAGGTAATTTGGATCCCATTTTTCAAATACTGAATGACTTCAATAATTGCGCTCGGCAGGCGCATGCCGAAATCCTCGCGCTCGACCGTCTCGATCACCACGAAGGGCGCGCAAAATTGACGTTGCCCCGAAATTCATAGGGCCACCGCGTAGACATAGTGCTCATCTTCATCGAAGCGTGGCTCGCCAATAGACGTCGCTATCCACCCGATCCTGCGAGAGGCAATCCCGAGCGGCGCTGCAGTTCTACCGCCGCGCCGCCCTGCTACCGGCTGAGTTCCTTCGTCATCTCGTCGATCCCGTTCACCGTCAGCGGGAACATCCGGCCTTCCATCAGGTCGTTCACCATCGTGATCGACCGCACATGGCCCCAACTCCGACGCGGTGTCGGGTTGAGCCACGCGCTGCGCCGATAATGCTCGGTCAGCCGGCTCATCCACACCGAACCGGCCTCCTCGTTCCAGTGCTCGACGGAACCGCCCGCCATGGTGACCTCGTACGGGCTCATGGCGGCGTCCCCCACGAAGATCAGCTTGTAGTCCGGGCCATAGGTGCGCAGCACCTGCCAGGTCGGGATGATCTCCTCGTGCCGCCGTCGGTTGTTCTTCCACACCCGCTCGTACGGGCAGTTGTGGAAGTAATAATGCTCCAGGTGCTTGAACTCGCTGCGGCAGGCGGAGAACAACTCCTCGGTCAGCTTCACATGGTCGTCCATCGAGCCGCCGATATCGAGGAACAGCAGCACCTTCACCGTGTTGTGCCGCTCCGGCACCATCTTCAGGTCCAGCGTCCCGGCATTGTTCGCCGTCGACTTGATGGTGTCCGGCAGGTCCAGTTCGGTCGCCGCCCCCTGGCGGGCGAACCGCCGCAGCCGGCGCAGCGCCAGCTTCATGCCGCGGGTGCCGAGTTCCACCGTGTCGTCGAGGTCCTTGAATTCGCGCTTGTCCCAGACCTTCACCGCGCGGCGATGGCGCGAGTCCGGCTGGCCGATCCGCACGCCTTCCGGGTTGTAGCCATACGCCCCGAACGGCGACGTCCCCGCCGTGCCGATCCACTTCGAGCCACCCTGGTGGCGGCCTTTCTGCGCCTCCAGCAATTCCTGTAGCCGCTGCATCAACGCATCGAGGCCGCCCAGCGCCTCGATCTTCGCCATCTCCTCCGGCGTCAGCATCTTCTCGGCCAGCTTGCGCAGCCATTCTTCCGGCAGGTCCTGGATCTTCACGCCTTCGGGCGGTTCCAGCCCCTTGAAGCAGGCGGCGAACACGCGGTCGAACTTGTCCAGATGCCGCTCATCCTTCACCAGCGTGGCGCGCGCGAGGTAGTAGAAATCCTCCACGCTGTATTCCGCCACGCCCGCCTTCATCGCCGCCATCAGCGTGAGGTGTTCGGTGATGGAGGTCGGCAGGCCGGCCGCCCGCAGCCCCTGGATGAGATGCGCGAACATCAGCCGCCGCGGCGTGCCAGGAAGGCCAGGCGCTCGAACAGATGCACGTCCTGCTCGTTCTTCAGCAGCGCGCCGTGCAGCGGCGGGATCACCACCTGCTTCTCGTTGCTGCGCAGCGCCTCGGGTGGCAGGTCCTCCACCATCAGCAGCTTCAGCCAGTCCAGCAGTTCCGAGGTCGCAGGCTTCTTCTTCAGCCCCGGCACGTCGCGGATCTGGAAGAACACGTTCAGCGCTTCCCGCGCCAGGTCGCGGCGGATGTCGGGATAGTGGGTCTGGACGATCTTTTCCATCGTCTCGCGATCGGGGAAGCGGATGTAATGGAAGAAGCAGCGGCGCAGGAACGCGTCCGGCAGTTCCTTCTCGTTGTTCGACGTGATCAGCACGATCGGGCGCACTTTGGCAACGACCGTCTTGCGGGTCTCATAGACGAAGAACTGCATCCGGTCGAGTTCCAGCAGCAGGTCGTTGGGGAATTCGATGTCGGCCTTGTCGATCTCGTCGATCAGCACGACGGTTTGCTGGTCGGCGTCGAACGCCTCCCACAGCTTCCCGCGCACGATGTAGTTGCCGATGTCATGCACCCGTTCGTCGCCCAGCTGGCCGTCGCGCAGGCGAGACACGGCGTCGTACTCATACAGCCCCTGCTGCGCCTTGGTGGTGGACTTGATGTGCCACTCGATCAGCGGGTGTCCAAGCGCCTGGGCAACCTCGGCGGCGAGGACGGTCTTGCCGGTGCCGGGCTCGCCTTTCACCAGCAGCGGGCGTTGCAGCGTGACGGCCGCGTTGACCGCCACTTCCAGGTCGCGCGACGCGATGTATCGTTCGGTGCTCTTGAACCCGGCCACGCTGGCATTCCTCGCTTGTGTTCAGCGTGGATATTCGGGCCAGGCGACGGCGCGACGCAACCCTGCCCGACCCGCTGGTCTGCTTGTCCTTGGGGATGGAGGCCGGCCTATTTCGCGCGCTGCCAGGTCAAAATGAAACGCACGGTCCCCTTTTCGGGCTGGATCGGCCACTGCACCCATCCTGTGGATTCTTGCAGCCGGTCGCCTTCGAGTTTGAACGAGCGCGCCTGTTCGCCACCGACCCATGCAAGGTTCGCGGAGACATCGACCTTGGTGATCCATCGGTCGCCTTCGATGCGATACAAGCCTGTGTAGGCGACGACGGACTTCAACAGATCAGCGCGATCCTGATCTGTCGCCGGCGCCTTCCGTCCCTCGCTGGTCAGCACCACCATCATACGCCCCTCCGGCGTGAAGATGATGTTGCCGGTCGGATGCTGTCCGAGGACCGGCTCCCGCGTGCCCGTCGCCTGCTGTTCCACTTCGTATGCAACCAGGTTCCAATTGCCCAGAAGCTTGGCACCATCCTCGGCGAAGGCTGCCCCTGCAACGAGACACGCCCCGGTTAAGGCGATGAACGAGGTCAGCTTGAACATGGCCCGTCTCCCTCGAAACTTGTCGACCGAGACTTGTCGACGATTTATGGGCGGACCAGGCAATCGCGTACACGGGCTGCTTCGGCTTCGTCCGTGCGGTCGTTCGCCCGGCAATAGCCCTATTGGACAGGTAGCTGACATTCGCCCGCAGGTCTTTGATCCAAGTCAAGTGCAACCCACGCCCGCCATGGTGCTGGACGTCCGCCTGGGGTCGGTGGGCAACAGCCACACGGTCCCACCGCCCGCCACACCCCCATTCTCATGACGATCGTCATCCGCTAGGATCGCCCTAACCGGATGAGGAGACCCAATCATGACCGAAGCCTGCATCGTCGGCTGGGCGCACTCGCCCTTCGGCAAGCTGGACGACCCGGATATCGAATCCCTGATCGGCCGCGTCGCCGGGGCGGCCATCGCCGATGCCGGCATCGCGCCGCACGAGATCGACGGCACCTTCGTCAGCCTGTTCAACAACGGCTTCTCCACGCAGGATTTTCCGGCCTCCCTGGTGCTGCAGCACATGCCCGAGCTGCGCCACACACCGATCACCCGGTTCGAGAACGCCTGCGCCTCGGGCTCCGCCGCGGTCTACGGCGCGCGCGATTTCCTGGCCGCCGGCCGCGGCAAGTTCGCCCTGGTGATCGGGGTCGAGAAGATGACCGCCACGCCTGGCAAGGAAGTGGGTGAGATCTTGCTGAAGGCGGCCTACCAGAAAGAAGAAGGCGATATCCCGGCAGGCTTCGCCGGCGTGTTCGGTCGCATTGCCGAGAAGTATTTCCAGCGCTACGGCGACCAGTCGGATGCGCTGGCGGCGATCGCGGCGAAGAACCACAAGAATGGCGTCGACAACCCGTTCGCACAGATGCGCAAAGATCTGGGCTACGAATTCTGCCGCGCCGTGTCCGAGAAAAACCCGTATGTCGCGCCGCCGTTGAAGCGGACCGATTGCTCGCTGGTCTCCGATGGCGCTGCCGCCCTGGTGCTGGCCGACGAGGAGACAGCGCGCGCCTTGGGCAAGGCGGTGCGCTTCCGTGCGGCGGTGCAGGTCAACGACTACCTGCCGATCAGCAAGCGCGACATCACCCGCTTCGAGGGCGCCGCCGCGGCGTGGTCGCGCGCATTGGCCGCCGCCGACCGCAAGCTGGAGGACCTGTCCTTCGTCGAATCGCATGACTGCTTCACGATCGCGGAGCTGCTGGAATACGAGGCGATGGGCCTGACGGCGCCCGGCCAGGGGGCGCGCGCGGTGCTGGAAGGCTGGACCGCGAAGGACGGGCGGCTGCCGGTCAACCCGTCGGGCGGCCTGAAGGCCAAGGGCCATCCGATCGGCGCCACCGGCGTTTCGATGCACGTGATCACCGCGATGCAGCTCACCGGCCAGGCGCCTGCCGGCATGCAATTGCCGAAGGCGGACCTGGGGGCGGTGTTCAATATGGGCGGCGCGGCAGTTGCGAACTATGTGTCGATCCTGGAGCCGGTGCGGTAGGGAACCTCGGCGTCAACTCCCCCGACCGAAACGTGAGATCCGATGATCCCCACCTCTAACCTGGCCCATCTGCTGCTGCAGACCGCCCGCCGCTTCCCCGAACGGCCGGCGCTGATCTGGCGTGACACGACCTGGCGCTGGGCCGACTTCGCCACCCGCGTGCAGGCCGCCGCCGCCGCGCTTTCCGCCCGCGGCGTGCAGCATGGCGATCGCATCCTGCTGCACGCGCGCAATTCCAATGCGGTGCTGGAAACGATGTTCGCCTCCTGGATGATCGGCGCTACCTGGGTGCCGACCAATTTCCGCCTGACCCCGCCGGAGATCGCCTATCTCGCGCAATCCTCCGGCGCGGCAGTACACATCTTCGATACCGCCTTCCCCGACCATGCAGCCGCGGCAAAAGCCGAAAACCCGGCCTGCCGGCTGGAAATCGCCATCGGTCCCGCTCCGCTGACCTGGGAAGACCTGGCGACCCACCCCACCCCGCTCACCCGCCCGGCCGATGTCGACCGCGACCATCCCGCCTGGTTCTTCTACACCTCCGGCACCACCGGCCGGCCCAAGGCGGGCGTGCTGACCCACGGCCAACTGGAATACGTCGTCTGCAACCATCTGTGCGACCTGATGCCGGCCACCACCGAACAGGACGTCTCCCTGGTCGTGGCGCCCCTGTCGCACGGCGCCGGCATCCACGCCTTGCCGCAGATCGCCCGAGGCGCTGCCACGATCCTGCTGTCCGGAGAACGGCTGGACTGCGAGGAAGCCTGGCGCCTGGTCGAGCAGCACCGCGTCACCAACATGTTCACCGTGCCGACCATCCTGACGATGCTGACCCGGCACGAAGCCGTGGACCGCCACGACCACAGCGCGCTGCGCTACGTGATCTATGCCGGCGCACCGATGTACCGCGCCGACCAGGTGCATGCGCTGCGCAAGTTGGGGAAAGTCCTGGTGCAGTATTTCGGCCTGGGCGAGGTCACCGGCAACATCACCGTCCTGCCGCCCGCGCTGCACAGCGAGGACGACGCGCAAACCCCGGTCGGCAGTTGCGGCTTCCCCCGCACCGGCATGGACGTCGCGATCCTGGACGATGCCGGCGCACCGCTCCCGCCCGACGTCACCGGCGAAATCTGCGTGCGCGGACCGGGGGTCTTCGCCGGCTATTACGGCAATCCGGACGCGACCGAAGCCGCGACGCGTTTCGGCTGGTTCCACACCGGCGACCTCGGCCACAAGGATTCGCGCGGCTTCGTCTACATCACCGGCCGCGCCTCGGACATGTACATCTCCGGCGGCTCCAACGTGTACCCGCGGGAGATCGAGGAAGCCCTGCTGCTCCACCCCGCCGTGCGCGAGGCCTGCGTGGTCGGGCTGCCGCACGACAAATGGGGCGAGACCGGCGTCGCCGTGCTGGTGCTGGCGGACGGCGCCCACGTCACCGATGCCGAACTGCTCGCCCATCTCGACGGCAGGCTGGCAAAGTACAAGCACCCCTCCCGCTTCGTCGTCTGGCCCGAACTCCCCCGCTCGGGCTACGGCAAGGTGACGAAGCGGGACGTGCGCCGCTTGCTGGAACGCGAAGCTACGGCGTAATCGCCACTTTCAGCACGCCATCGCGCTGGTGGCTGAACAGGTCGTAGGCCGCCTCGATATCGTCCAGCTTGAAGCGGTGCGTCACCAGCGGCTTCAGGTCGACGCGCCCGCTGGCCACCACGGCCATCAGCCGACGCATCCGCTCCGACCCGCCGGGGCACAGCGTCGTGACGATCTTCAGGTCGGCCAGCCCGGCGCCGAACGCCCCAAACGGGATCGTCAGGTCCGAGGAATACACGCCCAGGCTGGACAGCGTGCCGCCCGGCCGCAGCACACGGAGCGCGTTCTGGAAGGTCCCCTGGGTGCCGAGCGCCTCGATCGCGACATCGACGCCGCGACCGTCGGTGAGGCGCATGATCTCCTCCACCGGATCGACCGCCTTGAAGTCAACCACCAGGTCCGCGCCCATGCGGCGGGCGACGTCCATGCGTGCCGGCACGCTGTCGACCGCGATGATCGTCGTGGCGCCGGCCAGGCGGGCGCCCGCCGTGGCGCACAGCCCGATCGGCCCCTGGGCGAACACCGCAACGGTGTCGCCGATGCGGACATGGCCGCTCTCCGCGCCCGAGAAGCCGGTGGACATGATGTCCGGGCACATCAGCACCTGCTCGTCCGTCAGCCCGTCCGGCACCGGGGCGAGATTGGCCATCGCGTCCGGCACCAGTACGTACTCGGCCTGGCAGCCATCGATCGTGTTTCCGAACTTCCAGCCGCCGAGCGCCTGGAACCCATGCCGCGTCCCTGCCCCGTCCTGGCTGGAACAGCCGCACTGGCAGGCCGCCGAATAGCCCGACGGCGTGATGGCGCCGGCGATCACCCGCTGGCCCTCCCGGAAGCCGGTCACGGCGGACCCGAGCTTCTCGATCACGCCGACCGGCTCGTGGCCGATGGTGAGGCCGGAGCGGACGGGGTACTCGCCCTTGAGGATATGGACGTCGGTGCCGCAGATCGTCGTCGTGGTGATCCGCATCAGCGCATCGAGCGTCCCGACATCGGGGATCGGCTTCTCGTCGAGCACGATGCGTCCGCGCTCCACAAATATCGCCGCTTTCATTCTCGGCATTGCATGGCTCCCTTGGCAAACGCACCATTGAGGTGAGCTCTGCCGTCGGACCGCATTGATTCAGGGCAAGGCTGCGTCGAAACTCCATTCACGATAGCGGGAGAGAACACCATGCCGCAGCCGGCCGAGACGGGTGCGATCACCGAGTACCACGCGCATGTCTACTACGACGCCGTGAGCCGAGACCGCGCCGCTGCCCTGCGGGCGTGGGTGGAAAGCCGCTTCACGGTGCGGATGGGACGGTGGCACGACGTGCCGGTCGGCCCGCATCCCTGCGCGATGTACCAGATCGCCTTTGCGCCCGACCAGTTCCCCGCGCTGGCGCCGTTCCTGATGCTGAACCGGCAAGGGCTGACGATCCTGCTGCACCCGGAATCCGGCCGCCCGCGCGACGACCACACGCTGCATGCGGCCTGGATGGGCGAAATGCTGCCCTTGAAGACCGATATCCTGCGGGAGACCGATGCCGGCTGACGCGGTTTTGCCTACGCGGCGGAATCTGGCCTACCGTTGATGACAAATCGGGGACGGGGAGCGTTCGATGGCGGCATTGGATCGTTGTTATAACGTGTTCGACCTGCGTGAGGCTGCGAAACGCCGCCTGCCGCGCGGCGTGTTCGAGTTCGTCGACCGCGCCACCGAGGACGAGGTCGCGCTGCGCAACAACCGCGCCGGGTTCGAGCGCATCAAGCTGCGTCATCGCGCGCTGGTCGATGTCTCCGGCCGCTCCACCCGGACCACGCTGTTCGGCCGCGAGATCGCCCTGCCGATGGCCATTGCGCCCACCGGCGCCGCCGGGCTGTGCTGGCATGAAGGCGAGTTGGAACTCGCCAAGGCAGCAGCGAAGGCAAAGATCCCGTTCACGCTTGCGACCGGTGCCATGACCGCGATGGAGAAGATCGCGAGGGAGGCGAATTTCCGGCTGTGGTTTCAGCTCTATGTCTGGAAACAGCGCGAGCTGTCCTACCAGTTGATCGAGCGGGCGAAGAACAACGGGTTTGAGGCGCTGATCGTCACAACGGATACCATCGTGCCGCCGAACCGCGAGTACAACGCCAAGAACGGCTTCCTGCTGCCGTTCCATCCCACCGCGCGCTTCACCATCGACATCATGCGCCACCCGACCTGGGCCGCGACGGTGCTGATGAAATACCTGCGCACCATCGGCATGCCGCGTAACGAGAACTATCCAGAACCGTACCGCCGCCCGATCGGCAACGACGCACACACCAGGGAAGTGATGCGCCAGGACTCGCTGAACTGGGACGACATCAAGATCTTCCGCGACAAATGGCCGGGCATCCTGATGCTGAAGGGCATCAACCGGGTCGATGACGCGCTGAAAGCGATCAGCGCCGGGGTAGACGGGCTGATCGTGTCCAACCACGGCGGGCGCAACATGGACAGCGCCGCCGCCACCATCGACATGCTCCCCGAGATCGCCGAGGCGGTGGGCGACCGCGCGACCGTGCTGCTCGACAGCGGCGTCCGCCGCGGCTCCGACATCGTCAAAGCCACAGCGCTCGGGGCCAAATGCGTGCTGACCGGACGTGCCACGCTGTACGGCACCGCGGTCGGCGGCGAGGCCGGTGCATCGCACGCCATCTCCATCATCAAGACCGAGATGGACAAGACGATGGCCTATACCGGCTGCAACGGCGTCGATGAAATCTCCACCGACATCTTCTTCGGCGACCGCGAACGCAATCGGATGATGGCGGACTGAGCCATGGCCGCACTCGATCGTTGCTACAACATCCACGACCTGCGGGCGGCGGCGAAGCGTCGCCTGCCGCGCGGCGTGTTCGAGTTCGTCGATCGCGCCACCGAGGACCACATCGCGGTGCACGAAAACCGCTCCGCGTTCGAGGATATCAAGCTGCGCCATCGCGCGCTGGTCGATGTCTCCGGCCGCTCCACGGCCACCACGCTGTTCGGCAAGCCGGCCGCGCTGCCGCTGGTGATCGCGCCAACAGGGGCGGCCGGGCTGTGCTGGTATCGCGGCGAGGTCCAACTCGCACGCGCAGCGGCCAAGGCCGGCGTGCCGCTGACGCTGTCCACCACGTCGATGACGGCGATGGAGACGCTGACGGAGTTCGGCGGAAGATTGTGGTTCCAGCTCTATGTCTGGAAACGCCGCGACCTGTCCTACGAGATGATCGAACGGGCGAAGCGCGCGGGCTACGAGGCGCTGATCGTCACGGTCGATTCAGCCGTGCCGGGCAACCGGGAATACAATGCGCGGAACGGGTTCGCGCTGCCGTTCAATCCCTCGCCGCGGTTCATGCTGGACGTCGCGCGCCACCCGTCCTGGACGCTGGGCGTGATGGGCCGCTACCTCGCGAACGGTGGGATGCCTAAGCACGAGAACTACCCGGCGCAGTTCCAGGGCACCATCGTCAGCGGCCTGGCCGGACGGCGGGAGGAGATGAACCACGACTCGCTGAACTGGTCCGACATCGCGCATTTCCGCGACATCTGGCCGGGGACGCTGATGCTGAAAGGCGTCAACCGGGTGGACGATGCGCTGAAAGCGGTCAACTACGGCGTGGACGGGCTGATCGTGTCGAACCATGGCGGGCGCAACATGGACAGCGCCGCCGCCACGCTGGCAGTGCTGCCGGACATCGCCCAGGCGGTCGGGGATCGGGCCACGGTGCTGCTGGATTCCGGCATTCGACGCGGGTCGGACATCGTCAAGGCACTCGCGCTGGGGGCGAAGGCGGTGCTGACCGGGCGGGCAACGCTGTATGGGACGGCAGCCGGCGGGGAGGCTGGTGCGGCGCAGGCAATCGGCATCCTGAAGACGGAGATGGACAAGACGATGGCCTATACGGGCTGCCGTTCGGTGGATGAGATCTCCACGGATATCTTCTTCGGTGGTTACGAGCGGAATCGGTTGGCGGGGTAGCGATCCCGGCGACGAATGCAGACCGCGACCCTGCTCCCTCTCCCTCAAGGGGAGAGGGGGAAGTTTCGTGGGCAACGACTTAGCCCTACGCCGCCCCTGCAAACTCCGCCCGGATCGCCTCGGAATGTTCCCCGATCGCCGGCACCGGGCCAAGTGCGCGCGGGCCGTCGGAGATCATCACCGGCGGTGCGGCCAGCGACACCAGGCCGTTCGGTGTGCCAACCTCGATCCGGCGCAACGCCGGATGGTGCGAGAATGCCGCCACGTCGTTGACGAACCCGTACGCAGTGCCGGCGGCGCGCAGCTTGGCCGCTGCCTGATCCCGCGTCAGCCGCGCAAACATCGTGCCCACATGGGCATCCACCATCGCGCGGTTGGCCACCCGGATGACGTTGGTCTGGAACCCCTCGCGCTGCGGCAGGTCTGTCTCGTCCAGGAAGCGGGCGCAGAACTCAGCCCATTCGCGCTCGTTCTGGATGGAGATCAGCACCAGCGCACCGTCCGCGGTCGGGAACGCGCCGTACGGGCAGATCGACGGATGCGCCAGGCCCAGCCGTTCAGGCGCCTTGCCGGTGCCTTCGAAGAACAGCAGCGGCACGTTCATCCAATCGGCCATGCCGTCGAACAGGCTGACCTTCAGCCCCTTCCCCTGGCCGGTGATGCCGCGGGCGATCAGCGCCTCCAGCACGCCGGCATGGGCCGCCATGCCGCAGGCAATGTCGCAGGCCGAAACGCCGACGCGCCCCGGCCCCGCGGGATGGCCGGTGATCATCGCCAGGCCCGATTCCGCCTGCACCAGCAGGTCGTAGGCCTTCATCGTGGCGTATTCGCCGGTATCGCCGTAGCCGGAGATATCGACCGTGATCAGCCGGGGATAGCGCGCGCGCAATGCGTCCGACCCGAAGCCGGACCGTACCGCCGCACCGGGCGCGAGGTTCTGGATGAACACGTCGGCGCGGGCGAGGATGCTGTGCAGCAGCGCGGCATCGGCCGGTGCCTTGATGTCCGCGACCAGGCTCTGCTTGCCGCGGTTGAGCCACACGAAATAGCTCGACAGGCCGCGGGCGGCGCGATCGTAACCGCGCGCAAAATCGCCCTCCGGCCGCTCGATCTTGATGACCCGTGCGCCGGCATCCGCGAGGCGGGAACTGCAATACGGCGCGGCGACGGCCTGTTCGAGCGAGACGACAAGAAGGCCGGATAAGGGACGTGACGCGGTCATGTCACGTGAGTGGCACGAAGTCTGGCCGAACTCAATGGATCGCCCGGCTGCTTCGCCGCCCCAGCCGCGCGCCTGGTCTCGCGGAACGGTGGGATGCGATCAGCTATGGCGGCGGCGGATCAATCCCAGGCCGGCGAGGGCCACGCCCATCAGCGTCAGCGAAGCCGGCTCCGGCACCTCGAGGGAGATCTGGTCACTGACGCCCGGCGGGAGCCCTGCCGTATCGCTGGACAGGTAAAACCCCAGATCGAGACCACCGGCATCCGCCAGCAGGAGGTCGATCAAGAAGGAACTCGTTCCGTCTTCCGTTCCCAGGACGACATCAGTATCCGCCAGCGCGGGACGCTCGCCCTCATAGGACGTGACAGTGATCTGGCCGTAATTGCTGCTGGTGTAGGTGTTGCTGATATACACCGAGTCGCTGATGACACCTGGGGAGTCCAGAACAACGTAATTGCCCAGGCGCGATGCATCGAAGGAGTAGCCAACGATGTTGACCGTCGCCGTCTCGTTCGACCCCGCATTTTCGGCCAGCGAATAGAGTGTGGGCGGACCGTAAGAGGCCAACGGGTCGAACGTGAACACATCAGCCTGAGCGGCCTGGACACTCAGCAACGACACAACGACTGCCGTACCCATCCACAGCGTTTTGGACATATCCGTGTTCTCCGGGATGCCTGAAGGCATTTACAAGCCAGCCAACTTGCCAGAAACGAATGCAATTCCGATGCCACAAAATAGCATCTACGGAAATCAGGAGGTTATGCGGCCACGTCGCCGGACGCTGGAACACAGATGTAAGGATTTCCGACAACCGGGGCACGCGACACACACCGTTCGCACGGCTCGGGACCCGCTCCCCGGCCCCGAACGTGCGTCCGGTCGGTCCAGGCGCTCGTCAGTAGCTCCGCGGCAGTCCGAGCACGTGTTCGGCGAGGTAGGAGAGGATCAGGTTGGTGCTGATCGGGGCCACCTGGTACAGCCGCGTCTCGCGGAACTTGCGCTCGATGTCGTATTCTTCGGCGAAGCCGAAGCCGCCATGGGTCTGGATGCAGGCCTCGCCGGCGGCCCAGGACGCCTCGGCGGCGAGCATCTTTGCCATGTTGGCTTCCTCGCCGGGGGTCTGGCCGGCTTCGAACTTCGCAAGCCCCGCCTGCACCATCAGTTCGGCCGCGCGCATCTGCGCATAGGCGCGGGCGAGCGGGAACTGGATGCCCTGGTTCTGCCCGATCGGGCGGCCGAACACGACCCGGTCGCGCGCGTAGGCAGTCGCTTTCTCCAGAAACCATTTCGCGTCGCCGATGCATTCGGCCGCGATCAGCAGCCGTTCGGCGTTCATGCCGTCCAGGATGTAGCGGAACCCGCGGCCTTCGACGCCGACCAGGTTCTCGGCGGGGACGACCATGTTATCGAAGAACACTTCGGTCGAGTTGTGGTTCATCATGGTGCGAATCGGCCGGATGGTCAGGCCCTTGCCGAGGCTCGCCTGCATGTCGACGATGAAGGTCGACAGCCCGTCGGTGCGCTTGGCCACCTGGTCCTTTGGCGTGGTGCGCGCCAGCAGCAGCATCAGGTCGGAGTGCTCCGCGCGGCTGGTCCACACTTTCTGGCCGTTAACCACGTAATGATCGCCCTCGCGCTTCGCGAAGGTGCGCAGGCTGGTGGTGTCGGTGCCGCTGGTCGGTTCGGTGACGCCGAACGCCTGCAGGCGCAGCTCCCCGGTGGCGATCTTCGGCAGGTAGGCCTGCTTCTGCGCGTCGTTGCCGTGCCGCAGGATCGTGCCCATGATGTACATCTGCGCGTGGCAGGCGGCGCCGTTGCAGCCCTCGGCCTGCACCGTCTCCAGGATCGCCGCGGCGGCCGACAGCGTCAGGCCCGCGCCGCCGTATTCCTCGGGGATCAGTGCGCCGAGATAGCCCGCTTCGGTCAGCGCGCGCACGAATTCGGTGGGGTAGGCCCGCTGCTCGTCCAGCTTGCGCCAGTATTCACCGGGGAACCGGGCGCAGAGCTTCTTCACCTCCTCCCGGATCTCGGTATGCGGTTCGACGAGCAACGCCTGGTCCATCCTTGGGTCTCCACCTGTTGCCGGTGCTGTAATTCGGCGCCGCCGCCGGTGCAACCCGCAGGGACGCTACGCGCGTCAACCGCTGCGCAGCCACTTTCGTGCGTTCAGCCGCCCCAGCGCGGAGAAGTAGCGCTGGTTCTGGTCGGAGCCCGCAGCCTTGCCGGTTTCATCGCGGGTCATCAGCGCGTGGAAGTGATGCATCAGGACCGAGGCGACGGCGTGGATCGCGTCATGTCGATCGAGCCCCTGCGCCATGAGCTGCCGCACCTTGCGTTGCACCGGCAGCGCGTCGCCCTCGGCAACCTGGTTCTCGACGATGACATGCATCATGGCATGCACCGGAATGTTGGGCATTTCGGCCTGGAGCGTCGCGTGCCAGGCTTCCACCAACGTGCGGCGTTCGTCGTCGCCCAGGGCGAGCCAGGACGCGGGATCGGGTGCGATATTCGGATCGTAGCTGTCGATTGTCATCGCATGATGCTGTGCCTGACGCGGACCGCATGCAAGACGGACGCTTCCCTCGACGCCCATGCCCGGCTAACCCTGGTGCCATAACAAACGGGAGGGGATGGCGATGCAGGCAGGCTTCCTTGGCGTCGGCATGATGGGCCAGCCGATGGCCGGCAAGCTGCTGGATGGCGGGCACAGCCTGCTGGTCCACGACATCAGCGAGACGGCCATGCGTCCGCTGCTCGACCGCCGGGCCGGCCGCGCCACGTCGCCGCGCGATATGGCGGAGCGCTGTGACATCGTGATCGTCTCGCTGCCCACCCTGGACGCGTTCCGTACCGTGGTGTTCGGGCCGGACGGGCTGCTGCAAGGCGCTGCGCTGAAGATCCTGGTGAATACCTGCACCGTGGGCACCCGGTTCCTGCGCGAGATCGAGACGGCGATGGCCGCCCGCGGCGTCACCGTGGTCGACAGCCCGATTTCCGGCGGCCCCTCGGGCGCCGCGTCCGGCACGCTGTCGGTGATGGTCTCCGGCGACCCGGCCGCGATCGAGGCGGTGCGGCCGCTGCTGTCGCTGTGGGGGCCGACGCTGACGGTGGCCGGCGACCGGCCGGGCGCCGCGCAGGTGCTGAAGCTCACCAACAACATCCTGTGCGCGGTGGCGATCGCTGCGAGTTCCGAGGCGTTCGTGATGGGCGCCAAGGCCGGCCTCGACCCCGAGGTGATGCTGCGCGCGATCAACGCCGGCACCGGCAGCAACACCGCCACCCAGACCATGTTCCCGAAGGCCGTGCTGGACCGCAGCTTCCATTACGGCGCGGCGCTGCACATCCTGATGAAGGACATCGACCTCGCGATCGAGCAGGGCGAGGAACTGGGCGTGCCGATGTGGGTCTGCCAGTCGGTGCGGCTGCTGTTCAAGCATGCGATCTTCGCCGGCTCGCCGCGCGACGACCTGACCACGATGGTGCAGTTCGTCGAGCGCAGTGCCGGTTTCGAGATCCCGAAAACGCGCTGAGCCGGCTTACCGCGGCGGCGCCGGGGCCGGTTCGCGCGGCCCGACCGCGAACGGCTCCAGCAATTGCCCGACAAAGCCGGCCGGCACCGGCGTGTCGGTGCCATAGCGCACCGGATGGCGGTCCTTCGGCAAATGGAATGTGCCGAACAGCCAGTCGACCCATGGCAGCATCGGCGCGTAGTTCTTGTCGATGCAGTCCGGCCCGTCATTGGTGTGGTGCCACAGATGGAAGGCCGGGGTCGCCACCAGCCACTCCAGCGGTCCGAACCGCCAGCGCAGATTGGCATGGATGAAGAAGCCCCACGCCACGCCGGGCACCAGGACGAGCAGCGGCACCAGACTGGGCTGCGCACCGAGCGGGTTGGCGAAACCCAGCGCATAGAGCGGCACCAGACCGCAGAACCGGGTGAACACGAAATCGACCGGATGCGCCCGCGTGTTCACCAGCCAGTCCAGCCGGGTTGGACTGTGATGGATGACGTGGAACCGCCAGAGCAGCGGGATCTCATGGCTCCAGCGATGGCCCCAGTAGAGTCCGATTTCCGTCACCACCAGCGCTGCAACGACCCGCATCCCCAGCGGCCAATGCGCCACCATCGCGGTCCAGCGATCGGGCAGCAGGCGATGCGCGCCCCAGGCGAGCGCTGCGATCGGCAGGCTCAGCACGGCACCGGGCACCAGCCCGCTGAGGAAGAAATACCCCAGATCCGCCAGGAATCCCGCCCGGACCACGGCGTGCCGGCGCACCGCGAACAGCCGCTCCAACGGAATGAAAACGACCGCCAGGACCAACAGCCACACGCACAGCCCGATCACGGTCTGTGCAATGGCGGGCAGGTGGTGTGCGGTGCGGAGGACATCCATGCCGTCACACGCTAGCAGATCAGGCGGACCCGCGGCAGGCGATACGCCGGGCGGGACCGGGCGGCGCGATCAGCCCTTGATGTGCCGGCCGTGCACCCTGGCCGGCGCCGCCCCGCAGCTTCGCAGGCCGCATCATCGCGGTGCATGCGGTTCGCCATCCTGCGGACGCCGGCGGCGCTTCAATCCCGGCCGCTGTTGTCGGCCGCTACGCCAGCGCGCGTTCCACGTGCCGAGCCTGCTGGGCTATGGCGACATCGAGCCGGATCACGATCGGCCGATGGTCCGACGCTTCCCGCAGCAGGGCCTTGGCGCCCAGGCACGCCACGCCGCGGACCAGGCAGCGATCGATCCGCACCGGCATGACGTCACCTGCGACATGGGTTGGCTCGCGCGGCCCGACATCGCGAAAGCCCGGCAGCAAGGCCGGGCCGATGAGGTTGTAGTCGCCCACCACCGCGGCGCGATACGGCAGCGCCCGCGCGATCCAGCGCAACTGGCGGCGGTTCAGCACCTGGCCATGTGAGAGATGCACGTTTGCGACAGCGATCGAGCCGAACTCGACGATCTGGCAGACCCGCTCGACCATAGCGCCCGCCGGCAGCGGCAGCACGACCGGGGGACTTTGGAGCGGCACCGGGCTCCATACCGCCAGCCCATGGACGCGACCCGGCAGCGGGCTGCGCACATATTCGCCGCCGACGCGTGCGGTCAGCCCGTCCATCACCCGGGTGGCTTCCTGCATCAACAGGAGATCGGGCTGCTCACGCTCGATCAGCCCGACAACGTCGGCAAGCGAGGCTCCGGTCAGGCGCAGCAGGTTCCAACTGACGAGTTTGGTCATTGCTCATCACAAATGGGTGTAACGGCCGATCCGGTGCAACCATCCTCTATGCATGGCTGTCGTTCATTTGGACAGAGGGAATTATGTTGAGTGTGGCTGTCGGTGACGGCCCCGCGACCGACAGCAGGCAGCCCCGCGGAGCGGCCGGCCGACCGGCTCACAGATAGGGCAACATCAGCCGCGCCGCCGCATCGCGCAGGCGCACAGGCAACGCGCGGCCATCCAGCTCCGCCTGCATCAGCGGCTTGCCGCGGCTCTGCTGCATCAGCCCCGTCAGCGCCGCCGCCAGCGCGCTGTCGTAGACCTCCATGCAAAGCTCGAAGTTCAGCCGGAACGAACGGATGTCCCAGTTGCAACTGCCGATCAGGCACCATTCCCCATCGACCACCATCAGCTTGGCGTGATGGAATGGCGGCGGGCTGCGCCAGATGCGCACGCCATCCGCCAGCAGCGGCCCGATATTCGCCCGTGTCGCCCAGTCGACCAGCACATGGTTGCTGGCTTCCGGCAGGACGAGATGGACCGCCACGCCACGCATGGCAGCGAGCGACAGCGCGGTGATCAGCCGCTCATCGGGCAGGAAATACGGGGTCATCACGGCGATGCTTGTCCGCGCGCAGGCGACGGCCTGCAGGACGGCGAACTCCACCTTCTCCAGGTCCTCGTCCGGTCCGGAATCGATGATGCGGGCCAGCGCGCCAGTGCCGTGGGACAGCGCCGGGAACCAGGCGTCGCCCGCGAGATCTTCGCCGGCCGCGAACTGCCAGTCCTGCGCGAACGCCTCGACCAACTGGCGGACCACCGGCCCGTCGATCCGGAAATGCAGGTCCTGCACCGGCACCGCCGGCCGGGTGGCCATGACGTTCTCGTCCGCGATGTTCATGCCGCCGGTGAAGCCCACCGTCCCGTCCACCACAAGGATCTTCTTGTGCGACCGCAGGTTGATGAACGGCATGCGCCACGGCAGCGGCGAATGCATGAAACGGGCGGCCGGGACGCCGGCGCGTCGCAGGCGGCGATAGGCGGGCGAGCGCAGCCAGCCACCGCCGATCCCGTCGATCAGGACGCGCACCGCCACGCCGCGCCCGCTGGCCTCGGCCAGGGCGGCGATGAAGCGCCCGCCCCAGATGTCGTCGCGGAAGATATACGACGACAGGCCGATGCTGTGCCGGGCGGTCGCGATCGCGTCCAGCATCGGCGGATAGGCCTGGTCGCCGTTATGGTACGTCTGCACCCGAGTGCCGGACAGCAGGGCGCGCGCGGTGATCCGGCTGATGCCGCGTCCCAGCGCATCCAGTTCGCTTTCCATCCCCGGCACGGTCGGCACGGACCGGCCGTCGGGATCGTCGTCCTGCGGCCGGAGCTGGCGGGCACGCCGGCGGACCCGGTTGACGCCGAACACCACGTAGACCGCCGCCCCCAGGATCGGCGCGAACCAGACCAGGCCGATCCAGCCGACGGCGGACGCCACATCGCGCTTGCGCAACAGGCTGTGGATCGTCACGCAGATCGCAAACACGAGGCCGAGCGCCAGGGTCACGTCGGCGCGGGCGTGCAGCAGGTCGAACCAGATATCAGTCACGACGGGCTGGCGCTCCGTGTCCGTGGCGGCCCTGGCAGGCCTGTCTCAAAGGGCAAATGGATCGCACCGGTCGCGCCAATAGATGACCGCCCTGAGGATGGCAAGCCATCCCTGTGGACGGACCGCACACCGTCTCCCCCATCATGACAATTCGCAGGGCGATCGCTCGAAGCAGGCAAAAGTTGGGGCGTTGCCCCAAACCCCACCAAGGGCGACGGCCCTTGGAACCGATCCATTGGTGTTCACCGGGGGAGTGGGCGCTACGCGGACCATGCCGAGGGCCGTGTCGCGCCCTCTCCCCCGGTGAACACCAATGGAATGGGTCCAGGGACCAGGTCCCTGGCGGGGTGCGGGGCAGCGCCCCGCCCTTGCTTGCTTCAAGCGATTGCCCTGTGACAATTCGCCGCGGCCCTTGCCGGCCGCCCTGGTTGCCGCCACCTTGGGCCCGATGCGTCCCGTCCTGCGACCGCTTGTCCGCGTGCTGACCTGGGTCGGGGTCCTCGTCCTGCTGATGGTCTGCCTGGTCGCCGGTGCGCTCTGGCTCACTCTGCCGCGCAACGACCAGACGGCACAGATCCCCGGCCTGTCCGCCCCGGTGGAGATCGGGTTCGACCAGGACGGCATCCCCCGCATCCATGCCGCCACCGCCCTCGACGCCGCCGCCGCGCTCGGCTTCGTGCACGCCCGCGACCGCATGTTCCAGATGGAGCTGATGCGGCGCAACGCTTCCGGCCGGCTGTCGGAGATCGCCGGTCCCGCCACGCTGCCGCTCGACCGCATGATGCGCACGCTGGGGTTGCGCCGGCACGCGGTGGCCGACCTCGCGACCCTGCCGCCCGAGGCGCGCGCGATGCTGGAGGCCTATGCGCGGGGCGTGAACGCCTGGATCGCCGCCCGCGGCCGGTTCGCAGCCCCCGAGTTCCTGGTCCTTGGCGCCCCCGAACCTTGGGACCCGGTGGACAGCCTGCTCTGGGGCAAGACGATGGGCGTGTGGCTGTCGTCCAACTGGCGCACCGAACTGACCCGCCTGCGCCTGCAGAGGCATGTCCCACAGCAGATGATCGACGAATTATGGCCCGCCAGCCGCACGCCGCCCCGGCCCGATGCCGCCCTGGTGCTGCCGTGGCGCTTCGCCGCGGCGGCCGAACGGCTGCAGGCGATGCTGCCGGCGTTCCCGGCGCCGTTCACGCTGCCCTCGACCGCATCGAACGAGTGGGCGGTCGACGGCAGCCACACCGCGACCGGCGCGCCCTTGCTGGCCGGCGACCCGCATCTCGCTTTGGGCTTCCCCGGCATCTGGTACCTGGCGCGGATCGAAACGCCCGGCCACGTCCTGGCCGGCGCCACCGCCCCCGGCATCCCGTTCCTGGTGATCGGCCATAACGGCCACATCGCCTGGACCTTCACCACCACCGGCGCCGACGTGCAGGATATCTTCGTGGAAACCCCGGTCGGCACCGGCGAGTACCAGACCCCGGACGGCCCGCGCCCCTTCGCAGTCCACGAGGAACGCATCCGCGTGCGCGGCGAGCCCGACCAGGTCCTCACCGTCCGCGAGACCCGCCACGGCCCCGTCATCACCGACCTGCTCGGCGCGAACGAACCCCTGCTGGCCGTTGCGATGGGCAACCTGCAGCCGGACGACACGGCCGCGGCCGGCCTGCTGGCGCTGAACCAGGCCGAAACCGTGGCGCAGGCCGGCGCCGCCGCACCGGTGATCACGTCGCCGGTGCAGAACCTGCTGGTCGCCGACCGACAGGGCATCGGGCTGTTCCTGACCGGGCGGGTGCCGATCCGCAAAGCCGGCGACGGATCCGCACCGGTGCCGGGTGCCGACGGCGCGCATGACTGGATCGGCTGGGTCGCCGGCACCGACCTGCCGCATGTCGTGGCCCCCGGCTCCGGCCGGCTGGTGAACACCAACGAGCCGATTGCCCCGGCCGAAGACCACCCGTTCCTCGGCCGCGACGCGTTCGGCGACTGGCGGGCGCAGCGGATCCACACGCTGCTGGCGGCTTCCGACCGGCACACCGCCGCCGATTTCGCGCATATTCAGGCCGACGTGCAGAGCACCTTCGCGCAGCAGATCCTGCCGACTCTGCTGGCGGTCACCGGCCTGGACGCGCCGGCCGCCCGCGCCCAGGCGTTGCTGCGCGGCTGGGACGGCGCGATGACCACCGATGCGCCGCAGCCGCTGATCTTCAACGCCTGGATCGCGCAGTTCGACCGTTCGGTGCTTATCCAGAACGGCATCCACCCCGACCAGGGCGGCCCGCGCGAGGACTTCGTGGCGTTCGTCCTCACGCCAGGGGGTGCGCACTGGTGCAACGGCGACTGCGCGCCGGCGCTGAAAGCCGCGCTCGACGTCACGGTGAAGGCGCTGGGCGACGATTACGGCGCCGACCCCGCCGCCTGGCGCTGGGGAACGGTCCACCAGGCGGTGTTCGGCCACCCGATCCTCAGCCGGCTGCCGGTGCTGGGCCCGCTGACCACCCTGACGATCGCCGCGCCCGGCGACGACAGCACGGTCGATCGCGCCGGCACCGACGCCGACCTGCACGACGTCCACGGCCCCGGCTATCGCGGCGTCTACGACCTCGCCGATCTCGACCACAGCCTGTTCGTCATGGTCCCCGGCCAGTCCGGCAACATCCTGAGCCGCCATGCCAGAGATTTCCTGGTCCGCTGGCGCGACGGTGCTACTGTGTCGCTGGGACCGCTGGCGGCCCGCACCGAGGCGACACTGCACCTGGCACCATGAGCGAAAGCGGCCCCTTCCTGAACGAGGATTTTTTCACGCGCGGCGTGCTGCTGCGTCGCTGCGTGGCCTGGGTCGTCGATGCCGTCCTGATCGGCATGCTGGTGTGGATGCTGTGGTGGGTGCTGGCGCTGTTCGTGCTGGCCACCCTCGGCCTCGGCGCCGCGGTGTTCGCCATCCTCCCCTTCGTCCCCTTCGCCTACCACATGCTCTCCCTGCTCGGCCGCCGCAGCGCGACACCCGGCCAGCAGCTGTTGGGGCTGACCGTGCGGCGCGATGAGGACCTCGGACCACCGACCGGCCTGCAGGCGCTGGTTTCGACCCTGGCCTTCTACCTGACGCTCGCCACCTCCGGCCTTTTGCTGCTGGTCGCGCTGTTCACGCTGCGCCGGCGTACCCTGCACGACCTGGTGAGCGGGCTGGTCGTCGTGCGGGTCGATGCGATGGAGGCGTTGACCGAACCGCCCCCAGGCTGGAACATGCCGTTCGGAACGCCAGCTCGATGACCTATAAACCCCCGCGTCGGCCGCAATTCTTCTACACGACGGCCCCCCTGCCCTGCCCGTACGTGGCGGGAAGGACGGAACGCAAGGTCGTCACCGAGATCACCGGACCGGATGCCGACGGCCTGCACGACCGGCTGTCGCGCGCCGGTTTCCGCCGCAGCCACAACATCGCCTACGCCCCGGTCTGCCCGTCCTGCCAGTCCTGCGTGCCGATCCGCATCCCGGTCGACCGCTTCCAGCTCGACCGCACGCTGCGCCGCATCTCCCGCGCCAACGCCGCCATGGAAGGCTTCGAGGTTCCGTCGCGCGCCACCGCCGAACAGTTCCAGCTGTTCCAGCGCTACCAGCAGGCCCGCCACGGCGAAGGCGACATGGCCACCATGAGTTTCTACGACTATCGCGCGATGGTGGAAGACACGCCGATCGAGACGTTCATCGTGGAGTTCCGCGAGCCCGACGACCGGATGATCAGCGCCTGCCTGACCGATCGCCTCGGCGACGGGCTGTCCGCCGTCTACAGCTATTTCGCCCCGGGCTATGAGAAGCGGTCGCTGGGCACCTACGCCATCCTGTGGCTGGTCGAGCGCGCGCGCAGCCTGGGGTTGCCGTACGTGTATCTGGGCTACTGGGTGCCCGAGAGCCGCAAGATGGCCTACAAGGCGCGCTTCCGCCCGTCCGAGATCCTGGTCGGCGGCACCTGGCGCATGCTGACCGAGGCCGATATCGATCCCGCCGTCACCTCCGAGGCCGCGTTGGTGCCGGAATCCGCCCAATGATCCGCCCAACGTTGATGATGGGTTCTACCAACCGCCGTTGGCACTGACCGTCCCGCCGTCATGGCCGGCCGCCGTGCCGGCCATCCGTGAGGCAGGGTGCCGCGACAGATGGCCGGGACGCGCCCGGCCATGACGAGCTGGCAGAGACAGCCCATGAGTCGGTCTCTGCGGCGGGCGGTATTAAGCGACGGCAAACGGGTGGCAGGTTGAACGACAAATTGAACGGCAGCGAGCCGAACTGGCTGATCTGGGCGCGCGAGATTCAGGCGACCGCGCAAACCGGCCTGACATACGGCCGCGATCCCTACGACCTGGAGCGTTACCAGGCCCTGTCGCGCCTCGCCGCACGGATCATGGCCGAACACACCGGCGCCGACCTGACCCGGATCGAGGACCTGTTCGCCGGCGAGACCGGCTACGCCTCGCCCAAGGTCGGCGTGCGCGGGGCGGTGTTCGACGACGCCGGCCGCGTGCTGATGGTGCGCGAGACCGTGGATGCCGACCGCTGGACCCTGCCGGGCGGCTGGGCCGACGTGAACCAGACGCCGGCGGAATCCGTGGTGCGGGAGGTCTTCGAGGAATCCGGCTATCGCGCACGCGCGGTGAAGCTGGCCGCAGTGTGGGATCGCGCGCGGCAGAAGCATCCGCCGATGCCGTTCTCGATCGTGCGGATGTTCTTCGTGTGCACGCTGGAGGGCGGCGCGCCGCGCACCAGCCTGGAGACCAGCGAAGTCGGCTGGTTCGCCGAGGACGCGATCCCCACCGACCTGTCCGCCGGACGCGTCCGGCCGGAGCAGATCGCGCGCATGTTCGCCCATTGGCGCGAACCAGGGCTGCCGACCGAGTTCGAGTAGCGCAGACCCGCCACCCCGACGGCACGCGATGACTTCCACCGCGAACGGACTTATACCCACTGCCGATCAATCGACCGGATCGGGCGATTGCCCGTGACGGCCATCCAGTGGCCCGACTCCGCAGCTCGCTGTCACGGGCGAGTGCCGGGATCGGGACATTCGTCTTGGTTTTCAGTGGCCCGCTGATCCCCGATGTCCGCTGGAAAGCGGCAGCGAACGTCAGGCGGCGGACACGAGTTGGAGCGCACGCATGGGGCAATTGAGTCTGCGAGAGGCCGACCGTGTGACGGTTACCGTCCTGGTCGACAATTACCTGGACCTTTTCCTGAACGAAAGCCGCGGGCCGATGCGCCGCGCGCCATTGCCGGCCGACTGGACACTCACCCCTGTGGCGGAGCACGGGCTTTCCGTGCTGGTCGACGTCGACTGCGGCGCGACGACGCATACCATCCTGCTCGACGCCGCGCTCACCCCCGGCACGCTGCTGAACAACCTGCGGGTCTGCGGGCGGGACCTGAGCCGGACCGAGGCCATCGTCGTGAGCCACGGCCATGTCGACCATTGCGGCGGGCTGCTCGCAGCGGCCGGCCTGGCGCCCTGCGGCTGCCCGCTGATCGCCCATCCCGATGTGTTCCGCCCGCGCCGCTTCCCCGGCCAGCACAACAGTTTCCTCCCCGTCGTCGACCCCGCCGCACTGCATGAGGCGGGTGCGGACATCCAGGCGCTCAACGACCCTTCGGCCTGGTGCTCCGACCTGGTCGGCGTCTCCGGCGAGATCGCCCGCAGCACCGCATTCGAAACGGGTTTCCCCGGTGCGCAGATCGAGCTGGATGGGGCCTGGCAGACCGACACCTTTCGCGACGACCAGGCGATCGTGTTGCAGGTCCGGGACCAGGGGCTCGTGGTGATCAGCGGATGCGCCCATGCGGGCATCATCAACACCGTCCGCCATGCCCAGGACATCACCGGGGTGACGAAGATCCACGCGATCATCGGCGGCTTCCACCTGACCGGTCCGGGGTTCGAGCCGCGCATCCAGGCGACCATCGAGGAGATGCGTGCGCTGGCACCGAGCTACATCGTGCCCATGCACTGCACGGGCTGGCGCGCCATCAACGCATTCGCGACGGCGATGCCGGACCAGTTCTTCCTGAACAGCGTCGGGACGTCCTACGTGTTCGCCTGACGGTCGCAGTCAGGCCACCCGCACCGCCGCGACGAATGTCGAAACCTCGGCGGTGAGGCGTTCGGCCTGGCGCGAGAGGTCGGCAGCGGACCGGAGTACTTCACCCGCGGCGACACCCGTTTCGTTGGCCGCCATGCTGACGCCGCCGAGAGTGTCCGTCGCATCCTGCGCCGGCTGCGTGGCCATCGGCGCGATGACGCGCGCGCCTCCACTGCGAGAGCACGTTCAGGCTGACTGGAAATCCGTCCCTGTTGGAGATCGTCCTGGCCGGGCTTGTCCCGGCCATCTGTACCAGCATTGAGCCCCGATTGATGCCCGCGACAAGCCCGGCCAGGACGGTATGGGTTTTCCAGCCTCCCCGAAACCGCTCTAACGGGCCGCCGCGATCGCCGCGTTCAGCGCCTTCACCCCGGCCGCCGGTCCGTCCGGGTGGTTCCAGACGCACCCCACCACCGCGAGGAAATCGGTCCCGGCCTGCACCAGGGGCGCGCAATTCTCCGGCGTGATGCCGCCGATCGCGCAGGACGGCAGCTCCATCAGCTCACTCCACCAACGCAGGATCTCGGGATCGACCTGGTTGGTGACGTCCTTGGTGGTGGAGGGGAAGAACGCCCCGAACGCCACGTAGTCCGCGCCGTCCTCACCGGCCTGCATCGCCAGGTCGCGGCTGCCCTTGCAGGTCACGCCCAGCGTCAGGTCCGGCCCGATCAGCCGCCGCGCCTCCCGCGCCGGCATGTCTTCCTGCCCGACATGCACGCCATCCGACCCGCTGGCGCGCACCAGGTCGGCGCGGTCGTTCAGCAGGAAAGCCACGCCGCGCGCCTGGGTGACCGGGCGCAGCACGTCGATCGCCCGGCGCCACACATCGTCGCTCACGTCCTTCAGCCGCAGCTGCACAGCCGCCACGTCGCCGGCGTCCAGCGCGGCGGCGAGGCGGTCGGCGAACGCCACCGGCTCCAGCGTCGGCGGCGTGATCAGGTAGACCCGGCAGCCGGGCGGGCCGCCGGCCTCCATCGCCGCCATGGGATCAGGCCTTGCCCAGGTAGATGTCGATGATCTTGTTCAGCATTTCCAGCGCCTGCTCCTTCGGCCGCTGGAACGTGTTGCGCCCGATGATCGACCCGTTGGCGCCGCCGTCGCGCATGCCGCGAATGTCCTCATACAGACCGTCGAGGTCGCGATTCTCGCCGCCCGAGAACACCACCACGCGCTTGCCGGCGAAGCTTGCCTGCATCACGTGGGCGACGCGCTTGGCCATGGTGGAGCCGTCGAACCCCTGGTAGCTCTTCTTCGCCGCTTCCAGGCTGATCACGTCGGTCGGCGGCTTCACCTTGATGATGGTGGCGCCCATCAGCGCGGCCATGTGGGCGGCATAGGCGCAGATATCCAGCGCGGTCTCCGCCGCCTTGTCCAGGTTCGGCCCGCGCGGATAGCTCCAGACCACCACGGCGAGGCCGGAATCCTTGGCTTCCAGCGTCAGCTCGCGCAGCTCTTCCATCTGCGGGAAGGCGTATTCGCTGCCGGGATAGATGGTGAAGCCGATGGCCGCGCAGCCCAGCCGCAGCGCGTCCTTCACCCCGGCGGTGACCGCCTGGTCCTTCGACGTCGCCAGCGAGTTGGAGCTGTTGCATTTCAGGATGAGCGGGATCTGCCCGGCAAACGTATCCGCACCGGCGGCGAGACTGCCCAGCGGCGCAGCATAGGCGTTCAGCCCGGCCTCGATCGCCAGCTGGTAGTGGTAATGCGGGTCGTAGGCCGGCGGGTTCGGCGCGAAGCTGCGCGCGGGGCCGTGCTCGAAGCCCTGGTCGACCGGCAGGATGACGACCTTGCCGGTGCCGCCCAGCTTGCCGGTGGACAGGATGCGGGCGAGGTTGGCCTTCACGCCGGGGTTATCGCCCTCATACCAGTCGAGGATCTTCTTGACCTTCTGGGTGACGCGCATCGGGTGGGGTCCTCTTGTCTGAAATGGTCCTGGCCTGCCGCCGGGTGTTAGCCTAGCCCGCCGCGAGTGTCACCCACGACGGGCCGCGCCTGCAACCAATCGTGTAGCCGCCGCGCCGCCCCCGGCGCGGCCAGGTCCAGCGCATCCGGCGCCTCGGCCAGCAGCAGCGCCCCCTCGGCCGCGGCAATCGCGGCGACCCGGTCCCGACCGGGCGCCTCCGGCGTCAGCACGAGGCCGCGCAGCCCGATCCGCAAGGCCGCCAGCGCGCAGCCGGAGAGCGGGCCACAGTCCAGCAGGTCCACGACAGCCAGCTCCGGATGCGCCGCCCGCGCCTGCGTCGCCAGGACCTGCCACCAAAGGCACCCGGCATAGCCCGCAGCCCCCGGCGCCGACAGCAATGTAATCGGCCGGCCGGCCGCCAGGGCGGCGTCGGCGTCGGCGCGGCCATGGACGATCACGGCTTGCGGCAGGTTCATTTGCGGCACACTCATGCTTGACGTTGAAGCCGGGCCTCGCTTTCAGTGCAAGCGTCGCCCGCGGGGCGAGAGGGATACGGACCGGCAATGGATGAGCAGACGGACGACCCGGACGACGCCGTGCTGCGTCTGGAAAGCGCGCTGGAGCGGATCGCCCGGCTTGCCAGGCAGCCGCACCCGCTGATCGGCGCCCAGTATGGTGCCGACCCGATGGGCGCCGACGCCATGACCGAGCCCCACGATGCGGCGCCAGTCGTTCCGGCAGACGAGATCGCCTCCCGACTCGATCATTTGATCGATAGATTGCGGGCGGCCCTGACAGGCAAGTCCGGCTGATTGTTTGGCTGGCGAACGGACGAGACAAAGGACACGCGCGATGCCGCAGGTGACGCTCCGCATCAACGGCTATGCCTACACGGTTGGCTGCAAGGACGGCGAGGAGCAGCACCTTGCGGCGATGGCGGCCGAACTGGACCAGCGGATCGACAGCGTGAAGCTGAACGCCGGGCAAAGCGGGGAAGCCCGCATGCTGGTGATGGCCGGACTGCTGATGGCCGACGAGGTGTTCGAATTGCGCCAGCGCCTCGCCGCCGCGCAGACCCAGCCCCCGGCCGAAGGCCACGCCAAGCTCGGCCGGCGGCTTAATCGTGTTGCCAAGCGAGCGGAAGAGATTGCGGCTGGGCTCGAGCATCCCTAAGTTGCAACAGCGGGGCTACCCGGTGCGTCAGGCAGCTCATCCCCGGGGCCAGTAAGCATCTCCCTCGGGAGCTGGCTCTGTCGGGATCTTGGTCTCGGTATCTGGCGCCCACCTGCACACGCAGGCTCTGGGAGGATGACAACGCCAACGGCCATGGTGGCTCCGCACTCACCTCTTTCACTGGACGAAGCCAAGCGCGCGGCGCGTCTGCACGCGCTCGCGGTGCGTGCGAACCACGATGCCCTCGCATGCGGCATCGCGCTGGCGGAGCATGTGCTGCGCCATTGCCTGCCGCCGCGGGGTGCCGTGGTCGCCGGGTTCCTGCCGATCGGCGACGAAATCGACGTCCGCCCATTGCTGCAGGCGCTGCATGACCGCGGCCACCCCCTCGTGCTGCCGGTCACGCCGGCGCGCGGCCTGCCGCTGTGCTTCCGGCTCTGGACCCCGGACGCGGAGCTGATCGAGGAGCGGTTCGGCACGCAGCGCCCGATCGGGCCGGAACGGGTGCCGGACGTCCTGCTGGTGCCGATGCTGGCCTTCGACCATCACGGCCACCGGCTGGGCTATGGCGCCGGCTATTACGACCGCACCCTGGCTGGCCTGCCCGAGCGGTTCGCGCTGGGCTGTGCCTACGCCGCACAGCGGGTGGACGCGGTGCCGGTCGGGCCCTACGACATCGCGTTGGATGCGGTGGCAACCGAAACCGGCGTGGTCCACTGCCGCCGGCGATCCGCCACCCCCGGGTCCATCTCCTCCTGGGGCTGAACAAAGGACCCTCATGCGACTCCTCTTCATCGGCGACGTGCTCGGACGCACCGGGCGGGAAGCGGTTGCGGCTGCCCTGCCCCGGCTGCGCGCGGCGCTGCGACTCGACCTGGCGGTGGTGAACGCCGAGAACGCTTCGCACGGCTTCGGCCTGGCGCCCGACATGGCGACGGCGCTGTTCGCGGCCGGGGCGGACGTGATCACGCTGGGCAACCATGCCTGGGACCGCAAGGAGATCGTCTCCTATATTGGCGACCATCCCCGCCTGATCCGGCCGCTGAACTACCCGCCCGGCACGCCGGGTGCCGGTTCCGTGGTGGTGGAAGTCCCCGGCGGGCGACGCGCCTTGGTGGCGCAGGCGATGGGACGGCTGTTCATGGACCCGCTGGACTGCCCGTTCCGCGGCACCGCCGACGTGCTGGCGAAGCACCGGTTGGGCGGCACCGTGCAGGCGATCGTGCTGGATATCCACGCCGAGGCCAGCAGCGAGAAGATGGCCTATGCGCATTCCTTCGACGGGCAGGTCTCGCTGGTGGTGGGCAGCCACACGCATTGCCCCTCGGCGGACGCGCAGGTGCTGCCGGGCGGCACCGCGTTCCAGTCCGATGCCGGCATGTCGGGCGACTACGACAGCGTGATCGGGATGCAGAAGGACGGCGCCACGCTGCGGTTCTGGAAGAAGGTGTCGGGTGAGCGGCTGGGCCCCGCCGAGGGCGAGGCGACGGTATGCGGCGTGTTCGTCGAGACCGACGACGCGACGGGCCTGGCGCGCCGGGTCGCGCCGCTGCGCCTGGGCGGGCGGCTGTCGCAGGCGATGCCCGAGGCGTAGCTGGCGCCAACCACACTCCCCCTCCCCTTGAGGGAGGGGGCGGCGGTCCGTGCCCTTGGCCCCCTCCCCCCAACCCCCTCCCTCAAGGGGGGGGGGTGTGTGGTTGGCGCCCGTTAGTGAGCCACACGGCGCCGATTGGCCTCCCGTTCAACGGGGGTCACCTGGAAGCCGATGCGGATCTGGTAGGCCGCGCCGGACTT